>CAYYWB010000136.1:6823-7332 GCA_964475285.1 uncultured Bifidobacteriaceae bacterium | reverse complement strand
GGTAAACGCTACCGTAACGGAGAATAGTGCAATTACTTGCTAGAAGTGGTATTACTTGCGGCGCGCACTTGTCGCTGCAAAACCGCGCAGGCCGGATATCTTCAGGCACCATCGCGTCAGGCAAGGGAGCGGTGATCAATTCCAAAACTTTGCGGCTTGGTGTCGCGGCGGCGGGAAGCTAGATTGATGTCATGTCGCACGCGGACTTTGTTCATCTTCACCTGCACACCGAGTATTCACTGCTCGATGGCGCCTGCCGGCTGGACCGGCTGGTGGACAAGGCGCATGAACTGAAATTCCCCGCACTCGCCATCACCGACCACGGCGCGATGCACGGCGTGATTGATTTTTACAAGGCGGCGCGCGAAAAAGGAATCAAGCCGATCATCGGCTGCGAGGTTTATATCGCGCCCGGCAGCCGGCTGGAAAAGAAAACCGGCAGCGCCGGCGGCGGGCGCGACGTTTATCATCACCTCGGCCTGCTGGCGAAGGACGAGACCGGCTACAAA
>CAYYWB010000136.1:0-6813 GCA_964475285.1 uncultured Bifidobacteriaceae bacterium | reverse complement strand
CCGCGCATCTGGAGGGCTATTATTACAAGCCGCGCATTGACAAGGAAATCCTGGAGAAATACCACGAAGGACTAATCGCGATGTCCGGCTGTCTGGCCAGCGAGATTCCCGACTGGATCATGAAAGATCAATTGGACAAGGCGCGCGAAACGGTGGACTGGTTCAAACAGACGCTCGGCGCGGATAATTTTTTCCTCGAACTGCAAAATCACGGCATCGCGGAACAGGCAAAGGTCAACCGGCATTTAATAAAGTGGGCGAAGGAATTCGGCCTGAAGCTCATCGCGACGAACGACGTTCATTACATCGAGAAAAGCCATTCGCACGCGCACGATTGTCTTGTGTGCATCGGCACACAAACGATGTTGAGCGACCCGAAGCGCATGAGCGCGGGCTATGAGCCGGAGCAGTTTTTTCTGCGCAGCGCGGAGGAAATGAAGTCGCGCTTTGCCGAAACGCCCGACGCGGTGAAAAACACGCTGGAGGTCGCCGAGAAGTGCAATTTGGAAATCGAATTCGGCAAGCTGCATTACCCGGTGTTTCATCCGCCGGGACATTTCACGCGCGAAGGATTTTTGCGGCAATGGCTCGCGGAAGGTTTGTTTCGCCGCTACACGATTCATGCGAAGGCGGAGGGAAAGGAATTTGGCGTCACGGGCATTGATGACCCGAAACGGCTGCCGACGTATGACGCAGTGGCACAGGCGTCTCGCCTGTGCGATACAAATCAGAAACACACAGGCGAGACGCCTGTGCCACTAACCAACGATCCTGCCGTTGCCGCGGCAATCAAAGTTGTCCTCGACCGGCTCAAGCTCGAACTCGCCGTCATCGAAAAAACCGGGTTCATTTCCTACTTCCTCATCGTCGGCGATTTCATCCGCAAAGGCCGTGAGATGGGCGTGGCGTGCGTCGCGCGCGGCAGCGCCGCCGGCTCGATTGTCACTTACCTGCTGGAAATCGCGAACGTTGACCCCATCCGTTACGGCCTGCTGTTCGAGCGCTTTCTGAATCCCGAGCGCGTGAATCCGCCGGATATTGACATTGATTTCGCCGATGACCGCCGCGCCGACGTCATCGAATACGTCCGCAACAAATACGGCAGGGATTCCGTCGCGCAAATCATCACCTTCGGCACGATGGGCGCGAAATCCGTCGTGCGCGACGTGGGCCGCGTGATGGGCTTGAGCTACGGCGACTGCGACCGGCTGGCGAAAATGATTCCGTTCGATTTGAAAATGGATTTGACGAAGGCGCTCAAGCAAAATCCGGAATTCAAGCAGGCTTACGAAACCGAGGAGGTCACGCGCGAACTGGTGGACACCGCGCTCATCCTCGAAGACCTCACGCGCAACGCGAGCGTCCACGCCGCCGGCGTGGTCATCGGCGACCAGCCGCTCGTCAATCTGCTCCCGCTCAAGACCGATGAGGACGGCGCGATTGTCACGCAATACGCGATGAATCCCGTCGGCGACCTCGGCCTGCTGAAGATGGATTTTCTCGGCCTGAAAACGCTGACCGTCATCCGCAACACCTGCGAAATGGTCAAGCGCACGCACGGCATTGAGGTGCCGATTGAGAATTTGCCGCTCGACGACCAGAAAACCTACGACTTGCTGAACCGCGCCGAAACGCTGGGCGTGTTCCAGTTGGAATCCGGCGGGATGCGCGATTTGTGCCGCAAGTTTCAAATCAGTTCCATCGAGCACATCACGGCGCTGGTCGCCCTGTATCGTCCCGGCCCGATGGAGCTGATCCCTGATTTCATCAGCCGCCGCCACGGCGAAATGGAAATCAAATACGAGCATCCGCTGCTCGAACCGATTGCGCGCGAAACCTACGGCATCTTGATATATCAGGAACAGGTGATGCAGGCCGCGCAGATTCTGGCCGGTTTCACGCTCGGCGCGGCGGACATTTTGCGCCGCGCGATGGGCAAGAAAAAAGTCGAGGAAATGCAGAAGCAGCGCGAGAAGTTCGTCAAGGGCTGCGCCGAGAAAAACAAGATTCCGAAGGCGAAGGCCGACCAGATTTTCGATTTGCTGGAAAAGTTCGCCGGCTACGGTTTCAACAAGTCGCACGCCGCCGCCTACGCCATCGTCGCTTACCAGACCGCGTATCTGAAGGCGAATTATCCAGTCGAATTTTTCTGCGCCATGATGACCAACGACATGGCGAACACGGAAAAATTGAGCGAATACATCGCCGAGGCGCGCGAGTTCGGCATTGAGGTTTTGCAGCCGGATGTGAATGAGAGCGGCGTTCACTTCGCTCCGGCACGCGAGGGCAAGGCGATACGGTTCGGCCTAGCGGCAATCAAGGGCGTCGGCGAAGCGGCGGTCGAGGCGATTTTGAAGGCGCGGAATGAAGGCGGAAAATTCAAGACGCTGTCCGAATTGTGCGAGCGCGTGGACGGCCGGTCGCTGGGCCGGAAAACCCTGGAAGCACTCATCAAAACCGGCGCGTGCGATTGCTTCGGCCAGACGCGCGCAACTTTATTTGCGCAAATCGAGCGCACGCTGGCCCGTGCGGCAAGCATCCTGTCCGACAAACAAAAAGGGCAAAGCTCGCTCTTCGGCGCGCTGGAGGAAAAAGCGCCGCCGATGCCGGAAGCCATCAGCAATCTGCCGGAGTGGCCGCAGCACGAACTACTGGCGCACGAAAAGGAACTGCTCGGTTTTTATGTCACTGGCCATCCGCTGACACCGTTTGCGCCGATCCTGGAAAAATACGCGCTGGCGAACACCGTGAAGCTGGCGGAACTGCCAAATCGTTCAATGACGCGCATCGGCGGGTTGATTGCGGCGGTCACGCACGGCTTCTCGAAAAAATCCGGCAAGCCGTATTCGATGGTGACGCTCGAGGATTTGGAAGGCTCGGTGCAACTGCTCGTGATGAACGACTACGACAAGTTCCGCCCGCTGTTGGAACCGAACAAGGCAATCCTCGTCGTGGGCGAGGTCAACACCGTCGAGGACAAGCCGAAAATCTTTCCGCAGGAAATCATGCCGCTGGAGGACGCGCCGAAAAAATACACAAAGCAGGTCCATTTGCGATTGCACACGGCGCATTTGAAGCCGGAGCAATTAAATGCCGTGACCGAACTCGTCGCGGCGCATCCCGGCAAATGTCCGCTGTTGCTGTGTTTCATGCGGCCCGGCGGCGAGGTGGTTTTCGTGGACACGAATGAACGCTTCAACGTCACGCCGTCGTTGAAATTGCAGCAGGAGGCCGACGCGCAATTCGGCGAGGAAACTTACTACGCCAAAGTGGACACCACTCCACCCGAACGAGCGCCGCGCCGCTGGGAGCGCAAACCTGATTCGCATGGGGAAGAATAGCAATGGCTGCTCCACCTTTTACAAACCAGCCTCCAAACGAAATCATTGGTGGTAAACAACATTTTGATTCGGCATGGTTAATTTGGAAGTCACTTGCTTGGTTAGACTACGCGAAGAAAAATACAAACTTTTCAGCGCTGCAATATGCCGCCCTTGAACTTCGACAAGGAATCGAACAGCTATGGTTTGATATTATTCATACACTCGGAGGAGGTCATTTAGAGGAAGCGGAATATCTCCATTGCAAACAAAATGCGACTAAAATGTATAAAGTTATTGATCGCATGGAGCCCAATTATCAGAAGCTCGTTAGATTTACCAATATCTGCTGTTCGCTTGATCCACGCTTGCCGAGAATCATCGAGTGGAATATGTCGCAGTTAAAACGCACGCATTGGGAAATGGGAAAATATCTTCATTTTAATGGCGCTCCAAGTGAAACCACACAAAACCCTGAATGGTTCGTAAAAGCAATCACGGTAATTGAAACCGGCGCTAGCGAAATTTGGACAAATCTTACAACAAACCGTGTTGGTCAAATGCGTGTAACAGAAATGGAACCGGAAGTGCGCCAAGCTTGGGAACAATTTCTGGCTGAACAATTGAGCGAAGACTCGGTTCGAACCAGATTGAAAATTGCGCAACCAATTTTGCACGACCGCCGAATCAGTCGTCAGCTTGGAGCGTCAAGCTAAACAAAGAACAATTTATTTCACCGCCGCCCAGACGCGATGGACGTCGTCGTGATCGTCGAGCGTTTGCAGAAATTCGCCAACTTCGGCGCGCTGCGCGTCGGTGAGTTCGGGAAAGATTTTCGGCACATAGCCGAGTTCGCTCGTCACGACGGTCCAGCCGTTTGACGAAAGCCATTTTGAAACAGCGTGAACCGCCGCGCGGTCGCAGATGAATTTCGCGCCCGCCGCGCCTTCGGGAATGTCGTCGTTCTGTTCGCCCGTCAGCGTCTCGAACTCGTTGGCGCCGGCTTCAATGGCGGCAGCTTCACGGTCAATTCCAGCGTCGGGATGATGCGCCTCGACGAGGCCGACGTGGTCAAAGAGAAACTTGTTGCTGCCGGTGGTGCCGAGCTGGCCCCGCTTGAACAGCACGCGGATTTCCGGCGCGGTGCGGTTCACGTTGTCGGTGTAAATCTCGACGATGACCGGCACGTTGTGCGGCGCCTTGCCCTCGAACACGACGTGCTCCATCACCAATTTCTCTTCGCCGATGCCCGCGCCCTTGTTGATGGCGCGTTGAATGGCGTCCTTCGTCACGCTTTCCTTTTTGGCCTTCTCGACGGCGGTGAAGAGGCGCGGGTTCATGTCCGGGTCCGGCCCGCCCATTTTGGCGGCGACGGAGATTTCGCGGACGAGTTTGCCGGTCGTGCGGCCTTTTTTAAGACCGGCGACCAGGCGTTTTGCATGAAGCCATTGGCGTCCCATGAAGATAATTTAGCAAATTTCCTTTTGGGTGGCGAGCGTCAACGTTTATAGGCAGCGCATATCCGGCAATGAAACAGGTCGGAATTTCTCCTACTTGGCCGCCGGTCTGGGTGCCGCCGGCCTGGGTGCCGCCGGCCTGGGTGCCGCCGGCCTGGGTGCCGCCGGTCTGGGTGCCGCCGGCCCGGGTGGGGTTGGCGCGACCGGCATCGGGGTCAACCGGACGCCACGCGGCACGGCATAATTGAAATCGTCGGCGGAAAGCGCCGGATTCAATTCAATGTCTTTGGTGGTCGAAGTGATGACACCGCGGATTTTCGTCATCGCTGGCGTGTATTTTTTGACCTGCGCCTTGATCATGTCCAGTTGCGCCGGTGGCACGTTGGTAATGCCGGCGGCGAACAGCGAGAAGGCGTCGTCTATGTCCTCGTCGCTGATGGCTCCGCCGAGCGTGATTTGCGATTGCGAAATCAGGTAGGTGGATTTGTCCACCCAGATTTTCACTTTTTGTCCAAGCACCTTGGCGGTGAGGGTGTAGCAATCATGCCCGTTGACCGGCTCATCATCCGTCTGTCCCAAATCTTTGATGATTTTGGTCAGTTGTGCCGGATCGCCAAAAAGCTGCTGCATGTTCCTGACTTGCTCCGTCATTTGCGCCGACGTGTTGTTCACCGACCCAGCATCGGCAAGCTGCTGATATGTCGCTGGCACACCTCTTGTATGGGAATCCATGAACATGAACGTGCCTTTGTCGGCTGACCACATGGCGAAGGTGTTGGTCGAGGTCTGGCGATCAGCCATTGTTACCGCCTCCCCAGCGAAGTAAAACCAGTTTGTCTGCGCGCGCTTGACAGAATACTCGGTTGCGTTCGTGATGATTCGGGGCATGTTCGTCGGACGCCGGTTGGGGTTCTTCGTATTGGCCGGCGCATCCGGATTCAAATCGGCGAACGTAAGGTTCGACAAGTCAAGAGACAAGGTGAGCGTGCCGTCTTCTGTTATGCTGGTAAAATTGGTGTAAGCCGAATGCACCTTGGTCAAAATGCTCAACGCCTGAACAGTAGCGGTCGAGGTCGGCGCGGTCACTTGCGCCGCGGGATTTGCCTTCTTCGCCTCCTGCGCCGCCTTGTGTTCCTTGTATTTTGTGAACCCAAACCAGCCGCCCGCGCCGAGTCCGGCCAAGACCACGACGCACGCGGTGATGACCAAAACAGTTTTCAACACCTTCGATTTGGGCTTGGCCGCCGGTTGCGCGCCGGGCGCGCCGCCGAACCGCCGTCCCGTCGCCGGAGTCGTGGTGCTTTGCCTCGTCGCAAGGCCCACCGGCGCTGGCGGCGGCACCGGCATCGCCGGTGGGGCGGCGGCGGAATGCGGCGCCTGTGGCACGACGATTGACTGCTGGCACGACGGACAGTTGATTTGCGCGCCGGCATAGCCAGTGTCGCACTGGATGTGCTGGCCGCATTGCGGGCAGGAAAATTTGAATTCAGCCATAATGTTTTTTAAATTGGCCGCGGGACCAGCCGGTCTCTTCGGTTGATGTTCTCATATCGAAACCGTTTCCGTGGAAATTTGCAAGTCCAACAATGTGGAGGAAGCATCCCAATTCAGTGGCGGCGGTGTTGCCGCGCCGTCGTGCGCGCGGCAGCGACGCATCCGCCGATGGAAATTAAGACGCCGCCGATGGGGAGAACGCGGCGCGCCGTGTCACGCGGGAACTGCCGGGACATCCACCGCTGCGGCGGTTCGGATGGGCGCGGTCAATCCGAGTTCGGTCATTCGCGCGGGCAATTCCGGCGTGCGGTTCAGCTTGCGCCGGCGGAACGGGCTGCTCAACAGCCGGAAGATGTCGCTGTATTTCATGTGCCGTCCCAGCGTGCGGATCAGCTTGAAGGTCTGGATGGGCCGGAAAAAAATCCGCCGCGCGAACAGCAGCGCGTAACCCTTCTGCCGGGCGCGGTTGACCACCTCGCTGGGCAGCACCGTCGGGTCAATGTCCGAACACTTGAACCATTTGGCCCAGTCGCGCTCGTCGT
>CAYYWB010000135.1:0-7339 GCA_964475285.1 uncultured Bifidobacteriaceae bacterium | reverse complement strand
TGGAGACGCAGGAGATCGTGATTGAACCGAAGGAAGTCCAGGCACAGCCTGATGGCTGGAAAAAGATCAGCGAGGAACGCACCAGCCAACTGGACTGGGTCGCCCCTAAAATCATCAAACGCATTTTCATACGCCCGCGTTACGTGAAGCACGAGAGATTTGCTTTAGCCACACTGCCGCCGCAACCGATTGAACAAGGCATGGTGGGGCCGGGTTTACTGGCACAGATTCTGGTCAGCAAATATGAATATCACCAACCGCTTTACCGGCAGGAGAAGATGTTCCGCCAACAGTTCGGAGTGGAATTGAGCCGCAAGACGATGGGCTGTTGGGTCGAACAGGCTGCCGAGTTATTGAAGCCGGTTTATCGGTCGATTCGTGATGATTTGCTACAGGGCAATTACCTGCAGGCCGACGAGACGCCGATTCGATATTTGGATCCAGATGTGAAAGGCAAAAGTCAGCAAGGTTATCTTTGGATCTACAGCCGGCCAAAGGGTGATGTGTTATTTGAATGGCGGGTGAGCCGGTCGCGGGCAGGGCCGGAGGAATTTTTAAAATACTTCCGAGGCAAATTACAAACGGACGGATATTCCGCGTATGAATCACTGGCCAAAGCACGAAGTGATCTGACTTTGATTGGCTGTTGGGCCCACGTTCGCAGAGGCTTCCATGAGGCGTTGGCGGAGACCAGATTGGCGGCGTGGTTTGTGGGCCAAATCGGACAGCTTTATGCCGTGGAACGGAAACTACGCCAGCAAAAGGCTGTCCCGGCACTGCGGCAGGCGATGAGGGCATGGCAATCGCAACCGGTATTGAGTCGGCTACATCGCGCCATGGAGTTGATACGGAGAAATACTTTGCCGCAAGGGCTGCTCGGACAGGCGATTGATTACACGCTGAAACGCTGGACGCCTTTGAACCAATTCGTCATGGACGGGACTTTGGAGATCGACAACAACCTCATTGAAAATTCGATTCGGCCCAGCGCTCTTGGGAAAAAGAACTGGTTGTTTATCGGCCACCCTACAGCCGGGGAACGCAGCGCGGTGATTTACACCCTGCTAGGCAGTTGTCGGCGGCACGGCGTCAACCCGTTTGATTATCTGAAAGATTTGTTCACTGACTTGCCGGCAGCCAAGATCACCCAGATCAAAGAATTTGCACCAGCAGCGTGGGCCAAGGCAAAAATGACGAAGCAATTGGTCGCGCAGGTCGCTTGAACAAACCGGCCATTTGTCGGGCTCAACCTGTGTTTTCCTTCGTCAAAAAGATGACGCCTCTTTTGTGTTGCAATTTCTTTGTCCGAGTGGTAGAAACTCTTCAGTAAGAAGCGCACATCGTCACAATGAGGCAATCTTAATTCTGTATGAAAAGCAAACTCCAGTATTTTTTTATCGCGCTTGCGTTGTTTTCCGGCATCCATCAATCGGCCGCCCAAGGCACCACGGCGTTCACCTATCAAGGCCAGCTCCGGGACAACGGCACGAATGCCAACGGCACTTACATGATGATTTTCAAGCTTTACGACGCCGTCAGTGCCGGCAACCAGGTTGGCAGTGCGGTCACCAATACGCCCGCGCTGGTCAACGGCCTGTTTACGGTGAATCTGGATTTCGGTGCGGGCGCGTTCAACGGCACGGCACGCTATCTGGACATCACCGTGACCAATGCCGGCGTCACGCAAACCCTCACACCACGGGTTCAAGTGATGGCCGATCCGTATGCCCAATTCGCCGCCGTCGCCGCCACGGTCACGAATGGCGCGATTATGAACACGCAGTTGGCGGGCAACGCCGTCACCAATCGCAACTTGACGGCAAATGCCGTGAATGCGACCAACATTGCCAGTGGCCAGGTGGTCAAGAGTCTCAATGGTTTGGCTGACACCGTGTTGCTTTCGGCGGGAGCAAATGTGACCATAACGCCCAGCGGCAACACCCTTCAAATTGGCGAAACAAATCCGGCGGCAATCACGGCAAATGCCGAGACCAATCTCACAGTCATCCGCGGCATCGTTTCTGATACGGGCGTCCCTTATTCGGGAACTCCTGGATTCACCGTTTCGCACACATCTACGGGACATTACACTGTTACTTTCACAAAACCTTTTTCCGGGGTTCCTGCCATCACTTTGGCTGCGAGTGAAAGTTGGGGATATACCGTTAACCTGGATAACGGCGTAAACAATCAAACTGCGTCTGCATTTTATATCGTGACAGAGACGGGAACGAGCGGATCTACGACCGCGACAGATGCGGCTTTCCAATTCATAGCTGTTGGCCCGAAATAGATTTATGCGAACCATTTTCATCGTAGGCGTTTTCGGACTGCTGATTGGGTTGTCATCACAAGCCCAAAGCAGCAGCCGCTTTGACATCACGCGCGGCGTGATTGCCGGCGGTGGCACGACGTTCAGCACCAGCGCTCGGTTTCAACTGGGCAGCACCATCGCCCAGCCGGTTGCCGCCGTTCCGAGCAGCGCGCGTTTTTCCATTCAAGGCGGCTTTTGGATTCAGCCCGCGCCCATCTTCTTTGCGCCAGCCGCCGGGAACGGCAACTTTTTGGTCTCGATTCAAAGCGAACTTGGAGAGTCTTACACCGTGAGCTACGCCAATTCCCTCTCCAGCCCAAGCTGGCAGACCCTGACCAACATCACCGGCAACGGTTCGGTGATTACCGTCACCAATTTTGCGCCGGTGTCGCACAACGATTTTACCGGCTGATCCAGCAGCCATGACAAGTTTTTCCCGATAAAAAAACAGCCCTATGAAAACCCGGCTCCAATGTTTGTTCGTCGCAATGGCGTTGGTTACCGGCTTTGCCGTGGCAAAGGCTCAAATCCTCACCTTGCCGAATCAAACCTCCAGCGGCCAGATTCAACTTTCCCTCAATGGCAATACCGGAAATTACTACACGGTTGAATTCTCAACCAATTTAATTGACTGGATTTCGATTCTGACCACCAACCTGCCGAACGGCCCGTCGCTTTCTCTAAACCTCCCAATGACCAATCAACTCGGCTTTTATCAAGCCTACGAATCCGCGATTGCCGTGGATCAGTCCATTTTTCAATTCGGCACTGGCGTTGCGGGCATGCCGGTTATTTACGTGAACGTCGCCGATGGCGTTGCAACCATCACTATATGTCCGCCATTAAAACCAACAACCCACCAGCCAAAATAATCACATGAAAACACTGATTCAAAATTTGTTTGTCGCGCTGGCATTGCTTGTTGGCATTCGTGAAGCCGCCGCCCAAACTTCATTTCTTCTTTCATCAAATTACCTTGTGGGCGTCAATCCCTACGAGGTTGCGGCGTTCAAAAACGTGGATGGCAAGGTGGATTTGGCCAGTGCAAACATCCAGGATGGCACATTGACGATATTGACCAATAATGGCAGCGGCATTTTTTCATCGAACGCCACCATCAACGTGGGCAACTATCCCAGTTCAATTGTGGCTGCGGATGTGAATGGGGACGGTTATCCGGACCTGGTTTGCGCGAACTGGAATTCTACTATCAGTTCGTCGGTCTACACGATTTCGGTGTTCACCAACAATGGCAGCGGTGGATTCGGCTTCAACACCAATTTTTTAATTGGCAATTACGCCTATACCGTATCAATCGCGGCGTTCACAAATGTGGATGGCAAGGTGGATTTGGTTGCCGCGAATTATGGGGAGATATTTGATGGTAATACTTATGATAGCGCACTTTCAGTGTTCACCAACAACGGGAGCGGTGTGTTTGGTTTGCAGGCAAATTATACCGTGGCCAACGGGCCTTATGTAGCGGATTTTGTCACCGTGGCGGATGTCAACGGCGATGGGAAGCCGGATTTGATCTGCGCGGATGGCAACTATCCCACGCTGACGGTGTTCACCAATGACGGCACCGGCGCTTTTGCTTTGAATGCCACATATAACGTAGGGAATCGTCCCGATTCGGTGGCGGTGGCGGATGTGAATGGCGATGGGAAGGTGGATTTGATTTGCGCGAATGGCAGCGACAACACGCTGACGGTGCTGACGAACAACGGCTTCGGTATCTTTGGTTCAAATGCCACATACAACGTGGGCACGACGCCAGATTCCGTCACGGCGGCGGATGTCAACGGCGATGGCAAGGTGGATTTGATTTGCGCGAATGCCAACGACAAGACGCTGACGGTCCTGACGAATAATGGGAATGGCAGCTTTGTGCCTGCCTGCACCAATAGTGTTGGCGGTGGCCCTACTTATGTGACGACTGCGGATGTCAATGGGGATGGCGAGCCGGATTTGATCAGTGCGAACCAAAATGGGCTTTCGCCCGGCACAGTTTCAGTGCTTTTCAACACCAGCACCTTTTCCACGCTTCCATTCACATACACGACGAACAGTGGCTCAATCACGATCACAGGCTATACGGGTTCCGGCGGTGCAGTGGCCATTCCCGGCACAATCAATGGGCTGCCTGTTACGAGCATCGGCAATCAAGCGTTTTTCCTCCTAACAAAAGTGACTGGTATAAACATTCCGAATACTGTCACCAATATGGGATCGGAGGCTTTTAATGGCTGCGGTCTGCCGAGTGTTAACATTTCCAGCAATGTTACCAGCATCGGGTCAGCCGCTTTTTCAACCTGCTTAAGCTTGACGAATATTACGGTAGATGCAGCCAACTTGAACTATGCAAGCATCAGCGGAGTCTTGTTCGACAAATCCCAAACGACATTGATTCAATACCCGACAGGTCTTGCCAACGGCAGTTATTCCATTCCCAATGGTGTCACCAGCATCGGCACTTTTGCATTTGAAAGTTGCTTTGCCCTGACAAGCATGACCGCTCCAGATACCGTTGCCAGTTTCGGAAGCTATGCCTTCGCTTCATGCACTGGTTTGACCGCCATTACGATTCCCAGCAATGTCACCAGTATTGGAAGTTATGCATTTGCCTCATGCAACAATTTAACGAATATCACTTTTTCGGGTAACGCGCCCACGCCAGGCGACGATACCAGCGTTTTTGTGTCCGATAGTTTGGCGAAAGCCTACTATCTGCTCGGCACCACGGGTTGGGGGCCGACCTTTGATGGTATTCCGACCTCGGTCATATTGCCGCCTGCACCCGCGCTGGGCATCAGCACCTACAGCAATCAGCCGGCGGTGTTTTTCCCCACCGCCACCGGCACAAACTATTTTCTGCAAATGACGACCAACCTGTCCAACGGCCCGTGGGTGACGGTTAGCAATGGTGTTCGCATCAGCGGCATCATCATTTCCAATCCGCCCGCCGACGCTTTCTTTCGGTTGACCCATTGAGTGCTGGAAATAATTCATCTCACAGCGGGAACTAGATGTGGCGGGTCAGTCGCTTACGAAACAACAACGAAATCGGCATAGTCGCCGAACGCGACAGGTCGCCCCGGTCACGTGACCGGGGCGCGGATTGAAACGTGATTCTTCAGGCGGCGTCAGGCATGGAATTCACAGGGAATGCCGGTCTTCAGCCTCGTCCACCTATTATTCTCAATCTGCCTGCAGGTTTCAAAACTTGTCGCTGTCGAGGGAATGGAAATCACGATTGCTGTTTCTGTGGTGGGCGTGGTTTTGTTGAGAGTTGAATTTCACGCCAGCTTCGGCGTCAGTTGGCCGGCCGGCTTCGTGTGCGGGCCGTGGTCGTGTTTGTCGGCGACGGCTTCGGGATGGAAATGCTCCAGTTCCTCGCCCTTGCGCACGAGGCGCGCGCTGTTGAAAATCACGATGAACGTGCCGATGACGTGCAGAACGGCGGCGGTGACCGGGCCGATGAAGCCGAATGCCGACGCCGACAGCCCGGCGATGATGAAGAAAATGCCGAACGCAAAATTCTGGTTGATGACGGCGCGGGTGCTGCGCGAAAGTTTCACCAGGAACGGCAGCCGCTGGAGGTCGTTGTTCATCAGCGCAATCGTCGCGCTGTGGATGGCCACTTCGCTGCCCGCCGCGCCCATCGCGATGCCGAGGTCGCCCGCCGCCAGCGCCGGCGCGTCGTTCACGCCGTCGCCGATGACCGCGACCTTGTAGCCTTTCGCCTTCATGGCGCGGACAAATTCAACCTTGTTCTGCGGCAGGCAATCGCCCTTCGCCTCTTCGCAGCCGATTTCGCCGGCGACGCGCGTGGCCACCACCTGCCGGTCGCCGGAAACCATCGCAATGCGGCGGACGCCGGCTTCCTTCAATTCCGCCAGCGCGACTTTGGCCTCGGCGCGGACCTGGTCCTGCAAGCCGACCCAGCCGATGCAGCGGTGGTCGCGCGCAACGAAAATCAAACTCCAGCCCTCGGCCTCGTTGAGGTCAACCGATTTAAGAAAATCCCCGGCGACGCCGTTGTCCTTGAGCCATTGCGCGCGGCCCACCAAAACTTTCGCGCCGTTGATTTCCGCCTTCACGCCGCGGCCGGCGGTTTCGGAAAAATCCTTCGGCTCGGCCAGCGGCACGCCGGCTTCGCCCGCGAGTTGCGCGAGCGCCTTGGCGGTCGGATGGTTGCTGTATTTCTCGGCGGACGCGGCAATGAGCAGCAATTCGGCGGGCTTGGTTTCGCCGATGGGCGTCAGGCGGCTGACGGCAAGCTGGCCGGTCGTGAGCGTGCCGGTCTTGTCAAAAATGAAGGCGTTGATTTTCGCGGCGGCCTCGATGTCGGCGACGTTCTTGATCAAGATGCCGAGGCGCGCGGCGGCGGACAGCGCGGCGACCATCGCGGTGGGCGTGGCAAGAATAAACGCGCACGGGCAGGAGACGACGAACACGGCGATGACGCGGTTGATGTCGTGGGTGAAGGCCCAGACGAGCGCGCCAATGACCAGCACGAGCGGCGTGTAATAGCCCATGTATTGGTCCACAATTTTCATGATGGGCAGCTTGGTCTTTTCGGCGGCGAGAATCAGCTCGCGCACGCGGCCCAGCGTGGTGTCCTCGCCGGCGCGGCTGACCTTGATTTCCAGAACGCCGGTGAGATTTTGCGTGCCGGCGAAAACCTCGTCGCCGGTCTTTTTGTCGGCGGGCAGGGATTCGCCGGTGATGGTCGCCTCGTTGAACGAGCCTTGGCCGCTGACGATGAGACCGTCCGCCGCGACGTTGTCGCCGGGCCGGATGCGGATGACATCGCCGACGGTCAGTTCGTTCGCGGCAATCTCCTCCTCGCCGCCGTCCTTTTTGATCCGGCGCGCGCGGGTGGGCGTGAGTTTGATGAGCGATTCTATGGACTGGCGCGCGCCCTCGGCGGTGCGCGACTCGATGAGTTCGCCCATGAGCATCAAAAAGGCGATGAGGCCGGCGGTCTTGTAGCCCGCGCTCATGTTGCTGCCGAACGCG
>CAYYWB010000134.1:0-7406 GCA_964475285.1 uncultured Bifidobacteriaceae bacterium | reverse complement strand
TCGGAAAATCAACCATCAAACTTCAAAATTTATGCCACCAAAAATTGCCGAAAAAACCGCCGCTGAAACCAAAGACAACAAGGTCGCCGCATCCCACGCCCGCGAACTCGAAGCCGCCATTTCCTCCATCACCAAAAGCTACGGCGAGGGCAGCATCATGCGCCTGGGCGATGCCCGGGCGCTGGTCAAAATCGAGGTGATTCCAACCGGCTCGCTGGCGCTGGACCTGGCGTTGGGTGTCGGCGGAATTCCGCGCGGCCGCGTGATCGAGATTTTCGGGCCGGAATCGTCCGGCAAAACCACGCTCATGCTACACGTCATCGCCAACGCGCAAAAGATGGGCGGACTTGCGGCGTTCATTGACGCCGAACACGCGCTCGATCCCGGCTACGCCAAAAAACTCGGCGTAAATCTCGATGATTTGCTCGTGTCGCAACCGGATTCCGGCGAGGAGGCGCTGACTATTTGCGAAACGCTGGCACGCTCGAACGCGCTGGATGTCGTCGTCATTGACTCCGTCGCCGCGCTCGTGCCGAAGGCCGAGCTTGAGGGCGAAATGGGCATGGCCACGATGGGTATGCAGGCGCGATTGATGAGCCAAGCGCTCCGCAAGCTCACGGCCATTTTGGGCAAGTCCAAGACGACGTGCATTTTCACCAACCAGTTGCGCGAAAAGGTCGGCGTGATGTTCGGCAATCCCGAAACCACGCCCGGCGGCAAGGCGCTGAAATTTTACGCGAGTGTCCGCCTCGACATCCGCCGCAAGGACACGCTCAAGGACGACGCGGGCAACGCCACCGGCAACCATGTCCGCGTGAAGGTGGTGAAGAACAAGGTCGCGCCGCCGTTTGCCGAGGCCGAGTTCGACATCATTTACAACCACGGCATCAACAAGGAAGGCAGCATCCTTGAAGTGGGAATCGCGCACGGCGTCGTGGACAAAAAAGGCGCGTGGCTGCAATTCGAGGGCGAGCTGATCGGCCAGGGCAAGGACGCCGCGCAGAAGGCGATGGTCGAAAAACCCGCGCTCGCCAAAAAAATCGTGGACGCCATCCTCGCCAAGCGCGCCATCGCACCGGTTGCTGAATCAAAATAAATGGCGGGGTTTCGGCTAGAATGAAACTGCCCAACGTGGACAAAGCTATTGTTGAGCGGGAAAAGTTGAGCGGGAAAAAATCCGGAATTATTTGCTCGATCCCGCGCATTCCGACAACGGTGGCAAGGCGGAGGTAACACACGGCATGAGGTCGCCGCACGGCCAAAAATATGTTATTGTTGGCCGGATTGAATCACCTAATGGGAAAATGGCGTCCATCCAGACGATTTGGATTATGGACAAAAGCCTGGATGTCGCTAGATTGGTGACAGCGTATCCGCACAAAGAATGAAAAACGTGATGATAAAAGAGCATGAGCGAATCGTATTGAAGGTCGCCATTCCCACCGAAGGACTGGAAGCAGGCGACGTCGGCACCGTCGTGCATGTTTATCGCGACGGCCGTGCTTACGAGGTTGAATTTTTCACTATGGATGGTTCGACGGCGGCAGTGGTGACGGTGGAAGCTGTGGATGTTTGCCCGGTCCATAAACGCGAAATCACCCACGCGCGGGAATTGCAGGCCGCCTGACGGCCTCTCCAAATTTGCTTTCTTTCCGTTTCGCGTCGGTTAATCTCTCCATCTGAATCACAATCAGCGATTTTTGAATGAACACTGTTTCCGATCTCGGCCTTGACCTTGACAAGCTGTTTCAACCTGCGTGGGCGCAGGGGAAAGCCGAGGCCAACCGCTTTGACAAATTCACCGGCAACGAGGGCATGAAGCCCGAACGCAGCTTCAGCGGCAAACCCGGCGAGCGCCGTGGTCCGCGCCGCGAAGGCGGCGGTGGCGGTTTTGGCGGCGGTGGCGAACGCCGTGGCGGGCCGCCGCGCGGTGGTTCCAAATTTGGCGACCGCAAGGGCGGCTTCGGGCGCCGCGATGATCGTCGTGACGAACGCCGTGAGCGGCCTGAACCGCCCGCGCCATTGCCGGAAATCGGCGTCACATTTTTGCCGGATGAAAACGGCGTCGAGTCGTTGTCCCGCCAGATTAAGATGACCGGCCGCGCGTATCCGCTGTTCGACATCGCGCGGCTCATTTTGCAGAAGCCGGAGCGTTATACCGTCAAGCTCGCGGTTCAGAAAAAGGCCGACGGCGCAATCGCGCAGCCGCTGTTTGTCTGCGCGCTGGACGAGACGCCGTGGTTGAGCGAGGACGAGGCCGTCGCGCACGTCCTGAAAACTCATTTCGCCACGTTTTACCAAGCCGAGCGCACAGCCATCGAGCCGCCGAAGGGCCGATACACGTTCGTCGGCCAATGCGGTTTGAGCGGCGTCATCCTCGGTCCGCCGAACCATCACGATTACCAGAACCAGTTGCGCAAGCTGCACACCGAGCGGTTTTCGCGGATGCCGTTCGACATGTTCAAGTCGCGCGTGAAAATCGTGAAGGACGAGGCGGTCGTCAAGAAATGGGTCGAGGAGCAGAGCTTCAAGACCGAATACACCGTGCTGAACGTGCCGGAGCCGCTCAAGCTGCCGAGCATGGAGGAGGTCGAAAAGCATTTCCGCGCCGTCCACAAGGACACGATCATCAAGTCCGTCGAGTCGCACACGGTCGCCGGCGTGCCGAGCCGCAGCCTGCGCTGCCGCGAATTGCAGCGGCTCGTGCGCAACGACTGGGATGGACAATGCTATTTCCCGATTCAACTCGCCACGAGGTTGAGCCAGATGTTCGCCGGACTCGGACTCCAGTTTTTCAAAGTCAATAAAACCGTCACTCACGTCGGCGTCGCGCGGCCGCTGTTCCTTGACCTAGAAACCACACCGGTATCCGACGGCATCAAGCGCATCGTTCAATTCATCAACGCGAATCCGAAGTGCACGCGGAAAAAATTGATTGAAGCCCTTGCGCCGACGCCGGTAGTGGCACAGGCGTCCTCGCCTGTTCGGTCAGAACAAACACAAGGGCAAGATGCCCGTGCCACTGCCGCGCCCGCCGCACCGGCGGCTGAAGCCCGGGGCGGTTCCACGCCGACGCCCAACGAACCGGCTGCGGTGCCGGTTGCAGACCCGACGCCGGAACAGACGCTCGTGCTGGTGGATTTGCACTGGCTGATTCATTCCGGCGCCGTGCTGGAATTTGCCGATGGCCGGATGGACACCGCCAAAAAACCGCTGCCGCGCCCGACGAAGCCGGAGAAAAAGAAGGTTGAAGCCAAACCGGTGGCGGAAGGCGAGGCGGCTGTGGCAACTGAAACCGTGCCGCAGCCGGAAGGTGCCGTTGAATCCGGTGCGGAAATCTCCACACCCGACGAAACTGTTGCGGAAATTGTAGTGGAAACTCCCGCTCCGACCGAAGCCGCCGCGCCAGCGACTGAAGCTCCGTTATCCGCCGGGACAATTTCTCCAGAAGTCGAGCCTGCGCCTGTCGTCGAAGCTGCACCGGCTGGCAATACAGACAATCCGGTGGTGTGACTTTTCGGAGGGGCAAACTCTGCGAGACCCAAAAATTTTAGAATGGGACTCGTGGAACTCGCCTCTCCGATTTTCGTGCTGAATTCATTGCTTTCTTTAATCCGTCACCCTGATAAGCTGGCACATGGCTTTTAGCAAATTAGGTCTCGCTCCGGCAATCGTGGACGGCGTCAAGGCGATGGGTTACGTCGAGCCGACGCCCATCCAGCTCCGCGCCATCCCGCTCGTGCTCGCCGGACGCGACGTCATCGGCAGCGCGCAGACCGGCACCGGCAAGACCGCCGCGTTCGCCCTGCCCATCCTCTCGAAGCTCGTCCAGCACGCGCCCGGCCCGCGCGCGCTCATCCTCGAACCCACGCGCGAACTCGCCGCGCAGGTGGAAACCGCCATTCACGATTACGCGCGCTTCACCAATTTGAAAACCACCGTCGTTTTTGGCGGCGTCGGCTATGGCCGGCAAAATGACGAGTTGCGCGCCGGCACCGACATCGTGGTCGCCACACCGGGACGTTTGCTGGATCATCTCGAACGCGGCACGGTGCGGCTGGACAAGGTTCAATTCCTCGTGCTAGACGAAGCCGACCGGATGCTGGACATGGGATTTCTGCCCGACGTGCGCCGCATTCTGGATCGCTGCCCGCGCCAGCGCCACACTGCGCTGTTTTCCGCGACCATTCCGCCGCAAATCGAGACGCTCATCAAATGGGCGATGCAAAATCCCCAGACGATTGAAATCGGCGCGCGCCGGACGCCCGCCGAAACCGTGAAGCACGTCATTTATCCCGTTTCCGATTCGCAGAAATCCGACCTTTTGCTCAAGTTGCTCGATTCAGTGAACTACAATTCCGTGCTCATCTTCTGCCGGACGAAGCACGGCGCGGACCGCATCGCCGGCCTGCTCAAGCGCAGCAATCACGCCGTGGCCGTGCTGCATTCCAACCGCACGCAGCGCGAACGCGAGCAGGCGCTGGCGGGTTTCCGCAACGGCAAATTCGAGGCGCTCGTCGCCACGGACATCGCGGCGCGCGGACTCGACATCGCGGAGGTGAGCCACGTCATCAATTACGACGTGCCGCAGCATCCGGAGGATTACATCCACCGCATCGGGCGCACCGGCCGCGCGGAACACAGCGGCGACGCCTTCACCATCATGACCGCCGAGGATTCCAGCCACGTCTTCGCCATCGAACGCTTCATCAGCCAGAAAATCCCGCGCGTGAAGCTGGAAAATTTCGACTACAAATACACCATGCTGTTCGAGGAGGGAAAACCCGGCGCGCCGAAGGGTTTTCCCGGCAAAGCCCGCGGCGCGCGCGTCCACGGCGGCTACCACTTTGCGCCGGGGCGGAGAAGGTAAATTGTTGCAAAGTTGTGCGGCAAAAATCTAAAATGCTTTATGCCTCGCTATTGGTTAATTGCGCCAGTTGATTCGAAACCGTCAGAACTGTTCGATAAAGTGTGGCAGTTCGACATAGCCAACAACCTTATTTCCATTGGCTGGAAGCAGCTTGGCGACATATCGAAGATGAGCAGGGATGAGCTTTCCGCAGCTATCGCGTCCACTTACAAGGACACGCCGCCCGCGACACAAGCACTTTTCGGGAATATGCTTTGGGCTTTCTATCACGAGATTGTTCCGGGAGACCTTGTTATAGCTCGAAGGGGACGCAAAGTTCTTGCAGGAGTTGGCAAAGTAAGCCGATCAGCATTTTATGCTCCGGGGAAAAATCCCAATCACGATTATCCTAATTTCCTTGAAGTCGAATGGCAGGAACAACCGCGCAGCAAAGAATTTCCAAATGTAGTTTTCCCGATGCACACGCTCTCCAAACTTTCGGAAGAGCAGTTTTTGAATTTCGTTAAGGGTTCGGTTGTCCAGCTTGTTTCTCCCGACGTTTCCGAGGAAAAAGAGCTTGAAGATCCAAATGCTTTTGTCCTTGAGAAATATTTGGAAGATTTCATCGTCAGCAATTTCCAAACGATTTTCAAAGGAGAATTAGCAATCTACGAAGATGCAGAAGGGAACGAAGGTCAGCAGTATTCTACTGACATTGGCCCGATAGACATTTTGGCAATTGAGCCGAAATCAAAATCTTTTGTTGTAATCGAACTCAAAAAGGGACGACCATCTGACCAAGTGGTCGGCCAGATCCTTCGCTACATGGGATGGGTAAAGCAAAATCTCTGCACAAACGGGCAAGCTGTGAAAGGGCTCATAATTTGTCGCGAGCGTGATCCTAAATTGTCTTACGCTCTGGAAATGACAACCAATATTGACGTTCGTTACTATAGTGTGACGTTCAAACTTCGTGACGCTCCTTAATTTGCGCTGGACGCGCCCAAACCGGTTCAGAGCCGTCGTAGAAAATCCGGCGGGCTGACAATCGGGATTCCGCGAAATTGCCGGAGCGGCAGCAAATACTTTTTGTCGCCGCTGACTATGTAATCCGCTTCCGCCGCCAGCGCGCATTCCAGAATCATTTCGTCGTCGGGATCGGGCGTCGCGCGCGTGGCGCAATAAATTACGCGCCAATCTGTTTCTGAATCGCGCCGCAAATTTTTTGCGACCATTTTCCCAAAACCTTCGCGTCGCGGCCTTCGAGCAGCAATCGCGCCTTTGGTTCCGTGCCGGAATAGCGCAGCAGCACTCGGCCACCGGCGGATTTCAATGCCTTTTCCGCCCCGGCCACGAGCTTCGTCACGCCGTCCAGTTGCTCGAACGACTTCTTCTCGCGCACCTTCACGTTGGTCACAAGCTGCGGGAAGCGCGTCCAGCATTTCGCCAGTTTTGAGAGCGGCTGCCCTTTCGCCTTCATGATCCGCAAAATCTGGAGCGCGGCGACCAGGCCGTCGCCGGTCGTTCCGAAATCGCGGAAGATCAAATGGCCGCTCTGCTCGCCGCCAAACCGGAAGCCGTTTTTCAGCATTTCATCAATCACGTTCCTGTCGCCGACGGCGGTGCGGATGATTTTGCCGCCGGCGGATTTGATGGCCGATTCCAAACCGGCGTTGCTCATCACGGTTGTCACCAAAGTTTTCCCGGCCAAAGTATTTTGCGCGAGCATTTCCAGCGCGGTGATGGCCATGATGTCGTCGCCGTCAACCAGACTGCCCCTTTCGTCGCAGAGAAGCACGCGGTCGGCGTCGCCATCGTGCGCGATGCCGAGGTGCGCCTTGTGCTCGACGACTTTGCGGCAGAGATTTTCCGGAAACATCGAGCCGCAATTTTCATTGATGTTTTTGCCGTCGGGCTGGTTGCCAAAAACAATGACTTCCGCGCCGAGTTCGCGCAGGACGCAGGGCGTGGATTTGTAGGCTGCGCCGTGCGCGCAATCCACGACGACGCGCATCCCTTCGAGCGTCAGATTTTTCGGGAAGCTCGTCTTGGCAAATTCGATGTAGCGGCCCAGCGCGTCGTCAATGCGGACGGCCTTGCCGATTTCAGCGGCGGTCGGGCGGATGTTTTCTATTTCGCCGCTGAAAACGAGCTGTTCAATGGAATCCTCGATTTTGTCGTCGAGCTTGTAGCCGTCGGCGCGGAAAAATTTGATGCCGTTGTCGGCGTAGGGATTGTGCGACGCGGTGATGACGATGCCGGCATCGGCGCGCAGACTGCGCGTGACGTATGCGACGCCGGGCGTCGGCAGCGGCCCGATGAAGAGCACGTCCACGCCCATCGAAAGGATGCCGGAGGAGATGGCGTTTTCGAGCATGTAATTGGACAGCCGCGTGTCCTTGCCGATGACGATTTTGTGCCTGCCGCGGCTGCGCGACTGGCGTTCGAGATTTTTGAAGACGTGCGCGGCGGCGCGGCCGAGCTTGAGCGCGGTTTCCGCCGTGACCGGCTCGATGTTCGCCGTGCCGCGGACGCCGTCGGTGCCGAAGATTTTTTT
>CAYYWB010000133.1:0-7476 GCA_964475285.1 uncultured Bifidobacteriaceae bacterium | reverse complement strand
CGGCGCCTTCGATGAGGCAGACGTCCACGTTTTTCGGATATTCCTTCACGTCAATCACCGGGCTGTAGACGAGTTCGATCATGCCGGCGAGATCAATGAGAAACTCGTCGAGGTCGAGAAATGACATGTGGCAGCCAGCGCAGCCGCCGAGCCAGACCGTGGCAACTTTCAAGCGTTCCATAATTTTTTCTCCCGTGCGTTGACGATGAATTCAAGTTTGGTGCGGTCGCGTTCCATCTCGGCCGCGGTCGAACCCTGGTAAAACAGCGCGCCGGTCGGGCAGGACATGACGCATTTGCCGCAGGAAGTGCAGGTTTCGGAATCGCCCCACGGCTGGTTGAGGTCGGTGATGATTTTGGCCTTGCCGCCGCGGCCGGCGACATTCTTGGTGCCCGCGCCCTCGATGTGCCAGCAGACGCGCACGCAACGGCTGCAAAGGATGCAACGGTTGTGGTCCATGCCGAACAGGCGGTGCGTCGCGTCCACGCTCCATTTCGGGGTGCAATAATCGTAACGCACATGATCCATGCCCAGGCTGTAGGCCAGCGTCTGGAGTTCGCAATGGCCGTTGGCCACGCAAACGGCGCAGGTGTGATTGCGTTCGGCGAAGAGCAATTCCAGTGTCATGCGGCGGTATTTCCGCAGGCGTTCGCTGTCGGTCTTCACGTCCATGCCCTCGCTGATTTTTGTCGTGCAGGCGGGGAGCAGCTTGCCGATGCCGGTGACTTCCACAAGGCACAGGCGGCAGGCGCCCTGGTCATAAACGCCGTCGAGATGGCAGAGCGTCGGGATTTTGATGCCGGCGTCGGTGGCGACATCCAGAATCGTCGCGCCTTCCTCGGCGCTGACCTGTTTCCCGTCAATGGTTAATGTTTTGGCGGCCATAAAAATTGTCAGTTACTTTTTTGCCGGTTCGGATTTTTTCGCCTCGCCGTTGCCTTGCGGACCAAATTGGTCGGGCTGGAGCAGTTCCTCGTATTCGTTCCGGAAAAATCGCAGCGTGCTCAATGTGGGATTCGGCGCGGTCTGGCCGAGTCCGCAGAGGCTGGTGTTTTTCACCATGTCGCAAAGC
Source organism: uncultured Bifidobacteriaceae bacterium (assembly GCA_964475285.1). GTDB lineage: Bacteria > Verrucomicrobiota > Verrucomicrobiia > Limisphaerales > UBA11358 > UBA11358. The sequence goes on along the minus strand of CAYYWB010000133.1, from coordinate 6,404 downwards.
TCCTCAAGCTTGGCGAGGTCGCGCGCGGTGGCTTTGCGCTCCAGAATTTTTTCCAGCAAATGCAGCATTTGCACGGTGCCGGTGCGGCAGGGAACGCACTTGCCGCAGGATTCGTCCATGCAGAAATCCATGAAAAACCGCGCGACATCCACCATCTTGGTGGAATCGTCCATCACGATCATGCCGCCCGAACCCATGATGGATCCGAGCTTGCCGAGGGATTCATAATCCACCGGCGTGTCGAGGTGTTGCGACGGAATGCAGCCGCCGGATGGTCCGCCGGTTTGCACGGCCTTGATTTTGCGGCCGTCAGGAGCGCCGCCGCCCATTTCCTCGACAATTTGGCGCATCGTCGTTCCCATCGGCACTTCAATGAGGCCGGTGTTGTTGATTTTGCCGGCGAGCGCAAAGACTTTCGTGCCCTTGCTTTTTTCCGTGCCGATGCCGGCGAACCATTCCGCGCCCTTGCGATAAATCGGCGGCACGTTGGCGAACGTTTCGACGTTGTTGAGCAGCGTGGGGCAGCCGAACAACCCGCTCTCCGCCGGGAACGGCGGGCGCGGACGCGGCACGCCGCGCTTGCCCTCGACGGAGGCCATCAACGCTGTTTCCTCGCCGCAGACGAACGCGCCCGCGCCGATGCGGATGTCTATGCTGAAATTGAACGGCGATTCAAAAATGCCGCTGCCGAGCAGGCCAAGCGCCTTGGCCTGTTTGATGGCATTTTGCAGCCGCTTGATCGCGAGGGGATACTCGGCGCGGACATAAATAAAACCTTGATTCGCGCCGACGGCGTAGGCCGCGATGGCCATGCCTTCCAGCACGCTGTGCGGATCGCTTTCGAGCACGCTGCGGTCCATGAACGCGCCGGGGTCGCCCTCGTCCGCGTTGCAGATGACGTATTTTTGCGGACTTTGTGTCTTGGCGACCGTGCCCCATTTGATGCCGGTGGGGAAACCCGCGCCGCCGCGTCCGCGCAGGCCGCTCTTGACCATCGCCTCCACCACTTCCTTGGGCGTCATTTCGCGGAGCACATGATGCAATGCCTGATAACCTTCGGCGGCGATGTAAGCCTCGATGCGTTCGGGATCAATCTCGCCGCTGTTGGCCAGGACGATGGACAACTGCTTCTTGAAAAAGGGCGCGTTCAAATCGCCCTGCTTCAACTTGGTTTTGCCGCCTTTGAGGGTGCCGATCAATTCCCGCGCGTCCTCCGGCGTGACTTTCTCGTAAAGCGCGCCTTTCGGATCCACGCCCACAAGCGGGCCTTCGCAGCAAAGCTTCATGCAGCCGACGCCGCGCACTTCCACCTCATTTTCGAGGCCGGCGTCTTTGACCGCCTGCTCCAGATTTTTTTTGACGGCATCCGAACTGGACGACATGCAGCCGGCGGCCATGCAGCAGCGAATGACCGTTTTCTTGCGGGCGGCCTGTTCCTTCTCGGCGATAGCGTTGAGATCATCAATGACCATTGGAAATCCATCCTTTCATGTGTTCAATCGCGGTTTCCGGGGTTTGGCGCGGCGTGACCACGCCGTCATAAACGACAGCAGGCGCAATGCCGCAGGCGCCGATGCACCGCGCGGTCAGCAGCGAAACCTGATTGTCCGGCGTCGTCTCACCAGCCTTGATTTTCGCCTTCTCCTCGACTGCGGCGAGCACCTTGTTCGAGCCTTTGACGTAGCAGGCCGTGCCGAGGCAGACGACGCAAGTGTGCTTGCCCTGCGGTTTGAGGGTGAAAAAATGGTAGAATGTCGCCACGCCATAGACGCGGCTGGCGGGCAATTTAAGCCGGTAGGCGACAAACAACAGCAAATCGTCATCCAGGAAGCCGAACAATTCCTGCGCCTTGTGCAAAATCTCGATCAGCGCGTCGTGCCGGTATTGGTGTTTCTTCATGTGCGCCTCAAGAATCTTGAAGCGCTTGTCGCCGCTGGCGTGTTCCATCACCGCGGCGGCCCGTTTTTGCTTGTCGTGTAAAAGCGTTGGCAACATAAGGCTCAAGCTGTCATTTTCAGCATTTCAACTAACTGCATCAGCAGTCAGCTTGCATGACACAGCCTAATGGGGCTGGGAGGCAAATGCTCCACACGATTTGCTTTTAAGTGGACATTTTTTGCGGAGTCGAACGCGGGCGAAAAGACCGTTTGAAATATGTCCCATTATTCACGCCATTAAGATTGTTTCTTCTGGCCTCCCGGCCGCGCCGGGAAATCCCCTTTCGCCAGGATGCGGCTGGCCAGAAAAAGTCAAGGGTTTGGCAAGATATGTGTTGAGTCATTTCTCAAATATATCAAATTATCCCGCGCTTGAGACGGGTTCCATCACCCTTTCTGGCGTGAACGACCCAGCACTGATAATTAATTTATGACAAAAACATCAAAATCGAACAAATACGTTTATCTCTTTGGCAATAAAAAGGCCGACGGCAACGGCTCCATGAAGCCGCTGCTCGGCGGCAAAGGCGCGAATCTGGCGGAAATGAGCCGCATCGGACTGCCCGTGCCGCCCGGTTTCACAATGACCACCGAGGTTTGCACCTATTACTACGCCAACAAGAAGACCTATCCGAAGGTGCTCGAGGCGCAAGCCCGCGAAGGCATGGCCTTCCTGGAGAAAATCATGGGCACCAAGTTCGGCGACAAAAGCGCGATGCCGCTGCTCGTTTCCGTCCGATCCGGCGCGCGCGATTCGATGCCCGGCATGATGGACACGATTTTGAATCTCGGTTTGAATGACCAGACGGTGCTCGCGCTCGTGGCCGCCACGAAAAATGAGCGTTTTGCCTGGGATTGCTACCGCCGTTTCGTCCAGATGTATGGCGACGTCGTTCTCGGCGTCCAAAAGACCGCCAACGAAGATCACGAGCCGTTCGAAGTCGTGATTCACGAATTCAAGCATGAGAAATACCACGCGGACATTGAGGATTCCAAGCTCTCGGCGCAGGACCAGCAGGAACTCGTCAAACGTTTCAAGGCCCTCATCAAGGAACGCAGCGGCACGGAATTTCCGCAAGACCCATGGAAACAGCTTTGGGGCGCGAGCGGTGCCGTGTTTGGCTCTTGGATGAATGACCGCGCCATCGTTTATCGCCGTAAATACGGCATTCCCTCCGAATGGGGAACCGCCGTCAACATCCAGGCAATGGTTTATGGCAATACCGGTGATTTGTCTGGTTCAGGCGTGGCGTTCACGCGCAATCCGGCCAACGGCACGAAGGAATTTTACGGTGAATTCCTCATCAACGCCCAGGGCGAAGACGTCGTCGCCGGCGTCCGCACGCCCGAACCCGTCGCACAGCTTGCGAAGCAAATGCCCGCCGCTTACAAGGAACTCGACAACATCCGCGCCACGCTGGAGAAGCACTTTCAGGACGTGCAGGATTTTGAGTTCACGATCCAGGACGGCAAGGTGTTCATGCTCCAGACCCGCAACGGCAAGCGCACCGCGCTGGCCGCGCTGAAGTTCTCCATGGACATGTGCCAGGAGAAGCTTATTGACTGGAAGACGGCCATCCGCCGCAATCCGGCCGACCAATTGGATCAGCTCCTCGCCCCGATTTTTGACCAGAAGGCCGAGAAAGCCGCGAAGGTCATCGCCAAAGGTTTGCCTGCCGGTCCCGGCGCTGCCTCCGGCAAAATGTATCTCAACGCCGACCGCGCCGACGCGGCCGCCGCCAAGGGCGAAAAAGTCCTGCTCGTCCGCAACGAAACCACGCCCGAAGACCTGCGCGGCATGATCGCCTCCGAAGGCATCCTCACCGCAAAGGGCGGCGTCAGTTCGCACGCGGCGCTTGTTGCCCGGCAAATGGGCAAAGTCTGTGTCTGCGGCGCCGGCGCGCTACAGATTGATTACGCCGCCAAGACGCTCACGGCGTCCGGCCAGACGTTCAAGGAAGGCGATTTTCTCTCCATCAACGGCACGCTCGGCAACGTCTATGCCGGCCAGCTTCCGACCGCTGCCTCCGAAATCGTCCAGGTGCTCGTCGAGAAATCCCTCGACGGCAAGCAGAGCGAAACTTACGGCATGTATGCCACGCTGATGAATTGGTGCTCGAAAGTCACGCGGTTGCAAGTCCGTGCGAATTCCGACACGCCGGAGCAGACCGAAACCGCGCTGGCGTTCGGCGCGACCGGCATCGGCCTCACCCGCACGGAACACATGTTCTTCGAGGGCAATCGCATTGACGCCATGCGCGAAATGATTCTGGCGGACAACGTCGCCGACCGAAAGAAGGCGCTCGCGAAAATCCTGCCTTACCAGAAGGGCGATTTCGTCGGCATCTTCAAGGCGTTGAAAGGATTCCCCGCAACCATCCGTTTCCTCGATCCGCCGCTGCATGAATTCCTGCCGCACGAGGACAAGGCGCAGCAGGAGCTTGCCGTCAAAATGGGCGTGCCCGTCGAAAAAATCAAACAGCGCGTGAAGGAACTCCACGAGTTCAACCCGATGCTCGGTTTCCGCGGCTGCCGTCTCGGCATCATCCATCCCGAAATTTCCGAGATGCAGGCGCGCGCCATTTTTGAGGCCGCCGTCGAAGTCCAGAAATCCGGCATCAAGGTGAAACCCGAAGTCATGATCCCGCTCGTCGGCTTCAAGAAGGAACTCGACCTCCAGGTCGAAGTCGTCCATCGCGTCGCGAAGGAAGTCATGGCGGAAACCAAGACGAAAATCGCCTACATGGTCGGCACGATGATTGAAGTGCCGCGCGGCGCGCTCACGGCGGATGAAATCGCCGAGACCGCCGAGTTCTTCAGCTTCGGCACGAACGACCTGACCCAGACCTGCCTCGGCATGAGCCGCGACGATTCCGGCACATTCCTGCCAGCGTATGCGGAACTGGAAATCACCCGGACGAATCCGTTCGCCGCGATTGACCAGGCCGGCACAGGCCAGCTCATGAAGATCGCCGTTGAGAAGGGCAACAAAACCCGTCCTGGCATCAAGCTCGGCATCTGCGGCGAACATGGCGGCGATCCGTCGTCCGTGAAATTCTGCCACAAGATCGGCCTCACCTACGTGAGCTGCTCGCCGTTCCGCGTGCCGGTCGCGCGCCTCGCCGCCGCCCAGGCCGCGTTGGAAGAGGAAATTGCGAAGAAGGCCAAGAAATAATCAACCAAAACAAATGCATGAAAAAATACAAATCACTCCTCCGGTCCGGAATCGTTTTGGCCACGCTTTTGGGCGCGGCCAGCGCCTTTGCCGGTGACGCCGACATCAACCTGCCAGACCTGACGAAAGTGGCGTTTCCAGGCGTCGGTCTTAGCGGGACTGCCCTGTTGTATCTGGGGCTGGCCATCTGCGCGGTTGGCGCGCTGGTCGGCTGCTGGGAATTCGCCCGTTGCCGCGCGCTTCCCGTCCACAAGGCGATGAGCAGCGTCTCCAACATGATCTGGGAGACGTGCAAGACGTATCTGGCGCAGCAGGGCAAGTTCATCTTCCTGCTCTGGGTGCTGATTGCCGCTTGCATCGTTTACTACTTCGGGTTTCTCCAGCAAAAAGGCTTCGGCCCGGTGCTGGTGATTCTGGCCAGCTCCGTGCTGGGTATTCTGGGCAGCTACGGCGTGGCTTGGTTCGGCATCCGCATCAACACCTACGCCAACAGCCGCGCGGCGTTCGCCTCGCTGCGGGGCAACTCGCTCCAGACGCTCCTGATTCCGCTCCGTTCGGGCATGAGCATCGGCCTCCTGCTGGTGTGCGTGGAACTGGTCTGCATGATTGGCATCCTGCTGTGGGTTCCCGCCTCCCTCGCCGGCCCGTGCTTCATCGGTTTCGCGATCGGCGAATCCCTCGGCGCAGCGGCCCTGCGCATCGGCGGCGGCATCTTCACCAAGATCGCCGACATCGGCTCCGACCTGATGAAAATCGTCTTCAACCTGCCGGAAGATGACCCGAAAAATCCCGGCGTCATCGCCGACTGCACCGGCGACAACGCGGGTGATTCCGTCGGACCGACAGCGGACGGTTTTGAAACCTACGGCGTGACCGGCGTGGCGCTGGTTTCGTTCCTCGCCCTGTCACTCGGCGGCGCGGTTGAAACCCAGGGCATTTGCGGCCAGCTCATCGTCTGGATTTTTGTGATCCAAGCCCTGATGGTCATTGCGTCGCTCGCCTCATTTTATGTCAACAAGGCCGTCAGCACCTCGCTTTACGGCAACAAGAAGGATTTCAACTGGGAACAGCCGCTCACGAACCTCGTGTGGCTGACCTCCGTAGTTTCCATCGTGGTCGCCTTCGTCGCGAGCAAGATTCTGCTGGGTGGCGTGGTGACGACGGACGCGGCGGGCACGCAGTATTCAAACCTGTGGTGGGTTCTGGCCGGCATTGTCGCCTGCGGCACTCTGGCCGGGCCGCTCATCATGGAATTCACCAAAATCTTCGTCAGCACCCAGTCCCGGCACGTG
>CAYYWB010000132.1:0-7485 GCA_964475285.1 uncultured Bifidobacteriaceae bacterium | reverse complement strand
GCCCGCCGTCATCATCGTCGCGCTGATTGACGTGCTCATCGTGCTCGTGATTTTTTTGCTGGTGACGACGACGTTCAAACAGCAATCCGTGCTCAAGCTGGCGCTGCCCGAGTCATCCCAGGCCAAAAAAACCGGCGCGAACGAAAATCCGCCGTTCACCGTGACCATTGATGCCAATCCAACCAACCGGATTTATTACATTGGCGAAAACAAAGACCCGGTGTTGATTGACCAACTGGAAAGCAAATTAAAGGCGGAGGTTTTGAAAAATCCCGATGTCGTCCTCGACATCAACGCCGACAAAAGCGCGCCGTGGGGAAAAATCGTGAAGGTGCGCGACGCCGCCGCCGAGGCAAAGATCAAAAAACTCGTCGCCAACACCACGGAGGAGCCGAAGCCCTGAAAGGCAAAACAATCACCGCATTTTCAGGGCATGTAAAAACCCGTTTTTGACTCGGCGCTGGTTCTATCCGATTTTCTCCCAGATTTTGATTTCGGGAAACGCGACGCATAATTCATTCACCCGCGGCAACAGTTTTTGGATGTGTGGCGACTGCATGTGCGTGTCGAGCGCCGCTTTGCCGGTCCAGTTTTCGTGAAAGAGAAATTTTGCCGGATCCTCGGGCGACGAGTGTAGATCGTAATTGATGCAGCCCGCTTCCTGGCGCGTCGGCGCAACGAGGCCGGCCAAGGCTTGCTTCAACTCCGTTTCCCTGCCCGGCCTGGCCTGAAACGTGGCGACGACGGTGATGGTTTTCATTTCGTGTGTTGGGTGTGGTGCGTGGTTAAAAAATGGATTCCAAAATTTTCTCCGCCGCCGCGCGCGGATTTTCCGCCGCGTAAATCGGCCGGCCAATCACCAGCCAGTTTGCGCCGGCTTGAATCGCCTCGCGCGGCGTGAGCGTGCGTTTCTGGTCATCGGCCTTTTCCGCGCCGGTGCGGATGCCGGGCGTCACCAATTGGATGTCCGCGGGCAGAACTTTCCGCAAGTCCGCGATTTCCAACGGCGAACATACCAGCCCGCGCAAGCCCGCCTTCATCGCGAGGCTCGCCAGCCGCTCGACCTGCGCGCCAACATTTTCCGCGCAGCCGATTTCCGCCAGCGTGCGGCCGTCGGAACTCGTCAGCACCGTCACGCCGAGCACCAGCGGCGCGTGCCGCCCGGCCTGATTCGCCGTCTGCTGCGCCGACAATTCCGCCGCGCGCATCATTTCCAGCCCGCCGCTCGTGTGGATCGTGAGCATCTGCACATCGAGGCGCGTGGCCGAGGCCACGGCCTTCGCAACCGTGTTCGGAATGTCGTGAAATTTGAGATCGAGAAAAACCGAAGCGCCGGTCGCGCGGATTTTTTTAACGATGTCCGGTCCCGCGCCCGTGAACAACTCGCTGCCGATCTTGAACGCGCCGACCAGTGGCGCGACTTGCTCCGCGAGTTTCAAAGCTTGTTCCGCCGACGGCACGTCGAGCGCGGCGATGATTGGATTTCGCATTTGTTCAACCACAGATGCGCAAAGCTAAACACGGATGCGAAGCAAAGAAAAGTTTATCCGCGCCGCGTTCGACCTGCGCGGTCCGAAATTCTTCATTCTTTCTTCCGCAACATATTTTGCCTACGCTGTCCGCATGAAAGTGATTCGTTACACCGATGCCAGCTTTGCCGCCCGGCTCCGCGAAACCGCCGCGGCTTCCAGCCTTTTTGATCCGGTCATCGAGCAACGCACCCGCGCCATCCTTGAAGCCGTCCAGGTCCGGGGCGACGCCGCGCTGCTGGAATTCACGGAAAATTTCGACGGGGCAAAAATCGCCGCCGAGCGCCTGGCCGTGACGCAGGCCGAATTGTTCAACGCCTCGCTCGCCGCCGATGAATCGCTCCGCGCCGCCGTCGCCGGGGCGGAAAAAAACATCGCCAGCTTCGCCAAAAAATCACTGCGCAAAAGCTGGCAGACAAAAAATTCGCACGGCGCAAGCGTCGGCGAAAAATTCGATCCGTTCCAGCGCGTCGGTGTTTATATTCCCGGCGGAACCGCGCCGCTCGTTTCGACGGCGCTGATGACCGTCACGCTGGCGAAAGTGGCGGGCTGCCGGGAAATTGCCGTCTGCACGCCTTGCGGACGTGATGGCGGCATCAATTCCGCGTTGCTCTTCGCGGCGCGGGCGGCAGGCGCGACGGAGATTTACCGCGTCGGCGGCGCGCAGGCGATTGCGGCGCTGGCTTACGGCACGAAGACGATTCGCCGTGTGCAAAAGATTTTTGGCCCCGGAAATGCCTACGTCGTCGCCGCCAAACGGTTGCTGGTCGGCCATGTCGCAATTGATTTGCTGCCGGGACCGAGCGAAGTGCTGGTGCTCGCGGACGAGACGGCCAATCCGAAATTTGCCGCCGCCGATTTGCTGGCGCAGGCCGAGCACGGCTCCGGCCACGAGCGCGTCTGGCTCGTGACGACCTCGCCAAAAATTTTGAAGGCCGTGGAAAAGGAAATCGCGAAGCAATTGCCCAAGCTCGCGCGGCGGGAATTCATCCAGCGCGTGCTCGACGACAACGCCCGGCTGTTTCAGGTGAAGTCGCTTGACGACGGCGTGGCTCTGGCGAACCGGCTCGCGCCGGAGCATTGCGAAGTGATGACGCGCAATCCGCGCAAAGTTTCCGAAGGCATCTTGACGGCGGGCGCGATTTTTCTGGGCGGGTGGTCGCCGACGGTGCTGGGCGATTACGTGGCCGGGCCGAGCCACACGCTGCCGACCGGCGGCGCGGGCGCGTCGTTTGCCGGGCTGACGGTGGACCAATTCCAGCGCCGCACGAGCGTGGTGGAATACAACCGCGCCGCGCTCAAGAAAGCGCTGCCGGCGGTGAACAAATTCGCGGAACTCGAAGGCCTCGGCGCGCACGGGAATAGCGCGGAAATAAGAAAGTGATTTTCGACGCGGGATGCAAATGTGTGGCGCGCGGTTTTTTGTGGTGTTTTTTTCCAAAATTGGTTTCACTTACGAAAATCCATTTATTTGCCGGGCATGACGCCGGCTGAATTCAACGGAAATTTATTATGAAGACATATTCGCAATCCTTCGCCTCGGCCGCGTTCGCCGCGGCATTGTTCGCCGCCGGCCCGCTGTTCGCCGCGGACATCAATCAACTTCAAAGTAGCTTCAATCAGCCGCCCGACGACGCGCGGATCATGGTGCGCTGGTGGTGGTTCGGGCCGGCGGTCACCAAGCCGGAACTCGAACGCGAAATGAACGTCATGAAGCAGGGCGGCATCGGCGGATTTGAAGTCCAGCCAAATTATCCGCTCGACCTCGACGGCGATCTGCCGGGGCTGAAGAATTTGAAATTCATGTCGCCGGAATTTCTGGACATGCTGCACTTTACCGCCGCCAAGGCGAAGGAACTCGGCCTGCGCATGAACCTGACCCTCGGCAGCGGCTGGCCTTACGGCGGGCCGCAGTTCACGGCGGAGGACAGTGCCATGTCAATTCAGACCCAAAACCTGAACGTTCCCGCCGGGCAGCAGAGCGCTCCGTTGCCGCAAATGCGCGGAGGGCAGAAGGTGGTCGCCGCGTTTGTAAAGGTCGGCAGCACTTACAAGGAATTGACGATTGCCAACAATGCCGTCCAGCTTCCGGCGAATGTCACGAACGGGGCGGCGGTGCAGTTGTTTGTCAGCCGGGGCGGCATCATGGCGGTCAAACGTCCCGCTTACGGCGCCGACGGTTTGGTCATTGACCATTACAGCCCGCAGTCGGTCGCCAAGTTCATCAATGAAATCGCCGGACCGGAAATCAAGGCGTGTGAGCCGAATCCGCCGTATTCGGTTTTCTGCGACAGCCTGGAAGTGGGAGGCGAGAACTGGACGCCGAACTTGCTGGCCGAATTCAAGAAGCGCCGCGGCTACGACCTCGAACCGCTGTTGCCGGCGCTGTTCGACAACATCGGTCCCAAGACGCTGGACATCCGCCATGACTGGGGCCAGACGGTGACGGAACTTTTCAACGATTACTTCGTCAGCACATTCAAGAAACTGGCCAACGACAACAACACCCGTTTCCGCATCCAGGCTTACGGCACGCCACCCGCCGCGCTTTACAGTTATGCCTATTGCGACCTGCCGGAAGGCGAACAATACACCTGGAAAAGTTTTTCCGACACGCGCTGGGCGGCTTCGGCCAACCATCTGCTCGGCAATCCGGTGACTTCCTCGGAAACATACACATGGCTGCACTCGGTCGTGTTTCGCGCCACGCCGCTGGACATAAAGGCTGAGGGGGATTTGCATTTTCTGTGCGGCATCAACCAGATCATCTGCCACGGCTGGCCTTACACGGCGGAGGGCGCGCCGTATCCGGGCTGGAGCTTTTACGCGGCGGGCGTTTTCGACGAGAAAAATCCGTGGTGGATCGTGATGCCCGACGTGGCGAAATATCTCCAGCGCGTCAGCTACATTCTGCGGCAGGGAACGCCCGCCAACGATGTCGCGCTGTTCCTGCCGAACAGCGACGCGTGGACAGACCTGGGCAGGAGCTTCAGCATGAGCTCCACACTGGGACCCAAAGTGGGCGCCTCCGTGAAAGCGCTCACCGATGCGGGCTACAACCTCGATTTCTTTGACGACCAGTTGCTCGCCATGCGCGGCAAGGTTGACGGCGGCACGCTGGCGTTCGGCGACGCGCATTACCGCGCCGTCGTCCTGCCGGGAGTTGAGCGCATTCCTGTCGCCACGATGCAGACGCTGGAAAAATTCGCCCAGGCCGGCGGCATTGTCATCGCCATGCGCCGCCTGCCGGATCTGGCGCCGGGTTATCTGGCGACCGATGCGGACACCAAAACCGTGCGCGACATCGCCCAGCGTTTGTTCAAGGACCCGAATGCCCCGGGCATTTTCATCCAGGATGAAAGTCAACTGGGCGCGGCGCTGGCCAAAAAACTGGCGCCGGATGTGGCGGTGTCGCCCGCCGCGACGGAAATCGGCATCGTCCATCGCCACACCGATGACGGCGAGATTTACTTCGTCGCCAACACAAGCAACCAGCCGAAGGACGTGCAGGCCGCATTTCGAGTGACGGGAATGAATCCGGAAATTTGGAATCCCATGGACGGCAGCGCCAGCCCCGCGACCGCCACCGGGCAATCCGCCGGCGCGACCACCGTTCATTTGACCCTTGCGCCTTACGATTCGACGATTGTCGCGTTCACAAAACGCAAGCTGCCGGCTCCGGCGGCTTCCCCGGTGGTCGCCTCCGTTCCGCAGCCCATGGATTTGAGCACGGGCTGGACCGTCCGTTTCGGCACCAGCGGCGCGCCGATGGCGATGGATCAGCTCGCATCGTGGACGACGCTCACGAACGGACTTCATTTTTCCGGCGTGGCCACCTACGAAAAAACCATCACCGTCGCGCCGGGAATGTTGAACAATGGCTTGTCCGTGGCCTTCGATTTCGGCCAGGGAACGCCTGGCCTACAGGAGCGGGGCGGACAGGGTTCTCACGCCGATTTGACGGCACCTGTCCGCGAAGCCGCCATCCTCTACATCAACGACCAGCGCGCGGGTTCGGTGTGGTGTCCGCCCTATTCGGTTGACGTGACCGGCAAACTCAAGGCGGGCGAAAACAAAATCCGCGTCGAAGTCGCCAACCTCGCCCTCAACTACATGGCTGGCATCCAGTTTCCGAACTACGACTACGCGGGCGTCACCCGGCAATACGGCAACCGCTTCCAGCCGCAAGGCCTGAATTTGATTCAACCGATGCCCTCCGGCCTGCTCGGTCCGGTGCGGCTCGTGGCGGCGGCCCGCTGATTTGAAATGAACAAGATTGGTTCGGGGAAATTGATTCGCCCGCTCGTGCGCGAATTGTGCGCCTATGTGCCGGGCGAGCAGCCGAAGATCAAAGGGCTGATCAAGCTCAACACGAACGAGAATCCGTTTCCGCCGTCGCCAAAAGTTCTGGCGGCGGTGAAAAATGCGGTGGACGGGCGGTTGCGGCTGTATCCGAATCCCACGGCGCAGGCGCTGCGCGAAAAGCTGGCGAGGCTGCACGGCTGCCAGCCGGAAAACATCATCGTCGGCAACGGCTCGGATGAATTGCTGGCGCTGGCGGTGCGCGCATTTGTGGAGCCGGTAGCCGCCGATGTGAATCGGCGGAAGCACCGTGCTTTCACAAGCGCGGCCACGGTGCAATTTTTCACCCCAAGCTATTCGCTATATCCTGTGTTGGCGGATATTCATGGCGCGGTAAAAAATCCCGTGGCGCTCAAGCCAGATTTCAGTTTGCCGGACATCGCGGAGTTGAAGCGCGAAAAAATTTGGAAGTTTGACGCGGCGCTGACGTTTGTGACGACACCAAATGCGCCGAGCGGGCGAGGTTACAAGACTTCGGAGTTGGAACAACTTTGCGCGGCGCAGCGCGGCGTGGTGGTGCTGGACGAGGCTTACGTGGATTTTGCGGAGGAAAACGCGCTGAAGCTGGCGCTAAGATTTCCGAACGTTCTTGTCGCGCGAACTTTCTCCAAGGCGTATTCGCTGTGTTTCCAGCGCGTCGGCTATTTTGTCGGGCATCCCGAACTCATCGCCGCGCTCCACAAAATCCGCGACAGCTACAACGTGAACGGCCTCGGCCAGGTTGCGGCGGAGGCGACGCTGGACGATTTGAAATACTACCGCGCGAATTTCAGGAAAATCATCGCCATGCGCGAATGGTTGTCGCGCGAACTGACGAAGCTGGGTTTACGCGTTTTTCCGAGCCGGACGAATTTCATCCTAGTCCAGCCGCCGTTGTTCCCGGCGGAGGACTGGCTGCGAAAATTGCGCGGCCGGAAAATCCTCGTCCGCTGGTTCAATTTGCCGGAAGCAAGGAATTATCTGCGCATCACCATCGGCACGGCGGCGGAGGCGCGGGAGCTTGTGAAGGCGGCGAAGGCTATTTGCGATTTATGATTTACGACTGATGATTTCTTCACGGAGGCAATCATCAATCATAAATCACAAATCATAAATTTCTTTCGTTTCCCTCACCCGTTCTTTTTGTTAAAAGGGCGGTGTGTATCTGGAGTTTTATGGCTTGAAGCAGGCGCCGTTCGACATCACGCCGAACCCGCATTTTCTTTTCCACAGCGGCAAGCACCGCGAGGCGCTGAATCATCTGCTCTACGGCATCCGCGAGCGCAAGGGCTTCGTGCAGCTCACCGGCGAGGTGGGCGCGGGCAAGACGACGTTGTGCCGCGCGATGCTGGAGCAGCTTGACGGGCATTTTTCCACGGCGGTCATTCTGAACCCGGTGTTGAGCGCGGGTGAATTGATGAAGGCCATCGCGACGGAATTCGGCCTGGATGTCCACGGCCTCGACCGCCTGGACACCGTCGCGGCCATCAGCAATTTTCTGTTGAAACAGGTCGAGCAGGGCCGGGAATCCGTGCTCATCATTGACGAGGCGCAAAATCTCACCGAGGAACTGCTCGAACAGGTCCGCCTGCTTTCCAACATCGAGACCGACGAC
>CAYYWB010000131.1:0-7499 GCA_964475285.1 uncultured Bifidobacteriaceae bacterium | reverse complement strand
GTTCGGCAGCGACGGCCCCATCATCCAGTGGGTCAAGCTGTATCGCTATCAATAACAGACAAAAACAAAATGCCGGACTGTTCCAAAACGGTCCGGCATTTTTGTTTTCTCCGTGCCGTTTGATCACGGCTGTTTCTTTGCCGCAGCCTGCTCGGCGTAAATTGATGGATCGGCTTTCTGCCGAAAGCCACTACGCTTCCATGGCCGGGGTCTCTACTTGATGCTGCCGAAATGGACGTTCTCCGGCACGCTGGGTTCATCGAGCAGTTGAATGGTCGTGGACGGACCGAGATTGGGATTTGTCCAGGAGCGCAACCCCCAAACGACCTTTTTGTCCGGCGTGATTTCAATGGCCTGCGCCGGCGCGGCGCTTGGATCAGTTGTGCCATCCCACCTGACCCAGTTGTTGACGAGCGTGTTGCCATTCGGCAGGCGCGTCGCGATCTGGATGCTTTTATAGTTGTAGTCCGGCAGGTCGGCGGCGGTGAGTTCCCAGACGGTCTGGCCCCTGGAATTGACTTCGCGCACATTTGCGCCGCCGCTGATCAAGGTGTTTCCGTTTTTCAATCGCTGCACCGACCAGGCCTGGGTGGCGTTGGTCACCGCCCAGACGGTCTTGCCTGTTTCATCGTATTCGACAATTTTATTCATGTCCATGTGCGCGACCAGATAAGTGCCCGCGTCGGTGAGGCGGGCGTGGCGGAACTGGCCGTGCGTGCTGTTGGTGTTTCCGACGGTCATGGGCATTTCCTTTTCCATCCGGCCGCTCGCGATGTTGGCGACGAACAGCCTCGGCTCCCGTCCGTTTTGAATGAAGATGACGCGGTTGGTTCCAATCGGCTGCGCGGTGTGAATCTCGCAATTGGTCGGCGCGTCATAATTCCAGAGAACTTTCTTGTCGGGCGAGATGAGGGTGACGCCATATTGATGCGCGAACAAAACATTTCCATTGGAGAGCAGCGTGGCGTCGCTGATTTCGCCCCTGCCGGTGGTGTCGTTGTAGGCCCAGACAACTTTTCCGCCGCGCACGATATACATATCGCGCGTCCTGCCTTCGCCCGCGTAAAAGAAATCATGCTGCGCCAGGCCTTTGCCCGGCAGAACCGCCGGAGCGGCGGGCGGGGCGGCGGGTCTGTTCGTGGCGGCCACCTGGGCGCGGCCCGCAAGGCTTATCAGGACGAAACCGGCGATCAGGGTGGATGTGAATGGGCGGCTGGATTTGTTTTTGTGCATAATAGGCGCAGAAAAGATAAGAGGACGTGAATGGCACTCAAGCAAATTACGCCGCAACGGGAGATTTCGGCTTGCGTTTTGGGCGGCTGCCGTGAAGACTGCGGCCTGAATTATGCAAGTTCAAGACTCGACAACATTGTATCTGCTCAAATTGTGGCCCTGGATCGAAGCCAACAAGAACCGATTGATTGCCGGAACGGCAGCCGCCGTCCTCGTCATTTTTGTCATCTGGTTCGTGGTCTGCCATAACGAGTCGAAGGAAATCGCCGCCGGACAGGCGCTGACGCAGGTGGTTATTTCCAGCAGCGCGCCGACAGCCGATGCCTTCTTGAAAATCGCCACGCAGCAAGCCGGGACGGCCGCGGCGCAGCGCGCACTGCTGCAGGGCGCGGCGGCGTTTTTCGGTGCGGGCAAATTTCCCGAGGCGCAGGCGCAATTTCAAAAATACCTCGACGCGCATCCTGACGGTGAATTTTCCGGCCAGGCCCAGCTCGGCGTGGCGGCGAGCATCGAAGCCCAGGGCAAAACGGATCTGGCTGCCGGCGCGTATCAGAAGGTTATCAGCACTTCTTCCGACGCACAGGTCGTAAGCGGCGCGAAGTTTGGACTGGCCCGGATTGAAGAATCACAAGGCCGGCTCAACGATGCCTTCGCCCTTTACCAGGATGTTGCGAACGCCAGCCCCGGCACGTCGCTCGGTTCCGAAGCGGCAATGCGTTCGATTGAGTTGAAGAATAAATTGCCTGCTCCCACGCCTGCGCCCGCGCCAACCCCGGCGGCTCCCTTGAAACAACCATGAAGTTGACGATCATCGGAACGGGTTACGTCGGCCTGGTCACCGGAACCTGTTTCGCCGAGGTCGGACACCGGGTCGTTTGCGTGGACAACGACGCGGCGAAGGTAAAACTGCTCCAGTCCGGCGGCATTCCGATTTACGAACCCGGCCTCGATGAGCTTGTGAGGAAAAATGTCGCCGCCGGGCGGCTTGAATTCACCAGCAGCACCGCCGAGGGCGTCCAGAAATCCGACGTGATTTTCATCGCCGTTCCCACGCCGCCGCAGCCGGACGGCTCGGTGGACTTGAGTTTCATCGAGAAGGTCGCGCGCGACATCGCCGCCGCCATGACCGGATACAAAATTGTCGTGGACAAGAGCACCGTCCCTGTCAAGACCGGCGAAAAGGTTTCTGAAACCATCAAGCGCTATTGCAAGGCCCGGGTGGAATTCGATGTCGTCAGCAATCCGGAATTTCTCCGCGAAGGTTTCGCCGTCGGCGATTTGATGAAGCCCGATCGTGTGGTCATCGGCGTCCGCTCGCCACGGCCCGTCGCCGCGATGAAGGAAATTTACGCGCCGTTCAACGCGCCGATTGTCGTCACCGACATCAATTCCGCCGAACTCATCAAGCACGCGGCAAACTCCTTTCTCGCGCTGAAGATTTCCTACATCAACGCCATCGCCAACGTCTGCGAAGCCGCCGGCGCGAATGTGCAGGAGGTGGCCAACGGCATCGGATTGGACGAACGCATTGGCCGCCGATTCCTCAACGCCGGCATCGGCTTCGGCGGCAGTTGCTTTCCTAAGGATTTGAGCGCCTTCATCAAAATCGCCGAGCAGGTCGGCTACGACTTCCGCCTGCTCAAGGATGTCCAGCAAATCAACGCCGGGCAGATGGACCGGTTTCTGAAAAAAATCACCGATACGCTCTGGGTGTTGAAGGACAAAACCATCGGCGTTCTCGGCCTCGCGTTCAAGCAGAACACCGACGACGTGCGCATGTCGCCGGCCATCGAGCTTTGCCAGCGCCTGCAAAAGGAAGGCGCGGCGCTCCGCGTCCACGATCCGAAGGCGATGGAAAAGGCGAAGCTGGTTCTGGCCAACGTGACTTACATTGACGACATGAACGCCGTGGCCGAAGGCTGCGACGCGCTCGTCGTGGCGACGGAATGGGACGAATTCAAGAAGCTCGATTTGGAGCGCGCCAAAAAATCGCTCACACACCCGATCATGTTTGACGGCCGCAATCTGTTCGACCGCGCCGAAATGGAACGGCTCGGCTGGATTTACAAAAGCGTGGGGCGTTAGTTTTGAGTTTTGAATTCTTAATTTTTAGTTGAGATGAGCAAGGCCGACTCCGCTTCAACTAAAAACTCAAGATTCAAAATTAAAAACCGCGTTGAGGTCAGCGCCGCGCTCATTTTCCGCGATGGCAAAATTTTAATCACGCAACGTCACGCAAAATCGCATCTCGGCGGACTCTGGGAATTTCCCGGCGGCAAACGCGAGCCGGATGAAACTTTCGAGCAATGCCTTGTCCGCGAATTACGCGAGGAACTCGGCATTGAAGTCGAAGTCGGCGGATTGTTTGAGGAGATTTCGCACGCTTACGCCGAAAAAACCGTCCGCCTGAAGTTCTTCACCTGCAAATTGATTTCCGGAAGGCCGCAGCCGCTGGATTGCGCGGCATTCAAATGGGTTGAGAAATCAGAACTGGCCGGTTATAAATTTCCCGCCGCGGATGCAGGGATGCTGGGCAAATTGCGGGCTTACAGCTTTCCGTAAAGCTCTTCAACGACCTGCCGGAAATTATTTTCGCCCGGATTGACGATGGCGAACTCGCGTCTGGCATTTTCCACCGAGTCGCTCGCATGCGCGGCATTGATCGTGATGTTCGATCCAAATTCGCGGCGGATGGAGCCGGGCGGCGCCTTGGACGGGTCGGTCGGGCCAAGCACGTCGCGGATTTTGCGGACGGCGTTCACGCCTTCATAAACCAGCGCGATGCACTTTTGCGTGCCGGGCTGCCGGCGCTCGGTCTCCGTTTTGATTTCCGAGGGCGCGTGGCCGGTCATGAACCGCATGATGTTGTCAAACTGGTTGTCGCCGTGGAGCGGGCCGAGAATTTCACCGAGCGCCTGCTGCTGCTCCGGCGGAATTTTGATGCCGAGTTCCTTTTCCAGCAGCAATTTGGCGCGTTCGCCGACACCCTCCTTGAGCTTGGTGCGCAACACTTCGAGGACGGGGCCGTAGAATTCCAGCGCCTGCGCCAGGCTCATGTGCAGCACCTTGACGCCGACGATGTAAAGCCCCGTGCGGGAAAAGAAATCAATCACGTTGCCGGGGCGGCCGGTCGGGAATTTGAAATTGTCCGGCTTGATGAGCACCAGCGTGCGCTCGCCAATCTGCCCGGGCGGATAAACGATGACATCTTCCAAAATGCCGCCGTCGGAATCCGAAAAGCGCGCCCACAATTTCAATTTGGCCTCGGCTTCCTCCGCGTTTGGCGCGGCCAGCACGGCCGGCTCGAAGTAACGCACCGTCTGCCCGTCGTCGTCCATGATCAAATCGCTGTAAGTGTCGCGAATCGTCTCGCCGCTGCGCCGGTCGGGACTCAAATTGCCGACCACCGTGCGCACCTTGCGCACCGCGTCTTCGCCGCGAAAGACCATCGCCAGCACGCGGCGGCGCCGGCCCGTCTTCGGATCCGGCGAGAGATTGTGCAGAACGTAGTCGTGGAGGAGTTCCTGGATTTTCCGGTCCTGCGGGTCTTCGGCGGAAACAATCGCCTCGGCGTATTGCCTCGCCAGTTCCTTGCAGGGCGCAAACATCCGCATCGCGGCCAGATCGAGGCCGGTGCGCGTGATGAGCCGGCTCAAAATGCCGCCGGTGCGCGACTTGTAAAGCGAATAGGGAGTGACGATGACGTAGGCGAGCTGGTGCGACATAATTAGCTCGTCGGCGGATTAACGGGGGTTTCAGCCGGAGCGGCCTTGCCGCCCAAAATCTTGAACATGACCGTGCCGCAGGTCGGGCACTTGCCTTTGATGGCTTTGCGCCCGTTCTTCATTGTCTCCTCGATGCCATTCGCAATTTCCCGCTTGGCCTTGCATTTGACGCAGTAACCTTCAGCCATAAAAACTTTTACCGCCCGTGCTTCATGCCCGAACGATGAACATAGATTAACCAAGCCAGACACAGAACGCAACCCGGAAAAGGAAGTGACTTAACCTATTGAAAACCAAATAATTACAGCATCTATTTTGCCGCCTGTTTCCGCAATTCCGTCTTCAAAATTTTCCCCGTCGCATTTTTGGGCAGCGCGGGCAGAAGGATGATTTGCTTCGGCACTTTGTAATCCGCCAGTTTTTCGCGGATGAATTGCAGCAGCGCCTTTTCGTCCAGCGTCTGCCCTTCCGCCACCGAGACAAACGCCACCGGCTGCTCGCCGCGCCGCGCGTCCGGCACGCCGATGACCGCCGCCTCCTTCACGCCGGGAAAATGGTAAATCACCTCCTCAATCTCGCGCGGATAGACGTTGATGCCGTTGACGATGAGCATGTCCTTCTTGCGGTCGGTGATGTAAAAATAGCCGTCGGCGTCGCGGTGGCCCACGTCGCCGGTCAGCAGCCAGCCATCGCGCAACACTTTCGCGGTTTCCTCCGGCTGGTTCCAATAGCCCAGCATCACGTTGCCGCCGCGGATGCAAATTTCGCCGGTTGCGTCCACGGGCAATTCGCCGCCGCTTTCGTCGCGGATGCTCAACTCGACATGGGGAATGGGTTTGCCGACGGAGCCGGGCCGGTTCTCGCCGTAAATCGGATTGACCGTGGCCACCGGGCTGCTTTCCGTCGGGCCGTAACCTTCGCGCAACGGAAACGAAAATTTGCGCGTGAACCCGTTGAACACCTCCGCCGGCAGCGGCGCGCCGCCGCTGATGCACAGGCGCAACGGCAGTTGGCCGAACTCCGGCACGGCCTGCACCGCGCGGTAAAACGCCGGCACGGACGGCATAATCGTGCCGCGATGCCTCGCGATTTCTTCGAGCAGGCTTTTGAACGGATGCAGCGTCTTGATCAGGACGATGCCGCAGCCGGTCAGGCACGGCAACAGCGAGCCGACCGTGAACATGAAGCTGTGGAATTGCGGCAGCGCCACCACCACGCGGTCGTCGGCGCGCACGTCGAGCACCTGGACGCAGCTCGCGATGTTGTGCAGAAAATTCCCGTGCGTGAGCATCGCGCCCTTCGGATGGCCGGTGGTGCCGGAGGTGTAGAGCAGCGCGGCAAGATCGGCTTCGCTTCGTTCCGCCGGTTTGAAATCCGCGATTTGCAACTGGCCGTTCCCGATTTCTTCGGCGCTCAAAATTTTCAGCCCCGGCAGGAGTTTGGCAACCTGCGCCTGCGCCTCGGCAAGGCTGGCGTCGGAAATGACGCCTTTCGCGCCGGAATCGTTCAGGATGAACGCGACTTCGGCGGGTTTGAGAAAGTTGTTGACGGGCACGACCACGCCGCCCGCCAGCAAAACGCCGAAAACCGCCGGCAAAAATTCCGGGCAATTCTTCAGCCACAACGCCACGCGGTCGCCCGGCTTCACGCCGAACTGGTTTTGCAAATGCGCGGCGACCTTTTGCGACTGCGCGAGAAGTTCCGCGTAGGAAATTTCGCGCTCGCCCCAAAAAATGGCGGTTTTTTGCGCGTGCTGTTCCGCGCAGTTCATGAAAGCCGTGGCCAGGTTCATGCGCAAAACTTAAACCACCGGGCCGCCGGGACACAAAACAAATTCTAAAACTTTCTGTCGCCGCGCCTTTGTGGTAAACATTTCCGTGTGATTGAAACCGACGAGAAGCTCGCCGCGTGGCTGCCAAAGTTGCGCGCGGCCAAATGGGTGGCGCTCGACACCGAGGCCGACAGTTTGCACGCCTATCCCGAAAAAGTCTGCCTGATTCAAATCAGCACGACCGACGGCGACCGGCTCGTGGATCCGCTGGCGAAAATTAATCTTGACCCGCTGCTCGACGCGCTGAATGCGCATGAACTCATCATGCACGGCTCGGATTACGACCTGCGGCTGCTGCGCAAGCACCATGAATTCACGCCCTCCGCGATTTTTGACACGATGCTTGCCGCGCGGCTGGTGGGTGAGTGGCAGTTCGGCTTGAGTTCGCTCGCAGAAAAATTTCTCGGCGTGAAACTGGACAAGGGTTCGCAGAAGGCGGACTGGGCGCGGCGTCCGCTGACGGAGAAAATGGAAATTTACGCGCGCAACGACACGCATTATTTGCACCCGCTCGCCGAAAAGCTGAAGCTGGAACTCCAGCGGTTAAACCGGCTTGCGTGGCATCAGGAAAGCTGCGCGCGATTGATTGCCGAATGTTCGCAGCCGCCCGTCGTGGACGGCGATTCCGTCTGGCGCATCAAGGGCAGCAGCCACTTGAACCGCCCGGCGCTTGCCGTTTTGCGCGAACTCTGGCACTGGCGCGAACGCGA
>CAYYWB010000130.1:0-7575 GCA_964475285.1 uncultured Bifidobacteriaceae bacterium | reverse complement strand
CGTTTGATGTGCTTGGCTGGATTGGAAAGAATCAGTCCGCGATTAAGGGCAAAATCAAAAACCGCATTCAAAACGTCCAACTCGTGAACGAAAGTTTCGGAAGCCAGAATCGTGCCCCGCTCCTTGACCCAGCGGTCGCAATTCTGCTCGGTGATGTTACGGACCGGCAAATTCTTGAAATATGGGGACAGACCCTTGATATACATTTGCCGGCGTTTAACCGTGCCGGAACTTGCCGCGTGCCGGTTCGTTTCCAGCCACAGATTCGCGGCCTGCTCGAAATTCAATTTCGCGTCGGGAGAAATTTTTAGGCAGCCAATTTTTGCCCGCAAATCATTCAATCGGCGGTCTGCAAGTTTGCGATCTTTGGTTTTAAGCGAGCGGCGAAACTGCTTGCCTCCGCGCTTTAATAAGGCATAATATCCGTCCGATGATTCGAGCCGATATAGGTTTTCTGCAACCTTGTGAAAGACTGGTTGCTCGGTCGTCTGCGATGTGTTTTTGCTCATCATTTTCATGCAAAAAACATAGCACAAAGTGCAGTGGGTTACAAGTGCGGGTTACAACATAATGCTTGAAATCATTGGTGTTTCTTCGCAACATGCTGATAGATAATAGGATGGGTTGGTAGCTCAGTTGGTAGAGCAGTGCCCTTTTAAGGCATTGGTCCAGGGTTCGAGTCCCTGCCAACCCACCAGTCTTCGCTCGGAGCGACAGCGGAAAGCGAAGACTGCCGCGCCGCAGCGTGAAGCGCGAAGGCGGGCGGAAGCCACATCAAGCTGCGGCGCTCCGGGCTTCGCCTCGGCAAGCCAATTCCATTCGATTTTTCCTTTCGCCCCGTGCGGCAAAATGATTTCATCAGGAGCGTGACACGGCTGAAATTTTGGGGCGTGCGCGGCTCCATCCCGACTCCCGGGCCGGGCACGGTGCGCTATGGCGGCAACACGTCCTGCGTGGAAGTGCGCCATGGCAGCGACATCATCGTCCTCGACGCCGGCACGGGGCTGCGCGCGCTGGGCCGCGCGCTGCTGGCGGAATTCAAAGACCGTCCGCTCAATCTCACCCTGCTGGTGACCCACACGCACTGGGATCACATTCAGGGGCTGCCGTTTTTCGCGCCGATTTACAATCCGCGCTGCCGGCTGCGGATTCTGGGCGCGCCCGGCGCGCGGGAAGGTTTGGTCAGCGCGCTGACCGGCCAGATGGAAAGCACCTATTTCCCCGTGCCGTTCGCCAAGGTGCCCGGCAACATCGAAATCGAGGAGGTCGCGGACTTCAATTTCAACATCGGCCCGGTGCAGGTGCGCGCGCAACGCTCCAATCATCCCGGCCTGTGCTTCGGCTACCGGCTGTTCTCGCCCGACAGCCTGATTGTATATTTTCCCGACTCCGAGCCGCGCGCCGGCGGCGAGGACACAAAAATGATTGATTTCATCCGCGACGCGGACGTGCTGATTCTCGACGCGCAATACGCCGCCGCGGAATACAAAACCCACACCGGCTGGGGCCACGGCTGTCTGGATGACTCGGTGGCGCTCGCGCTGAAAGCCGGCGTCCGGCGGCTCTGCCTGTTCCATCACGACCCCGACCACGACGACAAGACCATTGACGGCTTTGTGAAACACGCGCGGCGGCTCGCGGCGAAACGAAAATCAAAATTGAAAGTGGACGCCGCGAAAGAGGGAATGACGATTGAATTGCCTGAAAAAACCGGGCACTGACTTTGCGGTGTTTCCCGCACTTTTTCTGACAACTTCACCGGCGCTTTTGCTCTTGCACGGCGGAATCATTTTGCGAAGATTCACTCATGGCCGGACTGACAGCAGACAACAAGTTGCGGTTGACGTCAAAACTTTTCCGCAACGAGTGTGACCGATTGGCACCTATTGGAATTAGGCCACACCGCTTCGGCTCAATATCATGTTAGGCGGCGTTCACGTTTTGTGAAAATTGGAGCCTTCATTTTTGGTTTGGTGGCGGCATCGGCGATGACCGCTTCGGCATCTGACACCATTCCGCCGGTTGACGATTTTGGATCTCCTGCAGTTCTACTTTTGTTCCTTTTACTCGGCGCTGTGTTGTTAGTTCTGGTCGGCATCGGCATCGTTGTCGGTATAGCATGTTTGGCTTGCGCTGCTATTTTCGTTGCGCTTGGCGTCGTTTCATCTTCTGCACTTGTCGCTCTTTTCCGTCGGCGCTTTTCCGCCGGTTTGCGGGCATTGCATTACCAGCTTTCAGCACTCGTAGGATTGCCCTGCGGTGTTGGCGCTTTGTGGCTTGGCTGTTTGCTTTTTGATGTTCACATCAGGCATCGTTACATTTTGGCCATCGGTTCAGCTATTGGCATCGTAGCCGGCGTCATCATTGCATTCATTCTCGACCGCTTTTTCCGGTTTGTTTATCGCCGGTTTTTGACTACGACGCCCCCTAACAAATCGCTGCAGGCAACAGCCGCTGCCCCTGCCAGTTGCGATTGATTTTATGAATTTTGTTTGTCATTTTTCTTTTCAACGTCCCGCTCGGCGGCTGTGCCTGAGCCCTGGACGTTAGACGGCTTACACGTTTAGCAATTATGGAACTCATACCTTACAGCGAGTTAGCCAAGTTACGGCTGCGACAGTTTTGTCAGTCTGATATTGCCGAGTCTGATTCGCCAGATTGGGAGTGGATGGGTGGCTTATGGTATTGTGACGCCGTTGGATTTACTTGGTTTGGTCGGCTGCGTGAGGTTCCTGATGAGACCGGCGGTTTGGAGATTGATTTGTCTGCACTCCCGGAGCGCGAGTCGGCGGGTATTCTCGCCGCCCTTCACCTTCCGTTGCACGCTGGCATGAGCTACGATGCGATCACGGCGATTCTTGGCGAGCCATTCAAGACGCGGACTTTTGTTCGTGACCGGAAGAGGTATGAGTTTAGAGTTGGGTTACATCAGCGCTATTACGTTTCCTGCACCGTGCGGGATGATGGTGGCCTGATATTTATCTCTGTTATTCGTAAAGACATATTTGATAAAATCGAAGCCGCCTAAATGGAAATAGGCCGCAGGCTTCCGTGGTAAGAGTTTTACGCAGCGCGCACTGCCCGAATAAATGCCCGCACCTTTGACGTGTCTTTTTGTCCGGGCGCGCTTTCCACGCCGCTGGCAACGTCCACGCCAAACGGACGGACTTTGCGCACGGCGTCAGCCACATTTTCCGGCGTCAATCCGCCGGCGAGAAAAATTGGCTTGCCGAACTTCTGCGCTTCAATTGCCAGTTCCCAATTGAATTTCTCTCCCGTTCCGCCGCGCGCTTCCGGCGAGAAGGCATCCAGCAAATACGCGTCGGTCTGGAATCGGGGCAATTGCTTCAGCGATTCCGCGTCGCGGATGCGGAACGCCTTCATGCTCATCAATCCGAATTGTGCGCAAAATTCCGGCGGCTCGTCGCCGTGAAATTGCAGCAGGCTCAAGCCGCACTCGCCGATGGCTCGCGTGACGAGTTCCTCGTCCGCGTTCACAAAAACCCCGGCGCGCATGACGAACGGCGGCAGTTGATTTGCAATTTCCGCCGCCGTTTTCATTGAAACACGGCGCGGGCTGCCTTCGTAGAAATTGAGGCCCAGCACGTCCGCGCCCACCGCGACGGCGGCCTGCGCGTCGGCGAGGTTCGTGATGCCGCAAATTTTGACCCGCGTTTCCATTTATGATTTACGATTGATGATTGATGATTTCTTCCGCCCGCGCGCGGACAACTGGCAAATCATAAATCAAAAATCGTATTTCGTAAATTCATTGCGCGAGCCGGCTGACAAGCTGGAATACGAGGAACGCGGCGACGTAGGCGAGTCCGGTCATGTAGGCAATCTGGAACAGCGGCCATTTCCAACTGTTGGTCTCGCGGCGCACGACCGCCGTGGTGGAAAGGCATTGCGCAGCGAGGATGTAAAACACCAGCAGGCTGGCGCACGTGGCCGTGTTGAAAATCGGCGTGCCGTCGGAGCGCGTGGTGCGGCGCAGGGAATCGTAAAGCGACCCGGGATTTTTCTCGGCGTTGTCCTTGCCCACGCCATAGACAATCGCGAGCGTGGGAACAATCGCTTCGCGCGCGGCGAACGAACTCAAGATGCCGATGCCGATCTGCCAGTCGTAACCCAGCGGCCGGATGACGGGTTCGATGGCGTGGCCGATGTGACCGGCAAATGAATTTTGCAGGGAATTTTGCGCGGTCAGACGGTCGGCCGTTGCGTTCAACTCGCTGGCTTTTCCCGCGTCGCCGGATTGCTCCAGTTGCGCGGCCTGCGCGCTCATCGCAGCAGCAGCAGCGGGCGGGCTGGATTTGGGATAATACGACAGCGCCCACAGAATCAGTGAAATGGCCAGGATGATTGTGCCCGCCTGCTTCACGAAAATTTTCGCGCGGTCGAACGTGTGCAGCAGCGCGGTCCGCAGCCCGGGCAGACGATACGGCGGCAACTCAATCATCAGCGGCTTGCTTTCGCCGGGCAGAATCGTTCGACGGAAAACCAGCGCCGCGCCGAGCGCGGCCAGAACGCCGGTGCCGTAAGCCGCCGTGAACACCGCCGCCGCCTTCAACGGCGAATTGGGAAACAGCAGCGCGGTGACCATCGCATAGACCGGAATTCGCGCCGAGCAGGTCATCAGCGGCGTGATGAGGATGGTGATCAAACGGTCGCGCGGATTTTCGATGACGCGCGTGGACATGATGGCGGGAATCGCGCAGGCGTGGGCCGACAGCATCGGCACAAACGCCTTGCCGGGCAGCCCGAAGCGGCGCATGACCTTGTCCATCACAAACGCGGCGCGCGACAAATAGCCCGTGTCTTCCAGCAGCGACAACGCGAAAAACAAAATGCAGATTTGCGGCAGAAAAACCAGAATGCCGCCGACGCCGCCGATGACGCCGTTCACCGTCATGCTTTGCAGGTCGCCGGGCGGCAGCATTGCGCCGACTCCATTTCCGATCGTTGCAAACAGATGGTCAATCAGGTGCATCGGAATTTGCGCGGCCCAGAAAATCAGCGCGAAAATGACCAGCATGACGAGCTGGAACACGATCACGCCCACGACCGGATGCGTGACGATCTCATCAATCTTTTCGGTTCGTTCCGAACGCCGCGCCACCACCGCGTCCATGACACGGTTGGAAATTTGTTCCGTCCATTCGTAACGCGCCTGGTAAGGACAGCCGCTGCATCCGGCGCAGGCCGGCTTGGCGTGGTTGGGAGAACGGGCTTCCAAACCGGTGACAGGCAGGATGCCCGTTCCACTATTTGCCAGCCTTGCGATTTCCCTTTCGAGTTCTGGAATCCCCTTGCCGGAGCGCGCGGTGATCGGAATCACGGGACAGCCGAGTTCGGCGCGGAGCTTCGCCACGTCAATGCGGATGCCGTCCCGTTTGGCCATGTCCATCATGTTCAACGCCACGATGACCGGGCAATCCAGCTCCAAAACCTGGCTGGCGAGAAAAAGATTGCGTTCGAGATTCGTCGCATCCACGACGACCAGCGCCGCGTTCGGCGCGGGATGCCCGTCCAGCCGTCCGCGCAGCGCGTCGCTGGCGAGTTTTTCCTCCGGCGAGGAGCTTTCCAATCCGTAAAGCCCCGGCAAATCCACCAGGACGATTTGTTGGCTGCCTATTTTGGTTCTGCCAACGCGGCGCTCGATGGTGGTGCCGGGAAAGTTGGCGGTCTTGGCGCGCAGCCCGGTCAGCGCGTTGAACAGCGTGGTCTTGCCCGCGTTTGGATTGCCGATCAGCGCGAGCGTGAAGGCGTGATGCGGCAGGTGTTGCGGAGGACTTTTTTCTTCGCGACCGCAGGCTGGCACCGACTGTAATTTTCCGGCGTTGCTCATGCGCAATCGTCTTCGCGCAGGGCGCAATGGCCGGGCTGGCAAATTTCGACTCGGACGCGGGCGGCGAGTTCGGCGGAAAGGCCGAGCTGCGAGCCGAAAACGCGGAGAATCAGCGGATCGCCGCCACGAACCAGCTCGACGCGGCGTCCCACGCAAACGCCAAGCATTTTGAGGCGCTGCATTTCCTCGTCGTCGGTTTCGATGCTCCGCACGACGGCGCAAATGCGCGGCGGCAGCTTGTCCAGGCAAGTCAACGCCTTCGCGGCATGGTCTATTGTTGTCACAGCTTGAGCAAAATAAGCTTTCCCGCCGCCATGTCAAACCCTCCGCGCGGGCCGGTTGACGCGATTATTCTCGCCGGCGGGACGCGGTTGCTTAAAATGGCATCGGTGCCACGGACGATTTACTTCGATTACAACGCCACGACGCCGCTGGATCCGGCGGTGCGCGAGGCGATGCTGCCGTTTCTCGGCGACGTTTGGGGCAATCCATCCAGCGTCCATCGCGTCGGCAGAAAAGCGCGGGCGCTGCTCGACGACGCGCGCGACCGCACGGCTAAATTCCTCGGCGCCAAGCCCAGCGAAATCATCTTTACCAGCGGCGGAACCGAATCGAACAACCTCGCCATTTTCGGCGCGGCGCGTTCGCTCAAGCCGAAGGGCCGCCATTTGATCACGTCGGCGATTGAACATCACGCCGTTTTGCAGTGCTTTGATTACCTTGAAAAAAAAGAGGGCTTTGAGGTCACGCGGCTGCCGGTGGATTCCGAAGGCCGGGTTTCGCCGGATGATTTGAGAAAGGCGATTCGTTCCGACACGATTTTGGTTTCGGTGATGGCGGCGAACAATGAAATCGGCACGATTCAGCCGGTGGCGGAAATCGGCGCGATTTGCCGCGAGCGCGGCGTCGTTTTTCACACCGACGCGGTTCAATGGTTTGGCAAGGAGCCGTTTGAAAACGTTGGCCAATTCAACGCGGATTTGGTTTCCGTGTGCGCGCATAAATTTCACGGACCCAAGGGCGCGGGTTTGCTTTTTGCGAAGTCGCCGCTGCATCCCGACCCGATTCTTTTCGGCGGCGGACATGAAAATGAACGGCGCGCAGGAACGGAAAATTTGCCGGGAATCATCGGTTTGGTTGAATCGCTGGAACGATTTGTCAAGCCGCCGGTTTTTGAACAGGACAAATTGAAAGGTTTCCGGGCCGAACTTATCGGCAGGATTGAAAAAATTGACGGTTGTGAAATGGTCAGCCCTAAAGAAAACTGTCTGCCAAATACGATTTCCTTTGTCGTTCGCGGCGCGGACAGCATCGCGCTGCTTGCGGGGCTGGATGTTGAAGGCATCTGCGCCTCTTCCGGTTCAGCTTGTTCGGCAGGATCGCTGGAACCTTCTCACGTGGTGGTGGCCATTGGCCGGGCAGATTCCGCCAATTCCCTTGTTCGTTTTTCCCTTGGACGCCATTCCACCAAGGCAGAAGTTGAGGTCATCTGCGGATTGATTCCTGAAATCATCCGGCGCGCACAACTAGGAAAACAACCGTCTCTTTCCTTGTGAATGACCGGTGAATTTTGTTAAGAACTTCGACTTTCATTTTTTCCCGGCTTCTCTAAATTAATTCCCGCCATGCATCACGCCTCAAAAAATGTAGTACCATCCTTGACACGGGGAGTTGTTTGCATTATTCACACCCCTTAATACGGTTAATTTCTTAACATAAAAAGA
>CAYYWB010000129.1:0-7616 GCA_964475285.1 uncultured Bifidobacteriaceae bacterium | reverse complement strand
CTTCCACCTTTGCATAACGTTCCTTATGAAAAGCTTTCCATAAGGAACGGAAGCGGCGAGTTTTTGTTTGAGCCGACCCGTAGCATCCTTGCCAAGCGGAACGGAGCGGTATCATCGGCGGCGCAATTCACGAAGTCGGAGGGTGGAAATGAGTTCGCCTCTGCGAACCTATCTAGACCGGTTCTGATCAAAGGTTGCAGTAAAGGACATTGGCTCGAGACTCACAAAAATTTTTGTTGCATGAAATAATTATATGTTGCATATTGTTTTAATGAATCCTAGCCAGATGCTAAAACAGGCCAAAGCCGCCCCTGAAAAACGGGGTTTAGACGCTTATTTGGAAACCATTTGGGAACTTCGCAGAAAGGGAAACAGCTACCGCGAAATCGCTGAATTCCTAAATGAGCGCGGCCTCGCAACCGATCACACGGCTGTCTATCGCTTGATGATGGTAAACAACCCGCTTCTCGATTACCGCGATGGCTGGGTTCTTCTTGGCGATGTCGAATATGAATCTCAAAAAGGGCGGCCACTTCGCCCGTTCAGTGCCGGGTTGTTTATCGCCATCAAAAAAAAGTTGCAGATCATCCCGCTGAAGAATGCGGCCCCGATGGCGGCAATTTGGTGTGAGGCTCAGTTTGAACTCAATGCGGCACCCAACTACGCCTGGCTGCATCAATTGTGCAAGTGCTTGCACATTGACTGGAACCCCGATCTTCCCTGTGATTTACAGTCGAATTTTGGCCTCGAACTTAAATTCGAGGGCAACCTGATGGCAATCGTTTGCCAGACTTTTAATTTGGAGACGATGATGCGTGACGTGGGAACCGGCGTAAAAGAGGCCACCCATTTTTTTGAACAAGATAAAGAGCGTTTTTTTCGGCGGGAAAAAATGCTTTCCGAACGAAGGTCGGAAATTCTCAAATCACTTGTCATTCGTCCGAACGAATCAAAAGACGACGCATACGAAGATTCTCTGAAATGGAATCGTGAGGATGCCGAAAAACTTACCAAGCGGTTCAATTCAATTCCGATGCCATGATCTCAAATACGGAAGAACACTTCACCACCTCGTTAGCGTTTCAGGGGTGGCGAAAAACTCAACGAAACGCAACAACCAAAGGAATCATATGATCGCATGTGCAGGAAAAGGCGGTGGCGGTGGCAAGGGTGGTGGCGGCAAAGGCAGCGGTGGCGGTGGACGTGGCCAAGGTAATGCTGGAGGATGGCCAAGCACGACGGGAAGCTCATCTGGAGGCGGAAGATCCAACGCACCTAGTGGGGGCAAATAATTCAGCAAAAAATCGCGGAGGCGGCAACGTGGCCGTCTCCGCTTTTTCACAATCCACGCGATTTGCGTTGCGTGACTACCCGCAATTTCGTCGCCATCAGATAACAGTTTGGGGTGGACGAGCGAGATAAGGAGAGTTTTAATCATTAACGCAATCATCCGTGAAAATAAATATGCTCAAGGTTGTCGTGCTGGCAATAGCTGGCATTGTTTTCATCCCACCGTCTGCAATAGCACAGCAAAAGATTTTGCCCGGCCATGTGCCGGAGGCGATAGCACGGCTTCATTTGCAGCCCACAGGCCGGCTGGCGGCGACAAACGAATTGTGGCTGGCCATCGGACTGCCGCTGCGCGACCAGGCTGGCTTGGAGAATTTTGTGGCGCAGGTCTCTGACCCGGCCAGCCCGAACTTTCGCCATTACTTGACGCGGGAGGAATTGACCGCGCGCTTTGGCCCGACAGAGCAGGATTATGAGACGGTCAAAAAATTTGCGCGGTCAAACGGTCTAGCCATCGCCGTGACGCATGGCAACCGGCTGTTGCTGGATGTCACCGGCCCGGTGGCGGCGGTCGAAAAGGCTTTTCACATTACGCTGCGGACATACCGGCATCCAATCGAGGCGCGCGATTTCTTTGCGCCGGACACCGAGCCGATGGTGGACGCTACCTTGCCGGTGGTTGATATCGAAGGCTTGAGCGATTTTTCGCTGCCGCATTCAAAATGGAAAAAAGGCAACGGGTTTCATGCGAGTTCCAAACGAGGCACTGCTCCAGACGGGTCTGGTGATATATTTGGCAACGATTTTCGCAACGCCTATGTGCCCGGAACAACACTGACCGGTGCGGGGCAAAGCGTCGGCTTGATGGAATTTAGTGCGTTTTACACGAATGATATTTTTAATTACGCGAATTTGGCGGGAGATGGGCGAACAAATATTATCATCGAACCCGTTTTGATAGACAATTACTCCGGTAATCCCAGCGGCAGTGAGGGTGAAGTTGAACTGGACATTGAAATGGCAATGGCAATGGCACCTGGTTTGGACAAAATTGTCTGTTTTGAGGCAGGTGGTGTGGGAAAGCATAATGACGTTTTGAACACGATGCTGGCATACAGTAACATTCTGAATTTGAGTTGTTCTTGGGGCTGGAACGGGCCAAGCAACACCACCGACGCCATTTTCATGAGCATGGATGCAGTCGGGCAAACATTTTTCAACGCGTCTGGCGACTGGGGCGCTTTTACGACTGGTTCCAATTCAGTAAATGGCGTTGATAACCCCAATTCCGACACAGCCAATGCGCCATCCAGCAACCCATATATCACACAAGTCGGTGGAACTACGTTGACGATGAATGGTGCGGGCGCTACTTGGGCTTCGGAAGTGGTGTGGAATTGGGGAGTGGATTCGTCTGGCGATTACTTTGGCTCTGGTTCTGGCGCGAGCAGCGGCGGCATCAGCAGCTATTATTCTATTCCAAGCTGGCAGACGAACGTCAGCAATATGACGAGCAGAGGAGGCTCGGCCAGTTTTAGAAATATTCCCGATGTTGCAGCCTGTGCAAACAATATCTATGAAATTTATGACAATGGCAAAAACACGAATGACTATGATGGCAATGCCGGAACGAGTGCCGCCGCGCCGTTATGGGCTGGTTTCATGGCACTGGTCAATCAGCAGTTGGCGACCAATGGAGAACCGAGTGCCGGCTTCATCAATCCAGCCCTCTACGCCATTGCTGCGAGGACAAACTACACAACGTTTTTCCATGATGTCACCTCCGGCAGCAACACTTGGTCGGCAAGTCCGAATTTGTTTTATGCCACCAACGGCTACGACCTTTGCACCGGCCTTGGCACGATGAATGGAACAAATTTGATCAACGCCCTGACCGTGCCGTTGATGATCAATTTATTAGTCCCGCATACCACCGGAACAAATTTTCTATTTCAGTTTCTCTCGCAAGTTGGTTTCACCCATGCCGTCCAATGTCGAACGAATTTGCTTTCTGGAAGCTGGCAGTCTTACACGAATGTCACCGGCGACGGAACATTGAAAACAATTTCCATCCCGCTCTCCGTCTTCGGCACGTCCCCGCAAGGCTTCGTTCGTGTTTTGACACAGTGACGTTTCAGAGCGTCACGCAATCAGACAGCCACGTTGGCAATTTCCTACGTTCACGCCAACCATGATCTGGTGTTAAAGCGAACCATCAGGAAAGACGTTTTACGGATAGACACCATCCCCTTACGATTAGTAACGCCGAAAAATGTGCCGTTGCAATGAGCGGCAAAAGGCGACAAAAGGCGGCAACGAATTTGCCGCAATTTGTCGCACTAAATGACCGGATTTTGCCGCCACTTGCCGCAATTTGACAGTAGGGATTTACCGCCTTTGGATTCATTTAGACGGTGGACGCCATTCTCCTTGCGACGCAAGCGGGCTGACGTAACACGGTTTGGAAAATGTTTTCCAAAAAATATTCTGACAGTATCACGCGCCCGGATCATGCAACATAGCATGGTAACACGCACCTCGATGCTCACCATTGTTCGCTAAAAAATCCGTCAGACATCTTCCCTTAGCACAGCTTGAGGCCACGACCGCAACCGCAAATTTTGCGCTAAATTTGCGCAACTGTTGCGTAACAAATTCAACGCCATTCAACATCCCGACTTCGCGTGAATCGCCGTCTCATGGTATGGCTCGCTGCGCGTCGTCAAGGTTGTGCCTTTGGCCTCCACCTGTGACTACGCTCGCTTCACCAAAGACCGATGGCGATTAAGGATTCACGCTGGAAGTGTCACGGTCGTTGGTGGAACAGGTGAATATCTGTGAACCTTGACCGGCTATTCGCTGGACAACGGATGCCCAGACCCGGCCTTTTGGAAGTTGATAATCGCGCAAGTTCATTCATGCCTTGCGCCTCGTTGCTTTGGCGGGCCTGGTCTGCGAAAGTTCTTTTTCCAACTGTGCGATGCTCGGCAGAGCACTCTGGAGTTTCTTCGGCAGGGCGCGCGTGAGTTGATAGTCGGAAACGCCGATGGCTTTGTCCATGCCGCGCAGGGCATACTCGGCGACGATTTTGTTTTTTTCCTCACAGAGGATGAGGCCGATGGAACGCTGATCGGTGGCGTGCTTCAGCCGGTCGTCCACGGCA
The DNA here is from genome assembly GCA_964475285.1 of uncultured Bifidobacteriaceae bacterium. GTDB lineage: Bacteria > Verrucomicrobiota > Verrucomicrobiia > Limisphaerales > UBA11358 > UBA11358. The sequence continues at coordinate 3,163 of CAYYWB010000129.1, read as the reverse complement.
TTCAGATAAAAATTCATCTTGCCGGCATATTCCGCCTTAAACGAGCCGACCTTCAGGTCAATGACGACGAAACAGCGGAGCTTGAGATGGTAGAACAGCAGGTCTATGTAGAAATCACTGTCGCCGACTTCCATGTGAACCTGACGGCCGACGAAGGCAAAGCCGGTGCCGAGTTCCACGAGAAAATCCTGAAGGTGGCGGAGCAGACCGGTTTCGAGTTCGCGCTCGTGGAAAGGTTTTTCCAGAGTGAGGAAATCGAAGAAGTAGGGGTCTTTCAGAAGCTGTGACGCGAGGTCGGACTGCGGCGGCGGCAGGGTGCGTTGGAAATTCGTGACGGCCTTGCCGTGACGTTCGTGCGCGCGGCTTTGAATCTGGAGCGAGAGAACATCGCGGCTCCAGCCGTGCTCGAAGGCCTGCCGGGCATACCAAAGGCGCGTGGGCAGGTCTTTCACTTTCTGGATGAGGATGACGTTGTGCGCCCAGGTCAATTGGGCAACGGCTCGTTGCCAAATTTGGGCGTCGTCGGATTCGGCAGATAATTGGGACACGGGCGACGGCCCTTTTTTACCGCCGGTGGAATCATCTGACAATTTGGCAACCGCCCGTTGCCAAATTGGGCCGAAAGAGGGGTATTCATCAAAAAACTGGATCATCAGGCGCAGATTGCGCGCGGAGAAACCTTTCACCTCCGGCAAGTCGTTGTGCAAATCGGTCGCGAGCCGAGGCAGGACGGCAGCGCCCCAACCTTCCTTTTTCTGTCGCTCCGCCAGCACGCCGCCGATCTCCCAATAGAGCATGAGCATACTGGCATTGCCCGCCATCGCGGTGCGCACCTGCGCGGTGCGGATACGCTGCTTGATGTCGGCCAGCAGCGCGGCGTAGTTCTCGGCGGTGGCGAACGAAATCGGTTTGTGATTTGTTTTGCTCATGTGACCAGCACCAGATTGAGTTCATCCAGAATGCGATTCAAGTCATTCCCGAAAAGCTGATGGGCTTTGGCCATTCAGATTGCGGGCATCGTAAAGGGCGACAAAATTTAGGCAATCGTAAAACAAAAACGTCGTGAATCGGAAGGCAAAGATCAGGCCGACATAAAATCTTTTCCGTCACGGGTTGTGACAGATTTCGACTATTGTCACAAAAAGTATGCAGTTTTTGTGACAAAAACAAACTTCGTTTCATCCTAACCATTTCAAGCAACTGCGTTATTCGTCGGCACGCTTCGGTCGGCGGTTCGGCGGGCGGAAAAGTGAAGTGCAGGCGTAGAGACGGAGGGAGCGGAGCCGGAACGCAACGACCGCCGCCGTGCCGCTGACGGAAGCGCAACGCGACTGCGTTTTTTTTGTGCCGCGACGAGCGCGCGTGAAGCCGCAGCGGAACGTGCGTTGGTCGCGGCAATGTTTCACGATGTTTGATTTGATGCGACTTTGTCTTTCAACATTCTTATGTTGGCGATGCGCGGGCCGCGTGACGGCGGTTGAAATGAATCCGCTGCGGCAATTGGCACCGGCAGTATTGGAGTCGGCACCGGCGCGGTTGTGGTTGGGGCGATTGGTGTCCCCTTCCGACGCCTGCGCGTCTTTTTGCCGTCTAGCACGATGCGGCCGTATTCGGCCACACGCGCCACACTGGTTTTCACGCCTTGTTTTTCCAGCAATTCAGCGACTGACCTGTAGGACGCCCGTTTGGTGCGCAACATGACAATAAATTCATGGTATGGTCTGAGTGTATGAAACGGGATGCGGCTTGGGGCAGGTTGAAATTCCTCCGCAATTTTTCGTAGCACTTCGGGATCAGGTGTTGTGGTTGATGTGTTCATAATTGTTGGGTGTCATGGTTGAAAACATGATGGCAAAATTCTGATGTATCATCTTGCGAGATGGTTCGCGGGATGTTGAACAGTCTGTTGCGCGGACGGTGACACTGCCGCTGCCGGATGGTTGCGCGCTAGATTGCGAGTTGTCTCGCGGGACACTCGCGCGGCTGTTAGATGGTATTGCTTTTGCCGCTGCCTGGCTATTGCCGGGAAATTGTGCGGAGGCAAGCGAGACATCTCGCCGGATTTCTTGCTGGATGGTTCGCGGACATTGCGCGACCGTCTCGCGGGATTCCGCCGATTCGTCAGCGAGCCGTTGGCGAGCTGCGAAAGCCTAATAAAAATTAGGGGTAAGGCGTATACCCTATCAAAGCGATAGCACACAACCGTGCGACTGCACCGTGACTTGAAAATTATTGTATCGGACTTTTCGCACTTCGTGAATGTAACTGTGTAAATTGACGATACAATTTGTGAAGTGAAATTGAACGTGTCGGCACTTTCATTTTTTCGAGCGCGTTGGGCACTGTCTGATTGCCGCGAGTGAAAAGTGATCATGGTCCATCCGTTATTTCGTTGTCGCCATTTTGCGCCGGGTCAACCTCGGTGATGATGATTGACGGTGGTGATTGATTCGTCGGTCGCGTCATAAAGATGATGCCGGAATTAACCGTGGCTGAGTTTCCTTGTGACCGTTTCCGCCGCAAGCCGCCGCCCAACACCCAGGCAATCGCTCCCAGAGACAACCAGACGAACACGAGGTAACAATAAACGCCGTAATCCGAGATCAGGGCGTCCAGATAGGTGAATACGGGATTGAGCACCGTAGCCGGATTTAAGATCATGGCTGGTTCTTCGCTGAATTGACGATGGCGAGAATTGCCGCCTTGAGTGCCGCTGGAAGTTTGTTCCAAGCCGTGACTACTTGGGACAAATCACGTCCCAAGGCGACTAGAATTTGTGCGTCTATTTGTGCGTTACCATTTGCATTTCCTAACGAATCCGATATTTTTAACAGGTTCAAGTCCTGTCGTGGGCACCACTTTTCAAGGCGTTCTTCGTGAATCGTTTAATCGTTGAACCGCATCGCGACGATTCACGATTCAACGATGCAACGCCCAACATTCACCAGCCCACCGGCACGGTCATTTTTTTCCCGAAGCGGTTGCTGTAATGCAGTTGTTTGTGCCGCTGGCCGTATTCATGGACAAGCTTCGTGATTTTCACGTCGTAGCAGCAATACTCCGCGATCTTCGCGAGCCGGCCGTCCTTGAACCACCGGATGGCCTGCAAGCCCTCCGCCGTTTTTTCGACGCCGAAGGTTGCCGTGGCAATCGAGTCCAGCGA
>CAYYWB010000128.1:0-7654 GCA_964475285.1 uncultured Bifidobacteriaceae bacterium | reverse complement strand
CTTAAAGCCTGGGCGGTTGCTTTTACTGCTGACGGACATCATACGGGCATTCCTGCGTTGAATGAGAATGATGCCGGTTTACCATTACGAACTACCGTTCAAAAATTTGACGATAAAACCCATCGCTTGGAATTAACCGGGCAGTGTCCAGAGTCGCTCGACGAGTTGATTGCCCGGTTTGCACAAGATGGATTGAAGCTGCCATCGTTTTCGCCCTCAAAAATTCAGGACAAGTTTGCGGAAGCGTTTCGTTCCCGGATGCTGTTTAGCTGTCTTGTTGATGCCGACTTTCTCGACACGGAACAGCATTTTAATCCAGCGCAGGAAAAACAGCGGATCGTGCCCGATCTTCAACCGGAGCGTGCATTGGAAATTCTCAAAATACATTTGGCGGCCAAATCCAGCGACGGGCCGGTCAATGCGTTGCGCAAACAATTGCTCGATGATTGTTTGATCGCGGCTAAAAAATCAACGGGCTTGTTCACGCTCACCGCTCCTACTGGCAGCGGCAAGACGCTTTCTTCGCTGGCTTTCGCGTTGCAACATATCATTCATCACAACGCGAAGCTTGATCAGAATGACCCGCGCCGCTTTCGGCGGATTATTGTGGTGATTCCTTACACCAGCATCATTGAGCAAACTGCCGGAGTTTATCGCGAGGAATTATTCGAGCCGGCATTTGGGGCGGACTATGTGTTGGAACATCACAGCGCCGTTGCCCCACGCGAACGGAAGGAAGACCGGGGACACGATGCCGAGGAAGATCGGTTGCGACGCGCACGGCTCGCGGCGGAAAATTGGGCGTCGCCACTGGTCGTTACCACCAACGTCCAGTTTTTTGAAAGCCTGTTCAGCAACCGCCCGTCGGATTGCCGCAAACTTCATAACATCGGCCGGTCAGTCGTGTTGTTTGATGAAGTGCAAACGCTGCCGCCGCGTCTTGTGCCATCGTTGCTTTCCGGCGTCCGGCTGCTCACCCGCTATTATGGTGTCACCGCTGTTTTTATGACCGCCACGCAACCTGCCTTCGCATCGGCGGGCGAAGCGTTGCCCTATGACTGGAAACCAGAACCAATTTCGACCAATGAAGCGGGATTGGCCGAAGCGTTGCGCCGCACAAAAATTGAATTGCCGCAGCCAGGCGAATCATTTTCATGGGCTGACATTGCCGCAAAATTGGCCGCCGAACCGCAATCGCTTTGTGTGGTGAATACCACCAAGAACGCCCGCGAACTTTTTCGGCTTGTGCGCGGCATCCAGCCGGACGGCGTGTTTCACCTGTCTGCGCGAATGTGTCCGGCTCATCGGCAGGAAAAATTAAAGCTTATTCGCGATCAACTTTCCGCCGGTCAGCCTTGTCGGCTCGTTTCAACCCAACTCATTGAGGCCGGCGTGGACGTGGATTTTCCAATTGCGTATCGCGCACTTGGCCCGCTGGATTCGATCATCCAGACTGCCGGACGCTGCAATCGTGAAGGCCGCCATGCCGAACCATGCCCGGTGATCGTATTCCGTGCGGTTGAAATGAAGCTGCCACCGGGCGCTTATGCCTTGGCCACCGCCAAGACGGAAGAATTTCTTGCTCGACATCCCGACGCGCCACTTCACCAGCCGGAAATTTATCAAAAGTATTTTGCCGAGCTTTACAAATTGGTCGGCGCGGAAAAGGCCGATGCAGACAAGGTTTTCAAATTGTCCGCCGAATTTAATTTTCCCGCCGCTACCGACGCCTGCCGGTTGGTTGGCAACGAAACTCGCGCCGTGTTGGTGAAATGGAAACGAGGCGCCGAACTGGCGGAAAAACTCCGGCGCGAAAAACATCTTACCTCTGCCGAATGTCGGGAGGCTCAGCGATTTTCCGTGAATCTTTACCCAAACGAATTTTTCGAGGCACAGGCCAGAGGCTATATTTACCAACCTGCCGAGGGCTGGGATTTTTGGGTGTGGAATTCGGATTACGACGAAAATCTTGGCCTCGGTCATCTTGATTCCAAATCATTTTGCCAATGAGCACAAATTCAACCAAAGTCTGACACCATGACAATCCACCTGCGAACCTGGGGCGAACTCGCGTGTTTCACCCGGCCCGAAATGAAAGTTGAGCGAGTCAGCTATCCTGTTATCACGCCGAGTGCCGCACGCGGCCTGCTGGAATCAATCATTTACAAACCACAGTTCCGATGGAGTGTGTGCCGCATCGCGGTAAAGAAGCCGATCCGCTTTCTGGCTTTCCGGCGCAATGAAGTAAAGTCGCGCCTGTCGCCACGCAAACCGGAACCGCTGCTGGCTGACGAGGATCGCACACAGCGCAACACGCTCGCCTTGCGGGAAGTGGAATATGTCATTGAAGCCAACATGAATCTAACGCCGCTGGCAGGTTTGCCACGCCGCAGGCCAGTTGATGACGAAGATTTCGGTGACGACACGCCGGTCAAATATCTCGCCATGTTTCAGCGCCGCGCCGTAAAAGGCCAGTGTTTCGCCCAGCCTTGTTTTGGTTGCCGGGAATTTCCCGCGCATTTTGAGCTGGTGGATGAATCGGCCATGCGGGTCGAATCAAATCCTAATCCCGACACGGATTTGGGCCTGATGCTTTATGACGTCTTCAATCTGGATGTCGCCGCAAACCAGTTGCCCGGCAAAGTGGAAAAGCCCGACCCGCGCATCACATTTTTCAAAGCCGAACTCAAAAACGGCGTTGTCAACGTGCCCGGCTGGTCAGATATGAAAAAGCAACTTAGAGGTGCGTCATGATGCTTCAAGCCCTCATCGCATACGCAGAACGCAACGAACTTGGCGACGCGGATTTTGAAACGGTTGGTGTTCGTTGGCTAATCTCGATTGGCCAGACTGGCAATCTTGCCGGTGTAATCCAGCTGACAGAAAGTTCGGATGCTAAAAAGCCAAAACCCAAGCGGATTGAGCGCCCTAAATCAGACCCTGATTTTGTGTCACATGGTCGTTCCTATTTCCTATGTGACAGTTTGGAGCGTTCAGTGTTGTTTGTGGATGAAGATGTAAAACGTGAGAAGCGGAGAGTTAACCAAGCATACTTCGTGAGCTTGCTTGATGCAGCAGCCAATGAGTGTCCAGTCATCAGCAAAAAGCTGAAGGTGCTTTCAACTTTCTTGCGTGATGAAAGGCAACTCAAGTCACTGCACGATCAGCTTTCGGTATTAAAGGCAAAAACAAGTGAAAACGCTGTGTTTTCAGTGAATGGCGAAAGCCTGATTGAGTTGAAGGAACTCCGCGATTGGTGGCGACTTCGCAGTGAAAAAGAGCGGGCTGAACAAGTAACTGAAAAATCTGTTTGTCTCGCAACTGGCCGCTTTGGTTCAGTTTGCCGGACGACTGGTTTTATTAAATTGCTGGGCGAGGACACGAAACTGATTTCCTTTAATAAGGAATGTCCCGCGTTTGAATCCCTCGGTCTATCCCAAGCCGCAAACGCGCCAATCAGTTCCGACTCCGAAGTTAAATCTCGTGCGGCGCTAAATACGCTCATCGAAAAGAGCCGCGAGCAAAAACTGACATTCAACGACACCGCGCATTTGCATTGGACGCGCAGGCCGATTGAAGAAGACCCGATTGACTTGCTCGCCAATGCCAATGAAAACGCCGTTGCCGAGTTGTTAAAATCAGTTCGATCAGGTCAGCAGCCTGTCGAACTTGAAACCAACAATTATTATGCAATGAGTTTGTCCGGCAACGGCGCACGCATTGTCGTGCGCGAATGGCTCGAAAGCACCGTGTCGGAAATTAAGCAGCACGTCGCTGAATGGTTTCAAGACCTCGGCATTGTCTCGCCGGACGGCGTGGGCGTAAAGCGAGACTTCAAGTTCTACGCTCTGCTTTACGGATTGGTGCGAAAAGAGTTGGACGAACTACCGCCACAAATTTCCACGCAACTTTTACATGGTGCGTTGCGCGGTCGCTCAGTTCCGCTGCCACAATCGGCGCTGGCAGCCGCATTGCGTCGCCAACAACTTGATCAGGAAAATAAACTCAACTCGGCGCGACTTGCAGTTATCAAGGCGTGCTTAATCCGCACGCAAAATGTTTCAAACCATAACAATCAACAAACCACACAAACTATGACTGAATGCTTAAACCCAGAATCACAAGATGCCGCTTATTTGTGCGGGCGTCTGTTCGCGGTCTTTGACCGGTTGCAATACCTCGCCCTTGGGCAGGTGAACGCTGGCGTCGCGGAACGCTATTACGCCAGCGCCAGCGTGACGCCAGCGCTCGTTATGGGGCGCCTTTTCCGAAACGCTCAATTTCATTTGGCGAAAGCGGGCGGTGGAGTTGCCGAAAATGTGCGCAAAGACTTTGAAGAAATTTCCTGTGCGCTGGGCGATCAATTCAAGCCAACACTAACGCTTGAAGAACAGGGGCGGTTTGCCTTGGGTTATTATCACCAGAAAGCCGAATACCGCCGTCGCAGCACGGAACGGAAGGAACAACAATCTGCCGAAACCACAAAATAAAATTCACCTTTTAACCATCAACAAAAAAACAACCATGAATAATCGTTACGACTTCGTTTATCTATTCGATTGCAAAGACGGCAATCCCAATGGCGACCCCGATGCCGCCAATTCTCCGCGCATTGACCCGCAGGATATGCGCGGCCTTGTTTCAGACGTTTGCTTGAAACGCAAAATCAGAAATTTTGCGTTGCTTGCAAAAGAGCGTGCCGCTGGTTACGACATTTTTGTCCAACAGGGATCGGTTCTAAATGAGGCCATCCAGAAAGCGCACACTGATTTAGGTCACGATGTGGACGGCAAGAAAAAGACCGCTGACCGCAAACAAGTTCAATCTGCCCGCGCCGAAATGTGCAAACGCTATTTCGATGTTCGCACCTTTGGCGCGGTGATGTCCACTGGCTCAAATGCGGGCCAAGTTCGCGGCCCAGTGCAGATAAGTTTCAGCCGCAGCATTGATCCCATTCTGCCGCTTGATTTAAGCATCACGCGCATGGCTGTCACAGAAGCAAAAGAAGCCGATGCTCCCAATCAAACGATGGGGCGCAAGAATCTTATTCCTTACGGTCTTTATTGTTGCCAAGGCTATATCAGCGCGCATCTTGCCCGTGAAACAGGCTTCAACGACACTGACTTGGAATTATTCTGGCAGGCATTGACACAGATGTTCGACCACGACCGTTCCGCATCACGTGGCACGATGGCTCCGCAAAAACTGATTGTTTTCAAACACCAGTCCGCGCTTGGCAATGCTCCGGCGCATAAGTTATTCGAGCGCGTTACGGTTCAGCGCAAACCAAACGTGCCTGTCGCCCGTTCGTTTTCTGATTATGATGTCACCATCAATAAGTCCGGTCTGCCATCAGGCGTCGAGTTGATTGAACTTTTGTGACGCAAGTTTCAAACAACGAGGAGCGCGAGGTTTTACCCCTCTCGCTCCTCAACGATTTTCTTTACTGCCCGCGTCGGGCGGCGTTGAAGGTGGTGGAGGGCTGGCGCAGCGCCAACCAGCACACGGCGCGCGGCGACATCGTTCATGAACACGCCGATCTACGCGGTTACGAAGTGGTGCAGGGCGTGAAGCTGCTCCGGGCGCTGCCGGTGTTTTCCGACCGGCTCGGTTTGTCCGGCAAATGCGACATCGTCGAGGCCGAGTTCCGGTCGGCCTCAAATCTCAATTTTGAAATATCAAATCTCAAATCCCTCAAGCCCGTCGAGTTCAAAGTCGGCAAACGCCGCCAATGGGAAAATGATGATGCCCAGCTTTGCGCGCAGGCGTTGTGTCTGGAGGAAATGTTTCACACGGCCATTCCGCGCGGCGCGGTGTTTCACGCGGACAGCAAACGCCGCCGGGAAATTGAATTCACGCCGGCACTGCGGGCGTTGACGGAAAAAACCGTCGCGGAGTTGCACGCGCTGCTGGAGTCAACCGCCATCCCACGCGCGGAATTCCGCGAGGCGTGCGAGGAATGTTCGCTTTACGAAATCTGCCTGCCCAAGGCCACCGGCAGCGGCGGCCGGGCGGCGCAACTGGCCGGTCAGCTTTTCAAAACCTGATGCCTGAAATCGCCCAAAATACACTGTATCTGACCACGCCCGGCAGCTATGTCGCGCGCGATCATCTGACGTTGCAGGTGGAGGTGCCGGTGTATCCCCCCGACCTTCCATCACAAGATCGAAATCAGCAATCCGCAATCGGCAATCGAAAATTGAGTGTCCCGATTCATCATCTGGAATCCATTTGCGTTTTCGGCGCGAGCACCATCAGCCCGCCCGCGCTGGACTTGTGCTGGGAACATGGCGTGGCGGTGAACTTTCACAGCGAGTTCGGCTATTTGCAGGCGCGCATGACCGGCGTGGCCGATACCAGCGTGACGTTGCGCCGGGCGCAATTCCGCGCGGCGGACGATCCGGCCAGATGCGCGGCCATCGCCCGGCAGATCATCGCCGGCAAAATCCAGAATGCCCGCAACAGCCTGCTGCGCGCCGCGCGTGAAAATGACAACGAAGCCGAGCGTGGAAAATTACAAGAAGTCATCGAGGCGCTGGCACGGCAGTTGCAAGCCCTGGCCGGGCAAAGTGACATGGAAAAAACGCGCGGCGCTGAAGGCATGGCGGCGCAGCTTTATTTTTCCGTGTTCACGCTCATGCTCAAACAGCAGCGGGAATTTTTCACCTTTGGCAGCCGCAGCCGCCGTCCGCCGCGCGACCGGGTGAACTGCCTGCTGTCGTTTCTCTACGCGCTGGTGCGGCATGATTGCGTGGCGGCGCTTACGAGCGTCGGCCTGGACCCGTTCGTCGGTTTTCTCCACGTGGACCGGCCAAACCGTCCGTCGCTGGCGCTGGATTTGATGGAGGAATTCCGCCCGTGGCTGGCCGACCGGCTGGCGGTCACGCTCATCAACCGGCAGCAGATTGCGCCGGAACATTTCGTGGAACGCGAAGGCGGCGCGGTGGAATTCAGCGACGCCGGGCGCAAGCTGGTCATCAAAGCCTATCAGGAACGCAAACAGGAAACCTTGAAGCATCCGTTGCTGGATCAGAATTTGCGGCTGGCGCAGATGCCGCACGTTCAGGCGCGCGTCCTGGCCCGGCATTTGCGCGGGGACATTTTGGAATACGTTCCGCTGGTGCCCAAATAATTTCACCATGCTGATTCTCATCACCTACGATGTTTCCACGGTGGAAAAGCCCGGACGACGGCGGTTGCGCCGCGTCGCGCAGGCGTGCGAAGACTACGGCACGCGCGTCCAGAAAAGCGTGTTTGAATGCCAGGTTGGCCAGACCGAATGGGTGCAATTGCGCGACCGGTTGTTGCGCGAAATCAAAACAGGCGAGGACTCGCTGCGTTTTTACTTTCTGGATGAAATCGCCAAAGTCAAAACAGAGCATCACGGCGTGAGCAAGCCGATGGATCTCACCGAACCGCTCATTTTATGATCTTGCTTCCGCGAAACACAAGTGACGGCTTGAAGGCCGGGGTTTCGCGCTTGGGCGCAAGCGCAGGCGTCATGCAACATTTCGATTGTTCTTTGACAACTCAACATTCCAACGCGCAGGAAAAATTGGCAGGTTGGCGGAAATGGGTTACAAAACTCTTGCGGCTTGGCCAGTTAGACGGGCCGCAGTCGCCCCGGTCACGCGACCGGGGCGCGGATTGAAAC
>CAYYWB010000127.1:0-7677 GCA_964475285.1 uncultured Bifidobacteriaceae bacterium | reverse complement strand
AACACTTGCCCGAACTGCCGGCGTTGTAAATGGCGGCGATTTCGTTGGAAGACAAAGCGCGGTTGTAAAGGCTCAATTCGTCAATCAATCCGTTATAATTGTCCCCGTTGCCGATCGGTTCTCCCGTCCGACGGCCAATGTTGACCGGATAGGTCGTCTGCGGCGTGAAACTCCCAAAATTACTTGTGGCAGCAACAATTCCGTTCCAATAAATCACGGCCTGCCCGCTGCTCTTGTCATACGTGAGCGCAACGTGTTGAAAACTGTTCGTGACCAGCAAGCCGCCGGCTGATTGAAGCGCATACACATTGCCAGACGTGTCATGGATGACTGAAGAAAGGATATTGCCACCGACGGCCCACAAATTCACGCCATCCACGCTCGCAGAATCCCACTCGATGAGCGGCCCGCCATTGCCCACAACAGCGTTGAAAGCAGATGGCTTGATCCAGCATTCAATGGTGATGCCGCTGCCAGTTCCAATGTTCAAACTCGATGAGGCCGGCACCGAAATGTAACTGGTGCTCGCATTGAACACAAACGCCTGACCCACCTCGCCATTGGTATAACTCAACGCACCCATGGGAGTGCCGTTGTTGCCATTGACAATGTCATTGGCATTGCCTTCCGCCGACCACCAAGCCGTCATGCCGGAAGGCATGGGGGTGCAAGGCGGCGGCGGATTGACGGTCAGCGCGGCATTGGAACTCAAGACCGAACCATAAGAATTGGTCACCAGCACCGTATAAATGCCGGCTTGATCGAAATCCACGTTCGGGTCATGTCCTGCCTCCGTGTTGAAAACGGGGGGGGGGAGAACAACACGGCTCCATTTTATGAGACATGACAAACGCAAAGAAAGACAGCGAAAAACTGGATCACTGGCTGTTCAGGAGTCCGCTTCAAGGAATTTGTAGTGAACGACCGGCGGGTGTTTGGACGCTAAAGCCCTACCCATACACTCCGCTACAAATGGCAGCCCGGAATCTCTTGGAATCAGCCAAGCACTTGCTCCGAGCGTTTCAATGCCTTCTATGGTTTTTGCGTGCTGGACGAGGCTGTTCACGGTTGCCCTCACAAACTCTTCCCATGAACCGTGCTTAAATGGGTCATCGAATCCAGGTTCATCAACCCAAAGGAGAATGTAGTGTTTTTTCATAACTTTTTATATGCTGAAATCACGCCAGCCCAAAGCATCGTCCCGATAAACAACCCAATGCCGCTGTATGTGTAATTCGTTCGCTTATATTGCGACTCTGAAACCCAAATCCGCTGCGTGTCCGTGTTGTCATTGCCAACCGTCACAGTCCCGCGCCCATTGTGCTGTGCTGTCTTTATCGCCCAAAAAACAGAAAGGACAACAATCAGCGTTGCCGTAGTCGCCAACAAAACCAAATTTCGTTTGCCAGTCATAAAATGAAAACTTCCGAACCTGCCTTTAATTGTTCGATGCGCCGCTACCAAAAGACCCGCCTAGCGGGGCTGGTGGCTCGGTGTTCAACCCCGCCTGCTTGCAAGCCTCTTGATAAAGCTCCTTTTGAGTCTCCGCGTCCCGCTCAATGCATTCTTGGACAAACGCCTTTGACGGGGCTTTTCCAAGTGTGTCTAAACAGGTGTCGAGTTGTGCTTTCATGCTGGCTGTTTCAGCTCGCAAACCGCTTACATTCCACAGCAAAACTTTAGCGATTTGTTCAGGATTGGATTTTGCCATGTCCCGATGATAAGCGGTTGACAGGAAACGTCAACCGTGCCAGATTAAATCTGTCCTTTGACAACAAAGGACGTTCGGGAAACCGTGAAACCAAGCACTCAAAAGGTGCTTGGTTTTTTGTTTTACGCCGTCGAAAGCGTGATTGTTGGCAGAATTGATTTAGGCCGCTCTGATTGCTGTCCCGCGCCAATGGGAATTTCGACCAGCATGAGGGGCGGCTGATTTTTATGAAGTTACATACACAGCGCAAGCGTGGCGCCGAAACGTAAGCGCGGAAAGAAAAACGGCTGGCGTGATTCACTGTTCAAGGCGTATCACGTCCAGCCGAGAGGCAAACCGGATTGCCAACTGTGCGTAGAACCTACCACCGTTGATCGAGAAACGCAAAGCTATTTTCAGACAAAAAATAGTTAAAGATTTTTGTTGCAATAACCATTCCGCTTGGGTATAGTGTCGGCGATATGAAAATAAACCAGCAAATTCGCGGGTATCTGGCGCAGCTTGGGCGCAAGGGCGGCAAGGTCAGTTCCAAAGCCAAGACGCTCGCAGCCCGTGATAATGCAAAAAAGGGCGGCTGGCCGAAAGGCAGGCCGCGCAAAGTGAACAAACCATAAACAAAAAGCCGTGCCGGTGTTTCTAGCACCGGCACGGCGCAACCAAAAGCCGAAGCCTCTGGCGGTATCTGGAAGATACACCGTCACAGTAAGGCAAAGGCTGGAAAGGGTCAAGTGACGTGTCATAATTGTAAAACCGAATGCAGCCGGTTTGGATTTCACAAAGGATTCCAACGGTATCAATGCAAGCAATGTAAAAAGACGTATTCGGATATGCCCGAAAAGCCGCTGGACAATCTGCGCGTGCCATTTGAAAAGGCCGTGCAAATCACACACCTGCTCGTTGAGGGTGTTGGCATCCGTGCCATTGAACGGCTCGCCAGCGTCCATCGTGACACCGTGCTGGCCGTCTTGGAAGTTGTCGGCCAGAAATGCGCTCGCCTGCTAGACCAAAAAGTCCGCAACGTGGATTTTCCAACCGTCCAAGTGGACGAACTATTCGCGTTCGTTGGCTGCAAGGAACGGAACAACGAAACGCAAGACCGCGAGCGCGGCGATCAATACGTTTATCTCGGCGTGGATTCAGACAGCAAGTTCATCATCAATTTCACCGTAGGCAAACGCGACCCCGTTACCACACAGATTTACATTCAAGACCTGAAGAAGCGCGTGCAAACACCGTTCCAGCTTACCACAGACGGATTTACCCCGTATCCGAATGAAGTCCTTTACACGTTCGGTCGAGAAGCGCATTACGCGCAACTGGTGAAGCAATACGCCAATCCGAACGACGGAACAAAAGGCGTTGAACGCCGCTACTCGCCATCCGTTTGCACCGGCATTCGCAAAACAATTCGCATCGGCAATCCAGACAGAGAACAAATCAGCACGTCCTACGTTGAACGCACAAACCTTTCAGTCCGCATTTTCAACCGCAGATTCACACGCCTCACACTCGGTTACTCAAAGAAGCTGGCGAACTTGAAACACTCCGTAGCTTTGTTCATCGCGCATTTCAATTTCTGCCGTGTTCACAGCGCACACAAACAGACACCAGCGCAGTTTGCAGGACTGGCAAATCATCAATGGTCAATCGAAGAGCTTTTGAATCAGGTTGACTTTTCAACACAGTAATAGGACAATACCCACGTTCGTCAATACCAGCATGCTGCCCGTGGCGCCGTCAAGATTCGTCCCGTTGAAATTCCACTGGTAGGAATACGGCGTGGTGCCGACCACACCCACGGAGAACTGCGCCGTCATGCCCCAATACACCGTTTGATTTGTTGGTTGCATGACAATGACCGGCGGCGACGGCGTGATTGTCAAAAGCGCATTGGAGCTCGTCACCGAACCGGCGAGATTGGTCACAACGACCGTGTAAGTTCCGCCATCGGCAACTGACACATTGCTGACGACGAGGTTGGTGGTCATGGAACCGGAAATGTTTCCGCCATCGGCCAGATTGGTTCCGTTGTCCTGCCATTGATAAGACAACGGCAGGCCGCCGGTGGCTGCGACTGTGAACGACGCGGTTGCTCCTTCCAAAACCGCCTCATCGGCCGGTTGCGTTGTGATGACGGGCGGATTGATCACCGACAGGGTGAATTGACGGCTTTGCCCGACGCTGTCGTTCAAATTGGTGAACCACACCGTCGCGTTGTAAATCTCCGCCACCAGATTGCTGGCGGCTGAATTCAAGCTGACCGTCACCAAGGTCGCCGGCCCGCCGGGGGTCAATGTGCCTGTGCCGCCGTCCTGTGAAACCGTCAGCCAGGACGATGTGTTCGTGAGCGCCCAAGTCAAGGAATTGGTTCCGGCATTGGTCAGTGAAAGGGTTTGTGAAGTGATGGTGAACGGCCCGCCAGCCCCGCCGGCGGAAGTGAAGCCGGCGGGCGGCGTTATGAGAAGGGCTTCCGGATTCGCCAGCGCATTGATCAAGGCTTGTCCGGCCGGCGTGCCCCAGCCGGTGCACAAGTCGTAGCCGGAAACGGCGTAGAATTTGGCGGGGCTGCTGCTGCTGGTGTTGTTGCCGATGATCGTGTCGTGGAAAACTGAAGTGTAATTTGCCGCCGCGCCAATTGCATAAATCGCCGGATTGACGAAACCAACCGATGGCCTGCCTGTAGTGGCAGCCTGCTGGTTGACCAATGCTGCAAAGCCCGCCCACAACGGCGCCGCGCAACTCGTGCCGCCCACGTTGTAATCACGGCCATCCGCCCGCACATACACATTGTCCGCCGTGAGGGCCACGTCCGGCGTGTTGCGCTTCGTCGTGGAGCCTTGATTGGCCGTCATGCTGATGTTCGTCTGCCAGGCCGGAATCGGGTATTGGGTGCTGATTCCGCCGCCGCTGCCGATGCCGCCGCCCCAATTCCAGACTTTTTCCGAAACCCAGGGGCCTCCCGGCCCGCTCGTCGTCAACGTGGTTCCGCCGACTTGCGTGATGTAGGGCGTGTCACCCGGAAAATCAATCAGGCCGGTGTAGGCGTCATCATCGCCTGATGCGTTGAAGAACGATTGTCCCTGCGCCGCCATCTGCTGCCAGATCTGGTCGGCAACCGCGTCGGATCCGCCGCCGGGGATATACCACGAACAACTCAATTGCCTGGCCAGATTGTCCGTGGCCATGCGATTCAAAATGTCGTGCCAGTTGCCATACGGCCCGGCCTCGTAGACGATCACCTTGGTCAAATTCGTCGCCATCGAAACCGCCATTTCAATGTCCAGGGACACCTCGACTTCTCCGCCATTGCCCGTCGGGTTGCCGCTGAATCCGTCCAGCAAAACGTTTTGCAACGGAACAGCCCGCAGCCCGGCATGGCTTTCGTAATAGGTGATGTCGCCGGCGGTGTATCCGTCAAATTGCAGCAGCCCGACAATTTGTCCCGAACCGTCGAGCGATGAATCCGGAACGTAAGCCGCCCGGAAATCGCCGCCCATGTAAGTGCCGTTTGGCCCCGAACCGGCGTTCAGTGCCGCGTTTTGACCGTTGACCAGCGGCCTGGCCACAAAACGCGGGTGCGGCAGCGAGTAATTGTCCAGACCGCTGATGTGCAAAACCGGCACTTCCAAATCCAGCGACGGCTCCGTGTCCGGCGCGTAAAACGCGCGATTTTCGGTCGGGTGCCGGTATGTCCACAGCGTCACGTGCAGGGCGCGTTCCACGTCCGCCACCGAGCCGCTCACATCCAGCAGCACGCGATTGGGATGCGTAGCGGTGACCTGCAAACCGTTCGCGTTGGCAAAGGCGATGATTGCCTGATAATCCGCCTCCGTCGGGCCAAATTGCTCCGCGAACTGCTCCGGCGTCAGATAATGATGATAATTGGGGCTGGCCGGATCGTAGATTTGCCGGAGCAGGCTGGAAAGCGCCGCCTGATTCCGCAACGGCAGGCCGATGGCCAGATTCAGACGGTTCGTGCCGGAAAATCTCCCCGTCGGTTGCAGGGAGGCCGCAGCCGCCGGCACGTGCGCGCGCAAAACCTGGGTTCCAGCGGACCGGCCGGAGGTTGTGAACAGAAACAGCAGAGTGCCAAATGCCGCCGTTGCCCATGACAAGCGAAATTTTTTCATACATTTGATATTTGATCCGGCCCAATGTTTGAAACAAACCCAAACCATCTTTGAACCGGGCGTTTCCGCCCCTGTTCCACCCGATGCCAATGATGGAATGCTTTTTAGCGTCATTCCATTTTAAGTCAAGCGCCGATTATTAACCTGGCCGGCTGCATGGAATTGTGAATAAACAAGTTCTTATGATGAGAATAAGCGGTTCCCGCCGCAGGACGCAGGCATGGCCGGCAGCCGCAAATTCCAATCAGCTTTGCGCCGGTTCGCCGGTTTTGCGCGGGCGCATGGCGATGAGCCAGACCGCAAAAAGCGCGCCAAAGGCCAGCCCGGCGGCGACGGGCATCGTTTGCAGCAGCGCGGCGGGTGATTTGCCGCGGAACAACAGCGTCAGCCAATAGGCGATGCCGAGCGCGCCGTAGAGCAGCGAAATTTTGATCCAGCGGCTGGCCAGCGCCCACATCGCCAGCGCCTGAAGCAAGCCGACGAAGGCCATCGTGATGGCAAGCCGGCCAATCATGTCGGCGGCTGCGGGCGTGTTGCGGTGCAGAATTTCCAGGCAAAATTTTCTCAAGACAAAGAGCGCGATTGCGCCGGAAACAAGGCCAAAGGCGTAAAGGCCGAGCAGTTTCAACTGTTCCCGCAAGTCGTCTCCGTGGTGATGCTGGCGGCTGGAACGGTGCGTGAACAAAACGGTCAGCAACGGGCCGACGGCGGTGGGCAGCGCGCGGGCAAACAGTCCGGCGGAGCCGTAAGCGTCGCGTTCCGCGCCGGAAAAATAGCGCTGCGCCACAAGCAGGTCGCCTTGATTGAAGCAGTAAGTGCCGGAAGCGCAGGCGGCGCTGACGATGAGGAACTGGACGAATTCGGAATTCCATGGCGAAACCGCAGCGTCCGTCCGGCGCGGGAAATCCTTTTTCCAGAAAAGCAAAATCAAGTTGGGCAGCAGCATGACGGCGGACGCCAAAACGGCCCATTCGGCGGTGGGCCAGATTCTGGTCGTCGGCCAGCCGAACAAAACCCGGAAAACCGCGGCCAGCAGCCCGACAAGGGCGAGCCGCTTGAACCAGCCAAGCCCCTGGCAGAGAGCCGTCATGTAGGAACTCCAAAGGGTGCCCAGCACGCAGGCCAGCGCGATGAGCGTGAGGCTCGTGCGCGGAATATGGAAGAAATCGCCCAGCGGCTTCACCAAAATGATGGCGACGACCGAACCGGCGATGGTGACGTAAAAAAGAAATTTGCGGCAGCCGGCAAGCAGCCCGTGCAGCCGCGCGTCGTCGCCGCTGAAATGAAAGCGCGCGATGTAATGCGTCACCGCCTGCGTCGCAATCGTGAGCGGAAGGCCGAGCAGCCCGATGAAGGTGATGGTGGCGAGAACGAGGCCGTATTCGCCGGCCGTGCCGCCGAGTTGCGGGCTGACGATGATTTGGAAGACGTAATGAATGAGGAGCGCCAGAAAACTGGCGGCGGAAAAAATCATGCCGCTCTGCAAAAGCTTTCCAGCTTTCGGGCCGGATGGCTTGTCGTCGGTTTGGGACTGGCGGCTCATCAAGACGGAAACTTTCTAGGAAGACTTCGTGCTCCTCAAGCACAAATCCATCCGCCGCAAGCCCGGCGGGTTGCATCCGGCCCTGTGAATGCGCTGCCGGATGCGCTTCACTTTCCGTCAAACGCCCTTAAAACGGCTGGCCTCGGCGCCTGATTTTTGTTTCCTTTCCGGCGGTGAATTACGCCAACGCAATTTTCGCCGTCCTCGCGCTCTTGAGCCTCGCGCTCGCGCTCTGGCAATGGCTCGCCGCGCGCGGGTTTCCGCTGCACAAACGAATCGCCGGCTCCGGGTTC
>CAYYWB010000126.1:2612-7695 GCA_964475285.1 uncultured Bifidobacteriaceae bacterium | reverse complement strand
GAGGCCGGCGCGCATGAAATCGCCCGGCGCAGCCGTGGCACGCCGCGCATCGTCAACAACCTGCTCCGGCGCGTCCGCGATTACGCGCAGGTCCGGCACGACGGCCGCATCACAAAGGAAGTCGCCGACAAGGCGCTGGCGATGCTGGAAATTGACCAGAACGGCCTCGACGAAATGGACAAGCGCATCCTCGAAGCCGTAATCACGAAATTCGGCGGCGGGCCGGTGGGCGTAAATTCGCTGGCCGTCGCCGTCGGCGAGGAGCCTGACACGATTGAGGAGGTCTATGAGCCGTATCTCATCATGGAAGGCTATTTGAATCGCACCTCGCAAGGCCGCGTCGCGACCGAATTAAGCTACAAGAAGCTGGGATTGAAGCCAGCGGCGGGAAATCAGTCCCATCTGCTTTGACGGGTGGGGAAGTTGTAAAATTGTTTTCCCCGCCGAATCAGCCGTTCCCCTTCGGAGAAAAACCTTGAAAAAACGGGGTTCCTGCCAGATATTAGTTTTCCAACTGGATATAAAAACTGATGCTGATTCAAAAATGCGGCGGACAAGACAAATTCACTGCGGCTTCACGCTGATCGAGCTGCTCGTGGTCATCGCGATCATTGCGATCCTCGCCGCGATGCTGCTGCCCGCGCTCGCCCGCGCCAGGCAAAAGGGCCAGCAGGCCGTCTGTCTTTCCAACCTCAAGGAAATCGGCCTCGCGTTTGAAATGTATCTCAACGACCAGGGCGACCGTTTCCCGGACCGGCGCGATTTGAAGTCCAGCCTGCCCGGCGGTTATCATCCGTGGACGACCTGGCCGCCGTCCGATCCGCGCGCCGGCTGGGCGGCGACGGTTCTGCAAAGTGAAAATCCAAACTTCAACGTCTGGTCGTGCCCGGCGGCGGTGAATTCGCCCGCCGGCAACATCGTGCAATCCGTTCAGGCCGCCTCCGCCGACACCAACGCGCCACTCTGCCGCTATTGGGCCTGGCGTTTTGACCGCCCCGACAATCCGGTGGGGCTGGAGGATTTTTGGGGCAAAACCGAATCGCAAGCCGTCACCGATCTCCAATCCACCAACGACCCGACCATCGGCATCATCACCGGCGCCAGCGATGTTGAGCTGGTGGTGGATTCATATTTTCCGAACACCGTTCCCACCGTTCCCGCCGGATTCAGCGGGCGCACCATTCATGCCGGCGGACGCAGCCGTGTTTTCCTTGACGGCCACACGCAATTCATCAGGGACTCCAGAACGCCGTTGCAGTGAGACGATTTGCATTCACTCCGCGCCCGGTTCGGTTTTCGTTTTGACGTTTGGCCGGGTTACGGGACGTTTGCCGGGATGGTGAGAAAACTCAAGACGAACTGATAGGGCACCGGTGAAAACAGGAACGCCCAGCGCTCGCCGTCGAGCGTGACGGCGGCCAGCGCGGTTTGCCCGCCCGCGAATTCGCCGCCGAAGTCCACCGTGTCTTTTTCCCCGCCCTTGAGTTCAAAGGTGATTTGCAGATTGTTTGTGCCAAAGCCGTATTTCTCCGGCTCGGTCAAGTTGCGCGCGAACCAGGCCAGGGCGGTGAGTTGCCGGAGCTGCTGGGCGGCCTGCTCGATGGATTTTCCCTCGATGACGCCCTGCGAGCCGTCGGCCAGCGACCATTTGCCCGGCCCGTTGTGGACGATCTGGCGGATTCTGCCGCCTTGGTGAATCGTGATTTGCGCCACGTCCTCCGCCTTGAAATCCCAGATGCGCCGGTCGCGGAATTCCCAGTCCGACTCCGGCAGCCGGTTGAAGTCCTGCGCCGTCACCGCGTAAATGAAATCCTCGCCGGCGCACCGGACAAAAACCTCGTTGGTTCCCGCCGCGCCAAAGTCCAGTTGCGCGATGATGGCGTTTGTGTCGCCCGCCTTGGAGCGTAAAATGATTTCGCGCTGCGGCACGGCGAGGCCGTAGTCCGGCAAATTGGAAATGGTCACGGCATCCTTCACAAAGTCCGCGATGCGCAGGTCGGCAAGGGTCTTGACGAACAGTTGAACGTTGTCGGCGTCCGCGGGAAATTTTTCGGCCACGATTCTCCAGTCGTTGGAGCCTTGTTGCCGCAGGATGAAATTGTTCTGGCCGCGCCCGTCCTCCGTAGCAGTGCTACTGCGGAGGGTGGACACCTCGATTTCCGCGACCGGCGCGGTCAGTTCGAAGAGCCGCGAGTCGCGGAAATCATTCACCTCGCCGCGCCATGGCGCCAGCGGCTCGCGGGCGGTGGTGACGACTGTGTTCCAATTCGTGATGACAGTGTTCCAGTCCTCGCGTTTTGCATACACCTGCGCTGCGTCGTTTGTCGGGCTTTTGCCGAGATGGACGGCTGCCGTCAGATTGGTGCCCCGGCCGAGCCACAAATCCAGATCGGCGGGCTGCAAACCGAACGCGGACAGATCCGCCTTCGGGTCGTCGGTGATGAATTGCGTGACGCGCGCGGTCGCGAGCCGTTGCAGCGCGTCGCTGATGTGGTCCATGTCGGCGCGAGCCTGCAAGGGCCGGATCATCCGCCAGAGCCGGTTCGTCGGGTCGCGCCGCAGTTCGATGACCTTCGCGCCGTTGGTCAGCACAATCCAGTCGAAGCTGTTTTGCCCGGCGCTGACGAGCGCGGTGTCGCGCCATTCGTCGGCGGCACGGGGAATGAGCTTGAGCCAGCCGGCGTCGGCCACGAACGCGCCGTCCACGCCGACGACGCGCAAATAAACCTGGTCGCCGGGCGCGGTCCGATTGCCCGCCTTCAATTGCCAGCTCTGTTCGCCCGCGGAGATGACGAGCGTGGCCTGCGGGTTTTCGAAACCGAATTCCGCGTCGGAATTTTTATGTTCGCGCAGTTCCGCCGCGCTGATTTTTTCGGGCGCGAGTTTTTGGAGGGCGTCGAGCAGCGCCCCGATGGCGGCAGTTTGCGCGGGATAGACTACGGGCCGGGTGAGAACCCAGCCGCCATTCGCGCGGTCGGCGCTGATTTCCTGCGCGCCAGACGGAAACACCTGGATGCTCGTGACGGCGGCGGGACGCAGGTTGGGCAACAGCGGCGCCGGCCCGGTGACGACCGGGCGGAAGTAGTGCTCAAAAACGAAGATGAACGCGAGCAGCGCCGCGGCAATCACGAACCAGATTCCGGTGGATTTTGAGTTCATGCTGGTTGCTCCGTGGAAATTTCAGCGCAAGGCAGGTGGAAAATGACTAATGACGAATGGTCAATCAGTGGGCGAAATTCCATTCGGCATTCGGCATTCGGCGTTGAAAATTCTTTGGTCATTCGGATTTGGGAATTGGTCATTTCCCCTTCATTTTCTCCGCGCCAGCCAGACCAGCCCGCCGAGGAGCAGCACCGCGCCGGGCAGCGCGCCCAGCAGCACCCAGCGGATTTCGCTCTGCTGACGCCGCGTCATCTGCAGCCGGAAATCCGTGACGGGTTTCGGCCCGATGCCTTCCAGCAACTGGGGCCGGTCCAGCAGCCAGTTGGCGGCGTAGCCGAGAAAATCGCGGTTGCCTCCGCCTTCAATGTAATAATTGCCGAGAAAAATGGAATCGCCCGCGACGAGGATGCGTGTATTGCCGCGCGGGTTGCCGACGCCCGCCGCGGCTTTTTGCTCGACTGCGGCGATGAGCGGATAACTGCGGGGCGGTTCAGCGGCATCGCCCGCGAGCGTCGAGTCCGCGCTGGAAAAGGCGAGTTCCGTCACTTCCGGGGCGTTGGCCGGGGGATTCTTTTCATCCACCCGGCTGACAAGGCGGGGCAAAACCATCTGGAGCGAAAGGTCGTTGGCCGCGAGCGGATCCACCGCCGGATGCTGGCCGAATTTGCGGACGCGGATGTCCTGTCCCGTCATGGTGTTCTGGGCGTCCTTCACATAATCGGCGGCGACATGCACGCCCCAGCGCTGCAAAATCGGTTCGAGGCCGGTCGGCTGCCGGATGGAGGCGTAATTGAGAAGCGCGAGGAGCCGTCCGCCCTGCGCGAGATACTGGTCAATTTTCCGCAATTGCATCTCGTCCAGCGGTGCGGCGGCCTGGGTTGGCGCGACGTAGATGAGCAGGTTGCAATCCGCCGGCACGTCTCGGGCGGCGGACAACTCCAGATTTGTCATCGCGACATAATTCTGGGCAAGAACCGTGGCGAATTTCAGGTAACCGAAGTTGCCGGAGTCGGAGAGCGACGGTTCGCCATCGCCCTGCAGGAAATAAGCCTTGAGAGGCCTGGCATTTTCAAGCGCGAGCAGCATCGAGGTGAATGCCAGCTCGCCGTTAAACGCAACCGGACGCTTTTGGAATTCCAATTCCCCTTGTTTCGGATTTTCGGATTTTACCGGTTCCAATTTTTTTTGCACGAGCGCGTCGCCGGGGAATATTTTCACCCGATTGTCGCCGGCATCGAAGATGACGAGGTTTTTATCCGCCGGTGTGGTGAAAAACTGGCGGTATTGCTCCATCACCTTTTCCGCCGTGCCCGCGCCCCACACGTAATCCACCGTCTGGACGGTGATTTTCGGATTGGCGTCGTGATACACGTCCAGCAGCGCTTTGATTTCCGGATAAAAATCGTCCTTCCGGTCGTAATAAAGCGTCGCCGTCACGCGGTTGGTCAGCGAACGGAGCACGCTCAATGTGCGGGTGGACAACTGGACGCGCGTCTGCGAGCTCAAATAGAACCGCTGATAAAATTGCACGCCCAGGTAATTCGCCATCACCGCCACCGCGCACACCAGAAGGGTGCGCACGGCCACGTCCAGGCCGATTTTCCACCGGCGGCCGCGCGAGAAACTGGGTTGATTTTCTTTTGGCATCTTATTTCCAGCGCCGGCTTTCCACCACGCGCAAGGTCAGGAACAAAAAGAGCAAGGTGGCGCTTGCGTAAAAAATCACCGTGCGCGTGTCCACCACGCCGCGCGCGAAATCCTCCATCTGGTCAAACAGGCTGAAACAGGACAAGACCTGTGATTGCCATTGTTCGGCCACGGGAATTGATTTCGCCAGAAAACCGAGCGAGAACAGGCTCACGCCCATCACGAAGCTGATCATCGCCGCCGCCATCTGGCTTTGCGAAATGGCCGACGCAAA
>CAYYWB010000126.1:0-2572 GCA_964475285.1 uncultured Bifidobacteriaceae bacterium | reverse complement strand
GAATTTCGCCGCGACCACCTGGAGGTCGCCCACCGGCGTCGTCATCAGCGTTTCGAACGTGCCGGAGGCTTTTTCCAGCGCAAACAGCCGCATCGTGATCACCGGCGTGACGAGCAGCAGGATCAGCCAGAAATAAAAGGTGACGTAAAACATTTCCGTCACCGGCGCGGTGAACGGATCGTTGCCGAGGCCCGCGATCAAAACGACAAAGCTCAACCCCACCAGCAGCGTCACCGCCGCGATGATGACGTAGCCCGTCAGCGAAAAGAAAAACGCGGACAATTCCCGCCGCAGGAGCGTCCAGAAAATTTTCACTCGTTTTCCTCCTCCTCATCGGGCCTTGTGATTTGCACATAAATGTCCTCGAGCGAATGGCGGCTGCGGGTCAGTTCCCGCAGAACCCACCCGCGTTCGCGCGCCAGCAGCCAGATCAGCGGGCGTATGTCCAGGCCGTCTCGCGGTGTGAGCGTGCAGCGCAAAAAATCGCCGTCCGCCGCCGACACATCGAAATGCTCCACCTGGGGCACCTGCGCCAGATGCTCGCGCAATTCATCGGCGGAGGCCGCGATTTCGGCGACCACCTGATTGCTGCCGGCCATGATTTTTTGAAGGTTGTCCGGCGTGTCGGCGGCCAGAATTTTGCCGTCGAACATGATGAGCACCCGGTTGCAGGTCATTTCCGCCTCGGGAAGTATGTGCGTCGAAATCAAAACCGTGTGTTTTCCCGCCAGACTTTTGATCAACAGCCGCACCGAGCGAATTTGCTGCGGGTCGAGGCCGATGGTCGGCTCATCCAGAACGATCAGCTCCGGCTCATGCACCAGCGCGTCCGCCAGGCCCACGCGCTGCCGGTAGCCCTTCGAGAGCTGCCCGATGACGCGCCGGCCCACGTCCGCCAGGCCGCATTGCTCCATCACCGTCGTCACGCGCTCGCGCGAGCGCCGCCAGCCGAGGCCCTTGAGCCGCGCGCGGAATTTCAAATATTCGCGCACGCGCATTTCGGGATACAGCGGATTGTTCTCCGGCATGTAACCGATGCGGCGGCGCACCTCCACCGATTGATGAAACACGTCGAAGCCCGCCACACGCGCCGTGCCGCTCGTCGCCGGCATGAAGCACGACAAAATCCGCATCGTCGTGCTTTTGCCCGCGCCGTTCGGACCGAGCAGGCCGACGATTTCGCCGCGCGCCACCGTGAACGACAGGTCGTTCACCGCCGTGCGGCCCGCGTAGCGCTTTGTCAAATTGGAAACTTCAATCATCAAATTTGTGAACCGTAAAAACTTGCGCCATTTTAGGCAAAAATGCCCCGCCGCGGCGAACAAAAACTTCGGCTGGCACATATTAAACCGGCGGGAACCTCCGGAGTTGCGTTCAAAATAAATTGACTTTATTGCCCGGTCGGAGCAAAAGCAGTTCCGATTGAACCCGTCCGCCGAAAATTTTTACGCCGTCTGGCGCAACCAAAGCCGCGCCACGGACGTTTTGCGCGATGAAAACGGTTTCCCCGCCGAGCGCCTGCTTCAGGCCGTCTGGCGGCATCAGCGGCTGCGGCGCGACGAATTGAAAACCGTGGACGGAGAAATTGTCCGCGTGCTGCATCCCGGTTTCGCCAGCGTGGAGGGCGGACCGGATTTTCGCGGCGCGGTCATCCAGACCGGCGGCGAAGCGCCGCGTTCCGGCGACGTGGAAATTGATTTGCGCAGTCACAACTGGCGCGCGCACGGCCACGACCGCAATCCGAATTTCCAAAATGTCATCCTGCACGTCGTTTGGGAAGAAGTCCAAGGTCCAAAGTCCAAAGCCCAAAGTCAGCCCGTCATTCTGCCGTTGCAAAACATGCTGGATGCGCCGCTCGGCGAATTGAGCGCGTGGCTGGAAAATGAATCCGCGTCCGTATTGCCCGAAAACCTTCGCGGCAAATGTTCCGCGCCGCTGCGCGGACTCGACGAATCCCAACTCGCCGAACTTTTGCACCAGGCCGCCCGCGTCCGGCTGGAGGCCAAGGCCGCGCAATTTTCGGCCCGGGCGAAGCATGCCGGCTTGGAGCAGGCTTTGTGGGAGGGCTTGTTCCGCGCGCTCGGTTACAAACACAACGCCTGGCCGATGCAAAATCTGGCGGAATCGCGCCCGCTCTGGTCGCGCGGCGCAACATCGCCGTTTTCATTTCAGGCGCGGTTGCTCGGCGTCAGCGGTTTGTTGCCGGCGGAGTTGACCCGGTCGCAAAAAAGCTCGGACACCTGGTTGCGCCGCGTCTGGGACTGCTGGTGGCGCGAGCGGGATGAATTTGCGGACCATGTTTTGCCGCGCGCGGTCTGGAAGTTTCACGGCCTGCGACCGGCCAATCATCCGCAGCGGCGGCTGGCGCTGGCGTCACACTGGCTGGCGGACAAAAATTTCATTTCAAAAATTGAAAAATGGTGCGCTGCGGAAATTCCCGACGGCAGGTCGGCGCCGCCGCGCCGCCGGGCTGACCGGCAGGTCAGCCCTGCTAGGTTGGTTGAGTCGCTCCATGAAATTTTGCAGGTTGAACGCGATGAATTCTGGTCGTGGCACTGGACGTTCAAATCGG
>CAYYWB010000125.1:0-7727 GCA_964475285.1 uncultured Bifidobacteriaceae bacterium | reverse complement strand
AACCAGGTGCCGATGAAAAAGGGCTGCGCCTACGACGACATTTGCAACGCGCTGATTTTCCTCGCCGGCGATGGCGCGAGTTATCTCACCGGCATTTCGTTGAGCGTTACCGGCGGGCAGGAGATGAATTGAACCAACAAGCCGCTCACGGGAGCTGCGACACAAACTGATATTTGCCCGAGCCGACGCTGAACACAGTCGCGCCGTCTTCCGAGCGCAGCAGCGAAACTCCGCGCGAGCGAGCGACCGGCTTGCCGCCCTCGGTGATTTGGCCGCCTGCGCCCGCCGGCACGTAAACCGTCGCCGTGGTGTTTGGCGGCACGGTCACGTTCAGGCGAAAGCGTTTGCCGTCAATTCGCCACGCGCTCTCGATGCGCCCGGCGGGCGAATCGTAGGCGGCTTGAGCATTCGTCAGGCCCGCGGCGATGGCCGGATGAATGATAATCTTGCGGAAACCGGGGCCGTCGGTGTCAATGCCCGCCACCTGCCGGTAAAGGTATTCGCCCACCGAACCGAAGGCGTAATGGTTGAACGAGTTCATCGAGATCGTCTGAAAACCTTTGTCGGGCGTCCAGCCGTCCCAGCGTTCCCAAACCGTCGTCGCGCCGTTTTTCACCGGGAACAGCCATGACGGATAGGTTTCCTGCAAGAGCAGCCGATACGCCACGTCGTCGCGGCCGGCCATGTGCAACCCCGGCAGCAGACGCGGTGTGCCGATGAAACCGGTGGCGAGATGCCAGTCGCTTTTTTGCAGTTCCGCGACGAATTTTTCCGCGACCTTCGCCTTCATTTCCGCCGGAACCAAATCCATCGTGAACGCGAGCGCATAGGCGGTTTGGCCGCTGTTCGTAATGGATCCGTCGGACAAAATGAAATCGCGTTCAAATGCGGACCTCACCTCTTCACTCTGCGCCTGAAAGCGCGCCGCATCGTTTGAGCGGCCAATGGCCGCCGCCATTTCCGCCATCAGCGCGGAGAGGTTCGCGAGATAAGCGCGCTGGATAACTTCAAGATCGGCGCCGCCGCCGAGGTTGAGATGATCGCCGAGCGTGCGCAAGGTGAGTCCGCCGTCCTTCCGTCCGCCGGCCAGCCACGCAAGGTAACGGGCCAGCCCGTCAAAATTCCGCTCCACAATCCGCGTGTCGCCGTAGTCATGATAAATCGTATAGACGCACCGGATTGCCGAGTCGCCGCCCCAGCCGGCCGAGGACCAGAGCGCGCCGAACTTCGGCGCGACGTTGGCGATTGCGCCCGAAGACAGTTGCGCATCCTGCACGACAGTCGTCAGCCAGCGCGTGAAAAACGCCGCGACGTCGGCGTTGTAGGCCGCCGTGCCGATGAAAAACTGCGCGTCGCCGGTCCAGCCAGCGCGCTCGTCGCGCTGCGGACAATCCGTCGGCACTTCAAGGAAGTTGTCGCGCTGGCTCCATGCGATGTTCCGGACAAGCTGGTTCACGAGCGGACTCGAACACTCGAATTCGCCCGTGCGCTCCATTGGCGAGCCGACAACAATGCCGGTGACGGCGCCGGGTCCGGGTTTCGCGTCGAGTCCGGTCACCTCGACGTAGCGGAAACCGTGGAAAGTAAAGAACGGCTCCAGCGTCTCAACGCCGTCGCCGCGCAGGTAATAAACGTCGGTCGCATTTGCCCCGCGAAGATTGGAGGTGTAAAGCGTGCCGTTCGGATTCAGCATCTCGCCGTGGCGCACCATGATTTTCTGGCCGGCGTGACCGCGCACTTTCAGCCGCACCCAGCCGGTGATGTTTTGTCCGAGATCGAAAGTCCACGCGCCGGGTCGCGGCTCGGTGACAATTCGCGCCGGCATTTCCCCGGTGATGCGCGCCGCGTCGGCGTTGGCCGCCTCGACCGCAAATGCAGACAACGGCTTTTGCGGGTCGAGAGAGCGCAACCCGGCGGCGACAGGCTGCCACGCGGAGGCGTCGAAACCCGGCCGCGCCCAGTTGTCCTGACGCAACCGCGCATCGTAGATGCAGCCCGCCATCAGGTCGGCGGAGCGGATCGGGCCGGCCGCCGCGCGCCACGTCCCGTCGCTTGCGATTGTCTCGCGCGTGCCATCGGCGTATTCAATTTCCAGTTGCGCGAGCAGTCGCGGGTAACCGCCGTAGAAATACCGCTGGCCGGTGTAGGACAGCACGCTGGCATACCAGCCGTCGCCGAGAATGGCGCCGAGCGCATTGGTTCCCCGGCGCACCTGCGCAGTCACATCGTGGGTCTGGTATTGCACGCGCGACCGAAATTCCGTCCAGCCCGGCGTGAGGCAGTCGGAGCCGACCCGCGCGCCGTTCAATTGCAGTTCGTAAACGCCGAGCGCCGTGCTGTAAATCGTCGCGCGGCGAACCGGCTTTGAAACCGTGAACGTCTTTCGCAGGAACGGCGGTGGTGACAGATAATCCGTGAACGTCTGCGGCGGGCCGTCCCATGGAGTCAGGTGCTGCGGATCCACCAGCAACGGCTTCCAATCGGCATCGGCAAATCCCGGCAGGTTCCAGCCCGCCGGCGCGTTTGTCGCAAACTTCCATGCCGCGTCAACCGGCACGACCTGCGCGCTGCCATCGGCAAATTGCAATTCAACCTCGCCCAGCATCGCCGGGCGGTAGCCGTCGTATTGCGTGACCGGGAGGCCAATCACGTTTTCGCCGGAACCAAGCGCCGGCGTGACATCAACCGGCCGCATCTGCTCCCAGCGGGTGACTTCGCCGAAGGATTTTCCGTTGACCGTGACCGCGCAGACCTGATCCGCCGAAAGCGCCAGCGCGGCGTGAATCACTTTATTCTCCGGCGGCAGCGTCAACACGCCGCGGACAAACGCCGCGAGCGGCGCTGTTTTCGAGACGTCGAGCGGAACGTAGGCCCAGCGCTGCGCCTGCAGCCTGGTCCGCGCCGCGTTGTCAAGCTCCGTCCCGTTGGTCGGCGCGGGCGTGTCGAATCCAATCCACTGCGCCTGCCAGTCGGCCGGCTGAAGCAGGCCCATGCTCCAGCGGGCTGGCGCACTCCAGCCCGATTCGCGACCGTCCTCGTCCCACACGCGAACCTGCCACCAGCATTGCTGGCGCGAATTGAGCGGCTTCCCGCCATAGACAATCTGTTGCGTTGCGTCGGAGGCGACTTTGCCGGTGTCCCAGAGGTCGCCGTGGCCGCCCGCGAGCAGTTCCGGCGACGAAGCGACAAGGATTTGACAGGCGGTCTGGCGGACGCCGCGTGCGCCAGCCGCCGCCGTCAATTCCCAGCCGAGGCGCGGCACCGGTTCGCCAATGCCTTCGGGATTGACGCGATACTCGCACCGCAAACGGGCCGGGGCCAGGGCGCCGGATGCGTCCGGCGCGGCAGGACCAAAAACGACAGTCAGCAACGTGAAGAAAACGACGGCGGGGATTTGCTTGGACATCATGGCTGGATTATCAAATGCGGCGCGGTTTTGAAAAGTAAAAAATCATACAGCGTTCAATCCCTCCGCCCCGATTTCCTTCTCCACATTTTTCGGGGAGAAGGCGGCGCAGCGGATGCAAATTGACCGCGTTAACGTTGGATTTTCTCACCAACAACGCCGGGAACGTCTCCTGCGCGCGAATGTCACCGCGCCCTTTCTGGCATAACAGAATGAACGAAATTATTGTGGCTTTGGAGTATGCCCAATCTCTCCGAATGAAACCGGACCGTCCACGTTACGGAATGGATCCCAGCCGTATGACAACCCGCAGGCTATCGCCGATTGCCTGGCTTGGATGAACACCGGGAATGAATCTTCAAAAACACAAAAGGCCACATAAACATCATCACTCGATAAACCGTTGAAATAGGAAGCAACTGCATTCGGATCGAGACCTTTGCCTCGAATGGGTTCGGCAATTTCATTATCAATACCCGAAGTCCAATTAATGTCGGTTTCATTGCGGCTCAAATCGGAATTACGACACGGATAAATGTGGCCGTAGCGGACGTATCTGTCGGAGGCGTGGATTCATCAACTGACGGGAGAGGTGAAAAGTGAACTTCGCGGTTTTCCTCCAAAGCATCAAAACCAACCTCAAACCCCATATCACGTGCCGATTTCACAAGGTCTTGAAAAAGCGCGATACCAGATGGCCTGACATAAAAGACCACATATTGATTCAGCGCATTTGCCCCACCGAGATACGATTTAAGGGCTGTATTTGCGCCGGTTTTAACAGCCAGTTCTGCTTGCGGTTTCGACTCATCGGACGCTGCTTTGCCTTCCGCTAATTGTGTCGAAGCAGCGGCAGGAGGTGGAGACGTGGCTGAGTTTTTGTCGCCATCTTTCTTTCCGGTCAATTCATTTGACGATTTTGCTGATACTTTTTTGGAAGCGACTCTATTCCAGACAAACACGCCAACGCCCGCACCTGCAATCAAAGCTATTGTCAGAATGATAATGAGGATTTTATTTCGGCGCAGCCTTTTTTGAAAAATCTTCTGTGCTTCTTCAGATTCGAGTCGCCTACGCTGCCTTTCAATGTCTTCCCCGGATTTTACATTGTAGAGGGCGGGTTTGGCTGTGGCGCGCGAGCCGGTGTCAACCCTTGCCTGTGCCAGTTTTAATTTTTGTTCAACAGACAAGCTTGCCACTCTGCTTTGAGCATTGCCCTCGCTGTTGGTGACGCACACGACGTAACGTGATTTGCCGAGCGCAGGATTTGAAACCACGAGTTCTGGATTCGCTTCGCCCGGCAAAACCTGTCCGTTGTTGGCGCGGTCAACCGAGAACCACTGGTAGGTCGGGTTGGGAACGCCTTCCGCTTTGGCCGTGAAACGCGCATTCTCACCTTCGGTGATTCGGACATCCTGCGGTTCGACGACAAATCGCGGGGCTTGTCTGCCAGTTCTGGCAAAAGTCGTTTCCTCCTTTTCCTTTTCTTTATCCGTCCATCGGTTGGCGCGCACGGCGGAAAGCGGACGGCAATCAGGCGTGGCAAAACGGTTTGCCGCCGGGTTGTCCGAGTGAATGCAGCGCCAGCGAAAGTCCGCCGGATTGTCCTGCTCCTGCATCGAGGTCGTGAACGTGTAATTCCATGCAGTCGTGCGGAAGTCCCGGCGTGCGTCTCGAACTTCCAAAAGTCCCAAACTTTCGGCAAGAAGTTCTAAAATTGTTTCATTTGGCTGATCGTCCACGCGGAACGAAGCTCCCGCGCGCGCTTCCAACAAACCATAACCATTCACGGCGTCGCCGGTAACCCGCTGCCATGTCTGCGCGGGCACATTCGTCCTGCCCACGAGGGCGGTGAGTTCAGCCCAATTTTCGTTTTCCAGCATTTGCGGTTCTTTGGCCCACGATTTCACCCAGCCCGGCCAATCGCGCAGAATCACAGGCGGCGTGGGAAACCGCCGGATTTCTTCCGGCGCGAAGACCAGATGATGCGCGATGAAATTCGTCCGCCCGGTGAAATCCAGGCCCGCGTCCTGAATCCGACTCAACACATGGAAACGAGTCCCGCGAATGTCAATGACACGAGAGGCAAAAATCGGTCGTTCATGGCCACCGCTCAACGAAAGATGCTGGTAGTAACAAAACTTTTCCAACTGAAGCATGAGCGCCTCCCTCATCGAGGCGCTCCGCGCAACGGTGCAGTGACCCGACCGTCCGGCAACGATCCCACGGGGCGCACTGGTATAAATGAGTTGTTGTGGCATCGTCGGGACGGGTGACTGGTTCAAAAACTCATTGGCAAAGTTTCGGTGCGCTTGCATCGCCTGCGGCAAACAGATTCGGACAAACTTGTGACAGAATCCACAGCAGCGGAACTTCAACGTTGACTGGTTGAAGCTTGGATGGATCGGGAACGTATTCGCCCGGACCGATTTTAGTCGGCGTATGCCCAAAAGAACTTGCCGCAAAAAACGTGACATTGCTGCTCAATGCCTCGGCGTTGGCGATGAGGGGCGGACATATCCGATACAACAGTTCACGAACGATGCTGGAGTTTTCCTCGATGGCAGCGATGTCAAGTTTCCCGTCTTGAATAAAATCGCGCAGCGGTTTTCCGTTCAACAAATGCAACCACACGTCGCTTTTGCCGACGATGAAAGCGACAGGCGTTTGAATCGTTTCGCCAGGGCGTAAATTGCGGATTGTTTGAATACGCGTCCGCATTTCTGAAAGAATAATGTCCTGCTGATCCACCACGGGCTTTTCGAATTGCGGGTCTTTTGTGTCACGAAGAATTTGCCGAAACTCCGGGCTGTTGAATGGATCAAAAAGAAACATGATGCCGGCGGCACTGGCGACGTGCTGTGCGCCCGGTTGTTCCACAATGTTGACGCCCGGTTGAAAATGTTCGCCTGCGTTGTCGTAAAAAATCAGCGCGCATTGGTCACGTATTTTTTCCTCGGCTGCCAGCGTATAAACAAATGGACGCGGGAGGGCGACCATCCGCCCCTGCCGGGGCAGACGCTCATACATTGCACCTTCAAAAACGGTCTTTGCCAGCTTCGCCTGGGCTGGAGACTGTGCGCCGAAAAGCGCCTTGCGCATATCATTGACTGGCGCATTGCCGGTGGGGTCGCTGTCCTGAAAGACAATTCCGAATTCACGATACAGGGTCGCCGGTAAAACTTTGGTCAAAACGCTCAAGAAGTAAGATTTTCCGGCGCTCTGATCGCCCACCAGGGAAATGATGTGGTGTGGCATTCCAAGAAAACTCGGCGGCAGTTTTCTGCGGCAGTGCGGGCAGGCGATTTCGGAACTCGGCAGACTCATTGCATCGAGCGCCTGACCTGCATTGTTGAACCGTGTCGCCAGAAATCTTTGCTGGGCGTCCTCACCAAGAAGCGGATCGCCGCGAAGTGAATCATGCACCGCGATGTGCATGATGTCGCCCGCGTCAAATCGCAGCCAGCACACGGGACAGGTTAATTCGCCATCGGGATTTGGATTCGCAAAGCCAGGGTCTCTGGCCGGC
Organism: uncultured Bifidobacteriaceae bacterium; assembly: GCA_964475285.1. GTDB lineage: Bacteria > Verrucomicrobiota > Verrucomicrobiia > Limisphaerales > UBA11358 > UBA11358. Next base: position 792 of record CAYYWB010000125.1, on the reverse strand, counting down.
TCAACGGATGGTTCGGGCTTTGTCGGCGGAAGCGAAATTTCCGGTTGCGGAACGCGAAATTCCATGCCGCAATCCGGGCACTCAACTTTCCTTCCGGCGGCTTCTTCATCCGCCTTCAATTTTCGGCCGCACGATGGACACAAGAAGCGAATTTCCATATTCCGAACTTTGATCACCCGATGATTAACAAATTCCAAAAGGATGGCAAGGCCAAGAAGCTTCGTCAGCGGAGGCAAATGAAGACGCCGGGGCATTCCGGACTCGATTGATTCATTGCTTCCAATTGCCGGAACTCCTAACCTGAAACCTGAAAACATCATTTGAAATGAAATCCGTTTCCTTGAAAAACAAAACCGCGATTGTGACCGGCGCGAGCCGCGGCATCGGGCTGGCCATTGCGAAGGCGCTCGCGCGCGAGGGCGCGCGGCTCGGCCTGCTGTCCCGTTCCAAACCCGGCGTCGGCGGCGAATTCGTCGCCTGCGACCTCGCGGATTTGGACACAATCCCCGCTGCCGTCCGCCAGCTCGTGAACCGGCTCGGCACGGTGGATTTTCTCATCAACAACGCCGGGATTTTCCTGGAAAAACCCGTGCCGGAAATCCAACTGGCCGACTGGGAGCGCGTCCTGCGGGTGAACGTCACCGCGCCGTTTCTGCTGACGCGGGAAATTTTGCCGGGGATGATCGCGCGCCGGCAGGGACGCATCATCAACGTCAGCAGCACCTCCGGTTCGCAGGGTTATCTGCACCAGTCCGCCTACTGCGCCAGCAAACACGCGCTGCTCGGCTTCGC
>CAYYWB010000124.1:0-7739 GCA_964475285.1 uncultured Bifidobacteriaceae bacterium | reverse complement strand
TTGTCTTCCAACGAAATCGCCGCCATTTACAACGCCGGCAGTTCGGGCAAGTGTTACACCCCAACGCCGCCCGCCATCATCACACAACCGACCAATCAAACGGTAATCGTAGGCAGCACGACAACATTCGCGATCCAGGCTGTTGGCACGCCACCGTTGAGTTACCAGTGGGGCTTTAACGGGACAAATATTGTTGGAGCCACAAATGCTTCGCTCCTGTTAACCAACGTGCAGTTCAGTCAGGCGGGCACTTATGCAGTCGCGGTGACCAATGCCTGCGGTTCAGCCATCAGCTCCAACGCGCTGTTGACGGTCAATCCGCCGCCATCTTGTGATCCTCCGCCATCAGGTTTGGTTGCGTGGTGGTCTGCCGAAGGCAATGCCAATGACATTGTCGGCACCAACAACGGCACCCCCATCGGTGGAGTCACCTACACCAATGGCGAAGTGGGACAGGCATTTATGTTTGATGACGTCCACACTGGCACCAGCTATATCCCGTTGCCTGCCTCACCCAGCTTGAATCTCGGAACCAGCGGCGGATTCACCATCGAATGTTGGATCGAGCCTAATGCCGCCTGCCTTCATGGTGGAGCCCCGATTATTGAATGGGATTCCTCCAGCACCGATGGCATGCAGCTATGGGTTGCGGGACCCACCGTGAACATGAAAGACACGTCCGGTGTTGCCCATGTCATCCAAGCGGCCAGCAATGTGTTAAACTCAAACAATCTTCAACACGTCGCCGTTACCTATGACAAGAGCAGCGGGAAAGCCTTCCTTTACTACAATGGAACCATAATTGCCTCCAATAACTTTGGCAATGTTACACCGCAGACGACCTATCCGGTCAACATTGGCAGACGGACAGGCCAGCCCATCGGCAACGGCAGCAACTATGGCGGGTTGATTGACGAATTGAGCCTTTACAACCGCGCTCTTTCTTCCAACGAAATCGCCGCCATTTACAACGCCGGCGGTTCGGGAAAATGCCCGCTGCCACCTGCCATCTTTGCCCAGCCGACCAATCAAACGGTAGCCGTGGGCAGCACGGCAACATTCAGTGTCAGGGCCAACGGCATGCCGCCACTTTTCTACCAGTGGAGCTTCGGCGGGACAAGCATCCCTGGCGCGACAAACGCTTTGCTGACGTTGACCAATGTCCAGCCGCTTCAGGCGGGCAACTACGCAGTGCTGGTGGCCAATGCGGGCGGTTCGACCAATAGCGTCAATGCTGTGCTGACGGTGAACACACCGCCTGGAATTACAGCGCAGCCAGCCAGTTCAACAAATGTGGTCGGAACCACCTCAAGCTTCACTGTGGCTGCCTGCGGTTCGACGCCGTTGAATTATCAGTGGAAGAAAAACGGGACAAATCTGATTGGAGCGACGAGCACAAACTTCATCATCGTGAACGTGCAAACCAACGATGCGGGAACTTATTCAGTGGCGATAACCAACGCCTTTGGCTGGGTCATCAGTTCCAATGCCATGTTGACCGTGCTGTCCCCGCCAGGCATCACTCTGCAGCCCGCCAGCAGCACCAATCTTGCCGGCACCACCGCCACGTTCACCAACGCCGCCACCGGCACGCTGCCTTTGAGTTATCAGTGGCAGAAAGACGGCGCGAATTTGAATGACGGCGGCAATGTGTCGGGGTCCGCCGCGACCATCCTGATGCTGGCCGGCGTTTCGGATGCCGATGCCGCCAGCTACACCGTCGTTGTCACGAATGTCGCCGGCAGCATCACCAGTTCGCCCGCGATTCTTGTCCTGCTCGACCCGCCGGCAATCCTGTCGCAACCGACCAACCTGACCGTGACGGTCACCAGCAACGCGGCCTTCAGTGTCATCGCCACCGGCTCGCCCGTCTTGAGCTACCAGTGGAACTTCAACGGAACAAACATTCTTGGGGAAACCAACGCCTCGCTGACGCTGACCAACGTCCAATTGAATCAAGCGGGCATCTACACTGTTTGGGTGACCAACAACTACGGCTCCATCTTGAGTTCCAATGCCACGCTTGCGGTCAACCCGCTGCTTTATTTCGTCTGGAACCAGATTTCGTCACCGCGTTTTGTGAACACGCCCTTTGACGTGGTCATTCAGGCGCAAAACCTGACGAACGGGATTGTCACCAACTTCACCGACACCGTCTTTCTCCAGTCAACCAACGGCGTGCCGGTCAGCCCGTCGGTTTCCGGCAACTTCATTCAGGGCGTCTGGACCGGAGCGGTCGCCGTTGCCCAGACCGCGACAAATCTGGTGCTGCAAGCCGTGGACAATCTCGGGGATTCCGGCCTGGCCAACCCGATCAACGTCCTCAATCTGCCGGTGCTTACAACCACGCCATCGGGCGGCACATTATTGATCTTCTGGCCGGTCAATCCGTCAGGATTTGTCCTGGAGACAGCACCTGATCTTTCGCTGACCAACTGGGTTCCAGTCACCACGCCGCCGTTCCCAATTGGCGGTCAATATTTGCTGCCCATCCAGATGTCAGAAACCAACGCCTTCTATCGCCTGCGCTACAACAGCCAATAAGCCTGAACTCCGAAGCCGGTAAGGGATGGCGCGCTGCGCCGTCCCCGTCGCCGAGCGCAGCGCCCGCCGTGCTCGCGCCCGTCGCGGCAGGTCAGGCGACGGAACGAATGTTGCCGCGCATAATCTCTTGCACGATTTGTTCCACCGCAACGCGCCCGCGCAAAGCCGGCGAACCGGCGTAAAGCTGATTGGAATTTGCCGCGCCGTCAGCCACAATCACCCCATGCCGTCCGGTTCGGAAAATCCGCCTCGCGTCAGCTTCATCATGCCGACGCTGAACGTCGAGGTGCTGCTCGACAACTGCCTCGCGTCCATCGCGCGGCAAAGCTACCCGCGCGACCGTTATGAAATCATCCTGGCCGACGCCCACTCCACCGACCGCACGCGCGACATTGCCGAAAAATACGGCGCGATTGTCCTCGACGACAACGGCAAAAACATGGAGGAAGGCAAACGCCTCGCGCTCCAGCACGCCACCGGCGAATTCATCGTCTTCGTGGACGCCGACAACGAAATCACCCACGCCGATTACATCGAGCTGGCCGTCAAGTCCCTCGCCGCCAATCCGCAGGCGCTCGGCGTGGAAAGTTATTACCTGCCGTCGTCGAAAATGAGTTCGTTCTGCGCCTACATCACGCACCTGCTGCACATCAGCGATCCGATTGCGTGGCTGATGAGCGCGAACCCACGGCTCATCGCGCGCGACGGCGAGATCGAGCGCTGGATTTTGCCCGGCGATTCGCTTTCGTATCCGCTTGGCGCGAACGGCTTTGTCTTCCGCCGCGCGGACTTGGAATCCGTGAAGGCCGGCGAACATTTTCAGGACACGCACGCGGCGCTGCACCTCATGCGCGCGGGCCTTTGCCGTGCCGAAGTGACTGCTCCTGCGGGACAACCTGGCAACAGCGGATCAGCATCGGATTTTGAACCGAATACGGCTTCGGCCACGCAGGCGGGCAAACGCGAATGGCTGCGCGTGCGCGGACGCGGCGTTCATCATTACTACGTCCAGACGCTTTGGGGCTTTGTAAAAAAACGCCGGCGCGCCACGGTGCATTTTCTGCGCGTGCAGGAGGAGGCCAAAACAAATTGGATGAAGGAGAAACCGCCCGTGCCGCTCTGGCTGGCGGCGGTTTATTGCGTGACGTTCGTCGGCCCGATTTTTCACACATTGCGCGGGCTGGTTCACGACCGTGATGCGCGCTGGCTCTGGCATCTGCCTGCCTGCCTCGGCAGTGTGCTGGGCAATGCCTGGGGCGTTTTAACTTACAAACAGCGAGGCCATGACAAAAAACTCATCGCCGAATTGCAGGTGAAGCAGGAGTTGAAGAAATAACCGGAAAACGCCAGCCGGCTTTCATTCCGAATTGAAAGGTGTCCGGCGGCAGCGGTTCGCCGTTATTTTTGCCCCTTGTAAATCGCTTGAATTTCTGCCGCTGAAAGCGCGCGGTTGTAAAGGCTCAATTCGTCAATCAATCCGTTATAATTGTCGCCATTGCCGATGGGTTCTCCCGTCCGCCGGCCAATGTTGACCGGATAAGTCGTCTGCGGCGTGAAATTCCCAAAATTACTCGTGGCAGCAACAATTCCATTCCAATAAATCACGGCCTGCCCGCTGCTTTTGTCATACGTGAGCGCAACTTGTTGAAAAGTGTTCGTGACCAGCAAGCCGTTGGCTGATTGAAATGCATGGACATTGCCCGACGTGTCATGGATGACTGAAGAAAGGATATTGCCACCGACGGCCCACAAATTCACGCCATCCACGCTCGCGGAATCCCACTCGATGAGCGGCCCGCCATTGCCCACGACGGCGTTGAAAGCAGATGGCTTGATCCAACATTCGATGGTGAATCCTCCGTTGGTTCCGAGATTCAGACTGGGTGAAGCCGGCACCGAAATGTAACTGGTGCTCGCATTGAACACGAACGCCTGGCCCACTTCGCCATTGGCATAACTCAACGCACCCATGGGGGTGCCGTTGTTGCCATTGACAATGTCATTGGCATTGCCCTCGCCCGACCAAAGCGCCACCAAGCCTGTAGGCCGTTGTCCGGCCTTGATGTGAACCCTGATTTTCGAGTAGCCAAGCCAGCCGGCGGTGACGAGTCCAACCAGAACAATCAGCGATGCGGCGATGACCAGAATATTTCGCAATGTCTGTGACTTTGCCGGAGCGGGCGTCGCGCCGGCGTCGGGTGGCGGTTGCGGCACGACAATGGCCTGTTGACAGGCCGGACAATTGATTTGCGTTCCCGAATAGCCGGTGTCGCACTGGACGTTCTGGCCGCATCGCGGGCAGAAGAACTTGAATTCAGCCATAAATTTTATTGGCCGCGGAACGTGCGGCTTCCAAGTTTTTGATGCCAACAACCAAAATGCACAACGCGCAAGAAGGGCGCGGAATGGTTTTCATACCGCAAGCCTGTGCCCGTTGCCGCGCTCCGTCAAGCGCCTTCTGGAGCCAGATTGCGTAATAGCTTCGCCGGCGCACCCGCCACCACCGAACCAGCCTCAAACGATTTCGTCACCACCGAATTGGCGCCGACAACGCAATTCGCGCCCAGTTTTACGCCCGGCATGATGACGGCGTTGCAGCCGATGAAACACCGGTCGCCGATCTCCACCGCCCGGCCCGCAGTCAGGCCGCTCGCGACCGGTTTGACGCCCCAGCCGGTGGTGTGCGAGTGGTCCATCACCGTGACGCGATAAGCGAGAAGACAATCGTCGCCGATTTTAATCGAGTCATTCGCGGTGATGACAAAATCATTGCCGATGGCCGTGCCGGAGCCGATCTGGATCCGCGCCTGCCGGTAGTTCAGCGGCAGGTAAAACCAGCCGCGTTTGCCGAGGCTCACGTTTTCCCCAATCTGAATATTCCGCAAATTTCCCAGCGGCCATTCGATGCCGCCGCCGGCGCGCACGCCGCCGCCCGTCCGCAAACCAAGGCAGCGCGGCGGCAGCAGGCGGAAGAAACTGACGAATCCGTTCCATCCGCCGTGGAGGCTGCGCAGTAATTTTACGAGCATGATTATTTTTCAGGTTCGGTGAAAAACGGTCCGGCGCCTGGCGCGATGGCGGCTTCGATGGCGTCCCACATTGCCTTGGCGCGCAAGTTCCAGTCCCATTCGAGACCGGCGGCGTAGGCTTCCTTGCTCAACCGGGCGTAAAGTTCCGGTTCGGTGAGCAAACGCTGAATGCAGTCAGCGAGGCCTTGAAAATCCCCCGGCGGCGCCTTGAGCCATCCGCGCGGATAGTAAACCCGCAGCGGCGGCAAATCAAACGAAACACCCGGCAGCCCGCAGGCCAGCGCCTCCGCCGACGCCATGCCGCCGACCTCGAACACCGCCGGATAAACCACGACGCGCGCGGATTTGATGATCTGGTATTTTTCCACGCCGTCGCGGAAGCCGAAGAATTCCACGTTTTTCCCGAGGCCGAGTTTTTTCGCCCGGGCCTTGCACTGCGCGTCGAGCGGGCCGGAGCCGATCATGGCCAGGCGCGCATCCGGTTTTTTCCGCATCAGCATTTTCCACACGTCCAGCAATTCCATCGGCCCCTTTTGCGGATGCAGCCGGCTGATGAACACGGCGTCGAACGTTTTTTCCTTCGGCTCCGGCACGCTTTGCGGAATGGAAAGGTCCACGCCGCCCAGCACGGCGAAAACCGTTTCCGGCCTCCGTCCGTCCGCGATCATGGTGTCCCGATCTTGCGCGACCGTCGTCAAAATCATTTCCGCCTCGCGCAAGATGCGCTTGTAAATCCGTTGCTGGAACGGCCGGTAGGCGGTGAACATGAAACCGGGTCCAGGCTGGCCGGAAAACCACTTGGGCGCGAAGAAATAAAGCCCCACCGCCAGCGGCACGCGCGGATAACGCCTCTTCAGCCGCATCGCCGGAACACAGCTCGGATGAAATTCCGAGGTCGCCATGATGAGATGCTTTTCGTCCGGCGAAAGCCGGATGTCGCGGACGCCGCGAATTCCCTTCAGCGTCTGCATCAGCCACCAGAGCGGGCGGCCATACTTCAGGAAACGATCGGCGGGCCAGGTGACATGCTCGATGCCCTGGACTTCATACCATTCGCACAACCCGCGCGCGCCTTCATTGCCATAGACGGTGACTTTGTTTTCCCGGCTCCACCGGCGGATGCACTCCACCATGATGCGGTCGCCCCCGCTCATGATGGTCGGCGGCGGCGTGATGGTGTTGGCGATCCAATGGATGTGCATTAAACCGGCGGACAATTTAACGGCAGCATGGCGCCAGTGTCCACCGTCAATTAATGGACGCGCGGATGTTCATGCGCTAAACTTGGTTGGACATGCGACGCATTTTGGTCACCGGCGGCAATGGTTTGCTGGCGCACGCGCTCAAGGAAATCGCGCCGCGCGATTTTGAATTTTTCTTTCCTGGCCATGCTGAATTTGATTTGGCGCAACCCAAATTGATGGCGCAACTGCTGGCGGAATTGCAGCCGCAGGTCGTCATCAACACCGCCGCCTACAATCTTGTGGACCGCTGTGAAACCGAGCGTGACCTCTCGTGGTCGGTCAACGCCACCGGGCCGGAGACGCTCGCCGGACTTTGCGCGCAAAACAGAATCCGGCTCGTCCATTACGGAACGGATTACGTTTTCGATGGCGCGAAAAAATCTCCCTACACCGAGACCGACCCGGTCAATCCGCTGAACCACTATGCCGCCGGAAAACTGTCTGGCGAACAGGCCGTGCTGCGCGCGTCGCCCGACAATCTCGCGCTGCGGACGAGCTGGCTGTTCGGCTGGCACCCGACGCAGGCGAAAACTTATGTCCACACGGTTTTGAAGGCCGCGCGCGATGGCCGCGCCCTGAAATCCACGACCGACCAGGTTTCCGTCCCGACGTTCGCCCCCGATCTGGCGCAATGGACGCTGGAACTGGTCCGCGGCGGCGCAAGCGGATTGTTTCACGCGGTCAATGACGAGGGCGTGAGCCGGTTCGAGTGGACGAAAATCATTTTGGAGGAGGCCGTGCGCGCGCAATTGATTTCCACAGCGCCGCCGGTCGGGCCGGTGCCGGGTTCGTTCTTCAATTCCGCCATACGCCGGCCGGATTACACGGTGCTGGGCAACGGGAAATTGTCAAAAGCGCTTGGCCGCGATCCGGGTTCATGGCGCGGCGGCTTGAGAAAAATGCTCGCGCGGATGAAATGATT
>CAYYWB010000123.1:0-7741 GCA_964475285.1 uncultured Bifidobacteriaceae bacterium | reverse complement strand
GCGACTCCGATGAATACCAGAGAACCGGCGACGATGCGCACCTGGCGTTCAAGGCTGATGACTTTCACCGCGCTGCGCGTCACCGGCAGATTCGCCTCGATCCAGGCGAGCGTGCCGCCTTCAACTACGATCGGCTGCGAGAATCCCTCCTTCGCAAGTTTGCCCGCCACCTTTGTCGCGCGCTGTCCGCTTCGACACAGTAAATAAACCGGCTGGTCTTTTTGCAATTTCAACGCACCGGGTTTCAGTTCATCCAGCGGAATACTGCACGCCTGGGGAACGTGAACTTCCGCAAATTCCGCCGGCGTGCGCACGTCAATCAACGGCACCGACGGCTCTCCCGTGAGAATCGTTTGCAGTTCGACCGGCGAGATATTTTTCATGGCGGCCAATCTATCACATCAACTCCGCTTCAGCGAACGCAAGGCCAGCACCAGCGCGTCCACTTCCTCGCGCGTGTTGTAAAATGCGAGCGACGGTCGCACGCTGCTTTCCAGTCCGAAATGGCGGATGGCCGGCAGCGCACAATGATGGCCGGCGCGGACGGCGATGCCGTTTTTGTCCAGATGCCGCGCAACGCTGTCGTTCGGCACGCCGGGAATGACAAACGCCAAAACACTCGTCTTGCTGACCGCCGTGCCAATGGGCCGCAGTCCGGGAATGGTCGCTAACGCCTGCGTCGCATATTCCAGCAGTGCATGTTCATAGGCGGCGATGCCAGGAATGCCGACTTTGAACAAATAATCAATCGCCGCGCCCAATCCGACCACGCCAGCGATGTCCGGGGTGCCCGCCTCAAATTTTTCCGGAGCGTTTTGGTAAGTCGTTTTCTCAAACCGCACGTCCTTGATCATGTGCCCGCCGCCCTGCCACGGCGGCATGGCTTCGAGCAACGGCGCTTTGCCGTAGAGCGCGCCGATGCCGGTCGGCGCAAAAACCTTGTGCCCGGAGAAAACGTAAAAATCCGCATCCAGCGCGGAGACGTTGACCGGCAGATGCGGCGTGGATTGTGCGCCGTCCACCAAAACAGGAACTCCCCGCGCGTGGGCGAGCGCGATGATTTGTTCAACCGGATTTATCGTGCCCAGCGAATTGGAAACGTGCGCGACTGAAACAAATTTCGTTTTGTCGCCAAGCAGTTTCACAAATTCTTCCAAGATCAATTCACCTCGGTCATTGATCGGAATAACGCGGAGCGTGGCCCCGACCTGGCCGGCGAGCAACTGCCACGGGACGATGTTCGCGTGATGTTCCAGTTCGCTGACGATGATTTCATCGCCCGCGCCGATGTTTTTGCGCCCGTAGCTTTGGGCGACCAGATTGATCGCTTCGGTTGTGCCACGGACAAAGACAATTTCCTTCGCGTCGGCCGCGCCGAGGAATTTGCGCACCTTTTCGCGACCGGCTTCAAACAGCGCGGTTGAACGCGTGGCGAGCGTGTGCGCGGCGCGGTGGATGTTCGAGTTATCACGGCCGTAAAATTGCGCGGTCGCGTCCAGCACGACCTGCGGCTTGTGTGTGGTGGCGGCGTTGTCGAGCCAGACGAGCGGCTTGCCGTTGACGAGCTGGTGCAGCGCGGGAAAATCACGGCGCACACCTTCAATGTCAAACTGCGGAATCGGCGCGGCAGTTTTCGGATACGACTGGCAGGCGAGCGGCGATTTGCCGGAAACGTCGCCGCCGCGCAGGAAATAATATTCCGGCGTGGCAACGGATTCGGCACCGGGCAAACCGAGCAGCGCATTGCCGTTGGCCGTTTTGGCGTCGGCCTTTTTTCCATTGGGGCGATAATCGCCGTTGCAGCGCGGTTCGCCGAATGCGTAACTGTCGCCGGAATCCGGCGCATGCGCGCCCGTCGGCGTCTTTTCCGGCACAACCGCCGGCTCGGATAATTTTGGCGCGGCGGGCTGGGCGCTTGGATGGACGGGCGGCATGGCCGAACTTGCGTCCGAGGCGGAAACACCGGGCAAATCCGAAACCGCCGGAATTTCCAATGGCACGACGGGTGTCGCGGTTGGCCGTGCGCCACGGCTGAATTCCGAATATGCCTCTGCCACGAGCCTGGCAACCAGGTCGCTGTGCGCCAGTTCGCCCGCCGCCGGTTCGGCGACAGCAGAAGCCGGCTCGCTATTTGGCACTGTAGTCATAGTAATTGTTCACCACGACATTGTCCAAACGGGCAATGGCGTCGGTGGTCAGCACGCTGGCCGAGAAGTAGCGCGTGACGAGATGCGACGCGATGGAATGTTCGTTCGTGCCCATGTAGCGAACGGACAAGCCGGGTTCTACTTCGCCGGTGACGCCGGTTTTTTGGAGGCCGACCACGCCCTGTTCCGCTTCGCCGACGCGCAGGAGCAGAACACTCGTGGAATTGTTTTTCACGTCCAGCTTGTTGCTCGGAATCAACGGCACACCGCGCCAGGTGATGAAGGGCGTTCCGAAAAGATGAACCGTTGGCGGCGGCACACCCCGGCGCGTGGCTTCGCGCCCAAAAGCAGCAATCGCTTTGGGGTGCGCGAGGAAGAAGGCGGGCTTTTTCCAGACCAGAGCGAGGAGTTCATCGAGGTCGTCCGGCGTCGGCGAACCTTTGCGAGTCTTGATCGTTTGCGCCGCGTCCACTTCCTTGAGCAGACCGAAGTCGGGATTGTTGATGAGCTCCCACTCCTCGCGTTCCTTGACGGATTCGACGGTAAGCCGAATCTGTTCGCGGAGCTGGTCAATCTTGTTGCTGTAAAGATCGGTCACGCGCGTGTGCGTGCGGAGGACCGTCTGGATGGTGCTCAAATGATACTCACGCGGGTCCTGGTCGTAATCCACGAAGGTCGTCGGCAATTTCGGTTCGCCGCCGTCCACGGTGAGCAGGTCCACCTTGGCTTCGCCGAATTCATTCGCGGGTTTTCCCTTCGCCGCCTTGGCGACGCGGTTGACGCGATAGACGCCGCCGTCCACGTCCACCCACGGCAGCAATTTGTGCAGCCAGCGGGGGGTGATCTCGGTGTATTGCGGGACTGTTACGGTGGCGGTGGCGAGGTTGCGCGCAGCGGCGGCGCTCAAACTCAAGTGGATTTCGTTTTCTTTGCTCATAATTTAATTTCGTTTCGTTTCGTTTCGTTTGGATGGAAAAATTCAACGTGGTTTGTGCGCCGGGAAAAAGGAAGCGGCTTCGCGCGTGAAAACGCCGAAGCAGCAACTAAAACTTCCGGTCTCACCGGAGCCTGGATACAACCCGACATGAATATACTTTCAGTTTCATGGAGCTTCCAGTTGACCGGTGGGCACCGTGATGTTCGGAACAATTATAGAGTGGCGTTGTCGCCTACCTTGATTCAAATCCTAAATGCGTTGGCAGCCCTGTCAATACCAATGTCTATGCAAATTTCCTTGTTCGGACAGACCTGGCCGATTCAAAAAAACGAACCGTTTTGTCAGGATGGCGAGAATGAATGCCATCAAAATGTCGGCGGCGTCCACGGCAGCCCGTGCGCGGCGGCGACAACTTGATTCGTGATTTTGCCGCACATCACGTTGATGCCGCCGACCAATGCCGGTTGTCGCTGACAGGCTTCGGCGAGACCATAATCCGCCAGCATCTCAATGTAACGATTCGTGGCGTTGGTCAGCGCCTGGGTGGCGGTGCGGGAGTAGGCACCCGGCATGTTGGCCACGCAATAGTGCGTCACGCCTTCCTCGACAAATACCGGATTTTCATGCGTGGTGGGTCGGGACGTGTCCGCGCAACCGCCCTGATCAATGGCGATGTCCACCAGCACGCTGCCGGGACGCATGAGTTTGAGCATCTCGCGGCGAATCAACTTTGGCGCCTTGGCTCCCGGCACCAGCACCGCGCCGATCAGCAAATCCGTTTGTGGCAACATTTGCAGCAGATGGGATTCGTCGGAATAAAGCGTGTGCGCCATGCTCAACGTGATGTCGAGATAGCGCATCCGCTCGATGTCCACTTCCAGAATCGTCACATCGGCACCAAGGCCGGTGGCCATGCGCGCGGCGTTGATGCCCGCCGAGCCGCCGCCGAGCACCACGACCTTGCCCGACAGCACGCCCGGCACGCCGCCGAGCAACGTGCCGCTGCCGCCATAATGTTTCGCCAGAAAATAGCCGCCGACCAGCACGCTCATGCGCCCGGCGATTTCGCTCATCGGCTCCAGCAACGGCAGCCGCCGGTTCACCTCGATGGTTTCGTAGGCAATGCCAGTCACGCCGGATTTTGCGAGCGCCTCGGTCAGCGTTTTATCCGCTGCGAGATGCAGATAAGTGAAGAGAATCTGGCCGGGAAGAAGCAGTGAAACTTCCGCCGGCTGCGGTTCCTTCACCTTCACAATTAATTCCGCCTGTTCAAACACGGCGGCGTGGTCATCCACCAGCATTGCCCCGGCACGGACATATTCCTCATCAGCGAATCCAGAACCAATTCCAGCTCCACGTTCAACAACAACTTTGTGATCGTGCTTGGTCAGTTGATAGGCCGCCGAAGGCAGCAAGGCGACGCGATATTCCTGTTTTTTGATCTCTTTTGGAACGCCGATAATCATAGCTTTGGTGGGTTGAAGATTTGGGCTTTAGGTTGCCACGTCAATCTCATTTCTCCAATGATTGGCCAGCAAACCGTTGATGAAGATTTGCAGTGGATGATAAAACATCAGCGGCAGCAAAATCAGCGGAACGTCGCTGCGCGAACCGAAAATCAACACGGCCAGCGGCACACCCATGGCCAGGGTCTTTTTGACGGAACAAAAATACGCCGTGATACGGTCTTCACGATTCAATCGCAGCGCCCGGCACGTCCAATAAATTAACAGCGACATGCCGGTGAACAGCAATGAGACGCACAAAAATAATTTGGCCGTCGTCGCCGCGCCGTGCTGTTGCCAGATTTTTTCCACGAACGAATCACAAAACGCGCTGTAAACGATGAAGACGATGACCGTATTGCTAATTCGGGCGATCCAGGCTTTATGATGTTCCACCCACTTTCTGACAAATCTCCGCAAGCTCATGCCGATGAAAAAAGGCAGCAGCGTGAGCAGCATGATTTTCAACATCAACGGTCCCAGCGGCGCGGACTGGCCGGTGGTCTTCATCAATACATGCACCAGCAACGGCGTCAGCACCACGCCGATGATGTTCGACAACGCCGCGTTGAACAAGGCCCCGGCAACATTGCCCTGCGCCACGGCGGTCAATACCACCGAAGTCGAAATCGTGGAAGGAAGGACACACAAATATAGCAATCCCGGGCGAATGCCCGGCGGTTCCGCCGCCCAAAACAACGGCATGGTGAAGAATAAAAAAATCCCGACGATCGGGAAAACAATGAACGTGAAGCTTTGAATGATGACGTGCAGCTTCCAGTTGCCCGCGCCGTTTTTGAGCTTCTCAAATGCCAGTGACAAACCTTGTAAAAACAGGATCGCCGCGATCCCGACATTGTTCGCCAATTCGGGATGCAAAAAGCCGTTGCGCGAGCCTGGCGTCGGAAATAGAAACGCCAGCACCACGGCCAGAATCAGTCCCAGGATAAAACCATTGCGACGAATCCACGTTGCGTAGTTCATCCGACTTCCTTCACGCTGCCGCACTTTTCGTCCGCGCCAGCCATGATGAATCCGCCAATTTCAGGAGCCGTTCGCCGGCGGCGTGCAGCGTTTCCTCTTTTTTCGCGAAGTGAAAACGGATGAAACGATTTTCCGGTTCGCGGAAAAAACTGGAGCCGGGCACGCCGGCCACGCCAACTTCGCGGACAAACCATTCCGCCGCTTCGATGTCGCGCGCAAAACCAAGCGATGAAATGTCGAGCATCACATAATAAGCGCCTTGCGGTTCGGTGAAGGGCAAACCGGTTCGGCGCAGGTAGCTTAGAAATACATCGCGCTTTTGCGAATAGAGTTCGCGCAAGCCGGCGTAATAATTGTCCGGCAATTCCAGTCCGGCGACGGCGGCTTCCTGCAACGGTGCCGCAGCGCCGACCGTCAGAAAATCATGCACCTTGCGCGCTTGCGCGATGATTTCCGGCGCGGCGTGAACATAGCCAAGCCGCCAGCCGGTGATGGAATAGGTTTTGGAAAGCGAGTTGCAGGTGATGACGCGCGCAAACGCGCCGGGCAGTGCCGCGCAATAAATATGCTCGCGCGGCGCATAGACGATGTGTTCGTAAGGTTCGTCGGTGATGACAAAGACGTCGTGCTGTTCCGCAAGTTTCAGGATTTCCGAAAGTTCGGCGCGCGAAAATACCTTGCCGGTAGGATTGGACGGATTGCAGACGATGATGGCTTTTGGTTTTTGCGCGAACGCGTGGGCGAGTTCGGCGGAATCAAAATTAAAATCCGGCGCGTGCAGCGGAACGTAAATCGGTTCCGCGCCGGATAGGATCGCATCGGCGGCGTAATTTTCGTAGAACGGCGAGAAGACGATGACTTTGTCGCCGGGATTGCACGCGGTCATCATGGCGACCATCATCGCCTCGGTGCTGCCGCAGGTGACGACGAGATGCTGGTCGGGATCAACGGCCAGGCCGGTGAAACGTGAAATTTTCCGCGCGAGCGCCTGGCGAAAACGCGGCGCACCCCAGGTGACGGCATATTGATGATGCGGCCCGCGCGTGGCGCGTTCGAGCGCGGCCAGCAATTCCTCCGGCGGATCGAAATCAGGAAAGCCTTGCGCGAGATTGATTGCGCTGTGCTGATTGGCAAGCCGGGTCATAGCCCGGATCACAGATTCAGAAAATCTTGCAAGTCTGGTCGCGGTCGCTGGCATAATATGAATCGGCGTTCAGGTGACGGTGACTCTTAACATGTTCCGGCAACGTGAATTTTGACGCGCCACAAAATGGTGGACAGCGATCCTGCCCGGAGACAGCAGACTGAAAAATGCGCCGTTGCGCAATGGCTTTTATCAACTACAGCGCCTTATCGTCGCGTTCACCGGTGCGAATGCGGTGGGCTACGGCGATCGGCCAGACAAAAATTTTGCCGTCGCCGATTTTGCCGGTCCTTGCCGCCCGGATGATGACATTGACTGCCTGCTCTTCAAGATGGTCGGCCACCACAATTTCGATTTTAATTTTCGGCAGAAATTCCACGGTGTATTCACTGCCACGATAGATTTCCGTGTGGCCTTTTTGCCGGCCAAAACCCTTCACTTCGGTGATGGTCATGCCTTCAATGCCAAGTTCATTCAGGGCGTCTTTGACTTCTTCAACTTTGAAAGGCTTGATGATCGCTTCAATTTTTTTCATGGTTCAAAGTGTTGGTTTACAGGTTTTGACCAATGGACAACAGGCTGCGGTATGAATCCAGAATTGATTTCAGAGCGCCGACCGTTCCGTGAATCTTGGAAGGCCGGGGTGCGTGTTTCGGTATGCCAATATGGAGTTCAAAAGGAGACGGATCCAATTCATCCGTAACCGTGAGAAAGTCCGGCAAAGATGACTTGGGTAACGCGTGAAGCGAGCCGGTGTCGGATTCTGTTTTCAAGATGCTGCCTGGCAGGAATCGCTGCGTGGCCTGTATCGCCGGTTGTGCCAGCGCCCGGTTCAAAATGGCGCTATTGGTATCCACCAGAAAGCCGCCGGAATGATTCTTCGTTTGTAGAGAAATGACCCCATGAAAACGAAGAACGCCCAGCTCCCGTTCCAAATAATATACTTCGGGTTGGGAAGATCCGCTCCAGAATTGCCCCGCCAAATCATCGCCGGCAGCATTGCTTCGGGTGCGTGCCGCAAAAC
>CAYYWB010000122.1:0-7769 GCA_964475285.1 uncultured Bifidobacteriaceae bacterium | reverse complement strand
AATCTGAAAGCGCCATGTCCGGCTTGATGCCGACGAGCAGGTGCAGGTGATCCGGCATATTGTTTATCGCAATCAGCTTTTGCTTTTGTCCAGAGACGATGCCAGTGATGTATTTTTGAAGCTCGTCATTGTGTTCCGGTTGGATGAGACTTTGCCGGCCTTCGACGGCGAACACGACATGGAGATAGATTTGCGTGTAGGTATTTGCCATGTGCCGAAGATGCCGCTCCTAGCGGAGCTTGAAAATCTTTATTTGGTCTGGTTCTACAGAGATTTCGCGCCTACGGCGCTGCTGGTGACAAGCTCAATTCCACAGGTAATCCGTGAGCGTGCATTTGTCCGGCACGAACGGGCCAAGGATGCTGGCGAGCTTCGGCCCTTCGGCGGGGAAATCCGGGAACTCGAACACGCGCCGTTCCTTGAAGCCAACCAGAAAGATGCGTTCGCGGTGCTGCGGCACGACGCTGCGGGTGTCAATGATGTGCCACCATGCTGCCGGCGGAAGCCGGCGCCGTTTCAGCCGAAAGTTTAAGAACAGTGTTAAGACGTGACCCTTCCTCCGGCCCTGAAAATTTCAGCATTGGCAGCCGTTGAAGTTTCTGCCAACCATTCCAGAAACGTCCCGCGATATGCAATCCGGTTTCTGGCGCAAATGCCGCCTGCTCGTCCGCTGGTCCCGCCGCGCGGCGATGGTCGCGGCGGTCGCGGCGGCTTGCGCGCTCGTCTGGTTCGACCGCGCCGGCGTGCCGGATTTTTTGCAGCGGCGGCTGGTGGCGGCCCTGCGCGAACGCGGCGTCGGGCTGGAATTTTCCCGGCTGCGCTTCAGCCTTTTTCGCGGGTTGATCGCGGACAACGTCCGCGCGGGACAACCCGCCGGGGCGGAACCCGGCAGCCCGGCGCTGACGGCCGCTGAAGTCCGGCTGGAATTGAATTACCGCGCCCTGCTGCACCGGCGGCTGGAACTTGACGGCTTCACGCTGAACCAGGGCAAATTCACCCTGCCGCTCTCGCCGACAAACGCCCTCACGCTCGACAAAATCCAGACCGAGCTGCGGTTCCAGGAAAATGACACGTGGTCGCTCGACAATTTCAAGGCCGTCTTCGCGGGCGCAAAATTCGCCCTGTCCGGCGACATCGCCCACGCGCCGGAAATCCGCGACTGGCCGGTTTTTCGCGGCGCCGGCGCCGGCGGGGCGCCGGCTTCGCGGGCGCAGTTGCAGGCATTTTCCGACACGCTCGGCAAAATCCATTTCACCGGGACACCGCAATTGAGCCTGACGGTGGATGGTGACGCGCGCGACATTCATTCCTTCATTGTCCATCTGGCCGTCACCGCGCCCGGGGTCCAGACGCCGTGGGCCGGCGCGAGCAATGTCCAGTTTATCGCCAGACTTACCGCGCCCGCCAACAACCCGGCAAGTGTCACCGCGTTGACCGGTTTTTGGACAAACCTGCAGCCATTCCGGCTCGCGTGGACGGCGCGGGCCGCGGAAGCGCAGTCAAAACAGGCCAGTGCCAGCACGATTGAATGTGACGGCGTCTGGAGCGCGCCGGAATTGACGGTGACCAAACTCACGGCGCGGCAGGGTGGATGGACGCCGGGATTGACCGCGCAAAATTTTGAGGCCGCCGCGACCCTCACCGCGCCCACCAACGCCGCAATCCATTTTGATCCTTCATGGTCGTGGTGGACCAACCTGCAGCCGTATCGGCTGGTCTGGACGGCCCGGCTCGCGCAGTTGAAATCCGACCCGTTGAACGCGGACACGATTTCGTGCGCCGGTTTCTGGAGCGCGCCGGAACTGGCCGTCACCAATCTGTCCGCCCGGCTCGGCGGCGGCGGGCTGGAAGACCGGGCCTGGCTGAACGTGGCCACGCGCGAGTTGGGATTCACCAACGCCTCGCAATTCGATCTTCACGCGGCCGCCGGATTGCTCACGGACAAGGCGCGCGGGCGGTTCGCGGAAATTTCGTGGACGCAGCCGCCGTCGCTGCGCGTCGGCGGCTTGCTGGTTCTGCCGGCGTGGACAAACCGCCAGCCCGGCTGGCGCGCCGAGGTGCAGCCGACACTCCGGCTGCTCGGCGAACTGGCCTTCACAAACGGCGCGGCGTTCGGCGCGAACATTGACCTGGCGCGCGCGCAATTTTCATATTCGAACCTCGTCTGGCGGCTGCCCGCCGCCACGGTCGCGCAATCCAAAACGCGGCTGGAAATCAGCGGCAGCGAGGATGACGCCACGAAGGAATACCGCTGGCACGTCGGCGGCGCGTTCGACCCGGAATGCCTGCGCCCGTTTTTGACGGCGGGCAACGCCGCGCGCGGTCTGGAAATCGTGCGGCTCGCCGCGCCGGCGCAATTCGAGGCGGACGCGCGGGGGCGCATGGATGATTACGACAGCATCGGCGCGGCGGGGGGCGTGGCGCTGACGAATTTCACCGTCCGCGGCGAGTCCTTTGACAGCGTCGCGGGCTCATTTTCATACACGAACCGCGCGCTGGAATTTTCCAATCCGCATTCGTGGCGCGGCGCGCAGGAGATGACCGCCGGCATGGTCACTCTGGATTTCAACCGGAAGCTGATTTTCTTCAAGAACGGCCACAGCACCGCCGACCCGGCGGCCATCGCGCGCGCCATCGGCCCGAAAACCGCCCGCATCATGGAACCGTATCATTTTCTGCAGCCGCCGACGGTTTTGGTGGAGGGGTGCGTGCCGTTGCACGACATCAACGGCGTGCATGACGTGGACGACGCGGATTTGCGCTTTGACGTCGTGGGAGGCGTGCCGTTTCAATGCCTCAAGCTTCGGGCGTCGCGGGTGACCGGCACAATCCACTGGCTGGGCGAGACGCTGATTTTGACGAACATCGAGGCGGAACTTTACGACGGCAGCGGCAGCGGCTCCGCGGACTTCGATTTTCGCGTGCCGCACGAGGGCGCGGATTATCAATGCACCGCGGAGGTCACCAACATCAACCTGCACGCGCTCGCGGCGGATCTGGCGTCGTCCACCAATCACCTCGAAGGCGCGCTGTCCGGGCTGGTGGTCGTGACGCAGGCGGACACGCGGGACTGGCGGACGATGGACGGCTACGGCCAGGCGCATCTGCGCGACGGACTGATCTGGGACATCCCGATGTTCGGCCTATTGTCGCCGGTTTTGAATTACGTCTCGCCGGGGCTGGGCAACAGCCGCGCGAGGGACGCCCAGGCGAGATTTGCCGTCACCAACGGCGTGATTTATTCGAATCCGCTGGAAATCAACACCGACCTGACGCGCCTGCAATACGCCGGCACGGTGGATTTGCGCGGGAACGTGAACGCGCGTGTCACCGCGCAGTTGCTGCACAACGTCTGGGGCGTGGGTTGGGCCATCAGTTTGTTCACCGCGCCCCTCACAAAGGTGTTTGAATACCAGGTCACCGGCACGCTGGACAATCCGAAAAAGGAGCCGGTGTATGTGCCGGGCTTCATCCCGAAATTCATCGAACTGCCGCTGCATCCCTTCCGCAGCCTGGAGGAATTGATTCCCGGCGGCGGCAATGACACCAACGCTCCGGCGGCGGGGAATTGACGGTTGAAGGATGCGCCGCCGTTCCGGTTTCAAGCGTCGCGATGCGACGCATTTCCATTTTGACGTGCCCGTCCGTGGAATCAATTCCACGGCTGCCACCGGTCAATCGCTACGCGATTCCATTTGCGCCGCGCGAACGGACGCATGATGGTAGCCGTGGGATTCATCCCACGGACCGGCGGCCAAAAAGTAATTCGTCGCGGAGCGACATCGGAAATCAGCCCGGCACAACGTGCCGGGAAAAATGTCCGGTAAAACCATGCGTCCTGAAAGGACGCTGGAGGCGGTTCCCTTCCCGGCCTTTCCACCGTCCCCCGCGGGACGGATTTCCTTTGGCTCCCAACCAGGGACGTTGTCCCTGGCTAATTTCCAAGGTCGCTCCGCCACCACACTTTCACCCATTCCAAACGTCAAGGAGCCTGATTCCTAAATCCGGATGACCAAAGAATTCCCAATGACAAATTCCGAATCCAGTGTTCGCGCAGCGGAGGCTGATTGGTCATTTGAACTTCGTCATTCTTTAGTCATTAGCGCTTTTCGTCATTAGTCATTCTCCAGCGGCGCGTCAAGGCGGCGGCGGCGCGGCGTTGTTGATGTCCGCCGGAACAACGATCGGCGCATCGGGCGGCGGAACCGGGGTGAAAAAGCTGTCGCCCTGGTCTTGCGGCTGGGGCAGTTCTTCCGAAGGCGCATTTGTCGGAATGGGGGTGTTGAAGAAGCCTCCGGACATGGTCTTGGGATTTTTCAATTCCGTCTTGCGCTCGGCCGCAACCGATTTGCTCTGCTCCTCGGAGTCCTCGGCCAGCGAGGCGGAAACGCCCGGCAGCCGTCGTCCTTCGATGATGGTGTTCGTCGCGGCGATAAACGGCGTCTTCAAAACGGTGGGCCGCATCAGGACAATGAGTTCCTCGCGCTGCTTGGAACTGCTGCGCTGGCTGAACAGGTTGCCGAGCAGGGGAATGTCCTGCAAAAACGGCACGCCGGTCCTGCCTGTGGATTTTGCGTTCTTGATGAAGCCGCCGAGCATGACGGTGTCCATGTCCCTGACGGCGATTTCAGAATTAAGCGTGCGCTTGGTGGTGCTGGGCACGGAAGTGCCGTTGATTTCGACGCCGCCGTTCGGGATGATGTCGTCAATTTCCTGCTGGACGTCCATGACGACCAGTCCATCGGGATTGATGAACGGCGTGACATCCAGTTCTATGCCGACGGAAAGCTGCGAGTAAGTGGACTGGTTGCCGTAGCCGTAATTGCCAAAGCTGGTGATGTAGGGCACCGTCTCGCCGACGAAGAACGTTGCGGCTTTCGCCTGCGACGTCGTGATGCGCGGGCGCTGGATGACGCTCGCGTGGCTGTCCGCCGCCGCCGCCTGCAACGCCACGTTCCAGTTCGGGCCAATGTTTTGGAAATAGCTCAAACCGCTGGGAAGGCCGTTGCCGAAGGCGCTGTTGGCACTGGTTGTTGTATTGCTACCGCCGCTGCCAAGCAGGCCGGTTGCAAAATTATAGAACGACTGACCGTTGTTGAAACCTCCCGCGCCAGACGCAGGCAGGCTTGGCGAATAGGTTTGCGGACTTTGCGCGGCGGAGACGCCGAGACTAAACGTGTTGGGGCCGAGTTCGTAGTCAATGATGACGGCCTCGATGAGCACCTGCGAGAGCAGCACGTCCAGTTTCCCGATGACCTGCTTGATCATGTCCATGTCCTGCCGCGTGGCAAAGACGAGCAGGGCATTGGCGCGGACATCGGCGATGATTTTGGCCTGGCCGAAAATCTGGATTGGCTCCTGCTTGCCCGGCCCGCCGGTTCCCCCGCTCGCCTGATTGACAATGTTGAGCAGGCGCTGCTGCAAGGTTGACGGCGAGCCGGACGGCGTGCCGTTGGGATTTGTCGTCGTGCGCGGCTGGCCAAGCGGGTTGGCCGCCGGGTTGTTGTTGTTGTTGACACCACCGGGTTGAGTCGTGGATCCCAATCCCCCCAACGTCGTTCCGGCGGTGCGGTTGCCCGAAATTCCGTTGATGGTCGGGGTGCTGGTGGCAGCGCCGACGGAGACGGTCGAGCCGCCGCCGCCGCCGAGGCTGTTCAGCGCGTTGGCAATGTCCTCGGCCTGCGCGTAGCGGATCGGGATGACTTCCGACACATAGACCGCCGGCACGCTGACGTCAATCTTGGCTATCATTTCCAGCATCCGCTTGACGTTTTCGGCGTAGTCGCGGATGACGAGGATGCCATTGTCGTCAATCGCGGTGATGCTGTTCGCCAGTTTGCCGAAGGGCTGGATGATGGGACCCATCACGCTGGGCTTGACGTATTTCAACTGCACGATGTGCGTCACATACGGACCCATCTCCGGCAAATTGACCGCATCGTTGGTGTCCACCAATCCACCGGCCCCTCCGGCCTGCTCCGGCGTCACCACTTTTGCAAATTTCTCGCCGATGTTGACGAACGTGATGCCGTTGAGCGCGAGCACCGCCTGCAACGCCTCAATCGCCTCGGGCCGGGTCAGCGGCGATTGCGTCTTCAACACGATGGACGCCTTTGGCACTGGCCCTGCTATCAGCGTGCGCCCCACCAGATCGGAATACACGTCGAGCACCTGCTCCACATCCACGCCGTCGTAGGTAAATTCGATGCCGGCGCCTTCACCCTCCGGCCCGCCGGTGTTGTCGGGCGAAACCGCCGCTCCCGGCGCCGTCGTTGCAATGGCGGGACCCGTTGCCGGCGCGCCGGCCGGGTTGTTGGTCGCGGCGCGCGGACGCGGGCGAACCGGGCCTGGCAGCGGCGTCGTCGGCGTCTGCGCCCAAAGATTCAGGCCGGTTAAAAACAGGATCAGGACGAGCGTGGCGTGCCGCGCCATGGCGCTGCGAAGGTGGATCGTTTTCATTTTACACTGGGTTAAAGTTTTTATGGCTCGCCGCGCCGGAGCGTGGCGAAGGCGGGTCGTTTTCATGGTGCCTTTGCGGTTGCGGTTTTCGAACTGGCCGGGGCGTTTCTACGGTAACTGGCGACGAGCCGGATGTTGGCGTTGAGTTTTTGATGCGGCGGGTCGGGCTGAAGCTCCAGGTCGCGCACGCGGATCATCGAGGCGTCGGAGCCGAGCTTGTAAAGGAAATCCACCAGTTGCTCGTCCGTGGCGGTGACGTTGATGTTTTGAACCTGCTCGACGAAAAACGCGTCGTTGGTGCGCGTGCTCGGCCGCCCCATGCTGCCCATCTGGACCTGGCTGGCGGTGGCTTGCGCCTGGATGGCGCGCAGGAAATTGATGGACTGGTCCTCGGGCGCGACCACGTCGCCCTGGCTTTCAAAGACCTTCACCTGCGCCTCGTAGTTTGACGTCTGCAAAATGGTCGTCTGATACAGCGCCAGTTTCTGCTTCGCCACCTCAAAACGGCCGCGCAGATCGCTCCAGTCCGAAAAGTGCGGCCAGATGAACACCCAGTTCAACACCAGGATGAACACCACCAGCACGCCGACGGCGAGGCGGCGTTCCAGCGGCCGGAGTTGCGCGAAGAATTTTTTCACGGCGCGGCCTCCGCGTGTTTCAGTTGCAGCGTGAAATGCCAGTTCGCCTGGTTGGCGCTTTGACCGTAGATGAACGGCTCGACCGCCGTCGGCTCAAACACATCCTGGCCGTCCAGCTTCGCCTTGCGCACCGCGTCGTAAAATTTGCCCTGATCCGAAATCTGGCCGATCTGGTCCGGCGGGCAGACGCCGGACAGGGTCAGCTTCTGGCCGTCGGCGAAACTGGAGCGTTGCAGCGTGAGGCCGGGGGGCATCTGCTCGGCGACAATCTTCCAGCAGTCCAGCGCGGCGTATTTCAACTGCTGCCGCTCGGCGAGCACCGCGTAACGCGCCTTGAGCTGCAGCACGTTGGTGTAGCCGCCGGCCAGTTGCGCGACCTGCTGCTCCACCGCGACGGTCTTGTATTCCAGAACCCGGGTCGCGCAAAAATAAATCACCACGCCGATTGCGTATAAAATGCCCGTCGTCACCAGCCCGCGCAGCCAGAGCCGGTCCACGAACTGCTGCCGGTAGCGCCCGGAAAATTCCGCGGGCAACAAACTTGCGCGCACAAATGAATCACCAACGACTTTATTTAAAGACGCTTCGGCTGGCGTTAGAGCCACGCCTGTCACACGTCGCGCGGTGCGCGCGGCCAGTTCCGCCGGCGGCGGCGGCTCCACCACCCGCACC
>CAYYWB010000121.1:0-7808 GCA_964475285.1 uncultured Bifidobacteriaceae bacterium | reverse complement strand
AATTCCGCGTTTCGTGAAGAATGCCCGCAATTTTTCCACCGCGCGATGCACCCGCCGTTGCGCCGCCGTTTCATTCACCTTCAACGCCGCCGCGACTTCGCGCAGATTTTTGTCCTTGAAAAAACGCAGCAAGACGGCGTCCCGGTCTTTTTTTCCCAGCCACGCCATCGCCTCGTCGAGCAGCGGCGCGAGCTGATTCCAAGTTGAAGCGTCGGCGGATTCCTGAAGGGTGGATTGCATATAAGCCTCCTGTTCGCGAAATTGGCGGCGGCGTTCCCCGCGCCGGAAGCTCAACGCCGTCAGCCGCGTGGTTTCGTAAAGCCAGCTTTCCAAAATGGTGTCCGGGCGCAGGCCGGCGGCCTTGCGGGCGAGGATGACAAAGACGGCCTGCGTGATTTCCTCGGCGTGGGCGGCGATCCCGACGTGCCGGAGCGCCGCCGAATACACCAGGCTGACGTGACGTTGAACGAGCGCGGCAAAGGCCGCTTCCGAGCCTTGCCGGTCGTATTCCCGCAACAGTTCCATGTCGCCCGCATCTTGCATCTGCCTATTTATTGCCGATAGACGCGAAATCAGACATTTATTTTTTCAACAAACATCTTGTCGCCGTCCGCGCCGTGGTTTCTGCCGGCTTCAAATCAACCGTCGGCGTCCCGGCGACGACCCACAAAAGGCGGGCTGCTCATGCCCGCCGGAACGGAAATTTTGCTCGCCGGGGAAAAATGATTTTCGCATCCTGAAGGCATGAAAAACATCCGACGCCCGCTGTTCCTTTTCATCGTGTTCCTGTGCGCTGCGAACTTGTTCGCGCAGAACACCGTCCCCGTCGCCGGCACAAATACCGTTGTCCAAAACACGGCCACCAATCCCGTGCCGCTCGGCGCCGGATGGGTTGCGCGCTACGAAGGTTTTGTGGCGCAGGCGAAACAGGGCGGCATTGACATTTTGTTCATGGGCGATTCCATCACGGATTTCTGGCGCAATCGCGGCTCGAACGTGTGGAACCAGTATTATGCGCCGCGCCACGCCGCCAATTTCGGCATCAGCGGCGACCGCACCCAGCACGTCCTCTGGCGCATGGACAATGGCGAGCTTGACGGCATCAAGCCCAAGGTGGTGGTGCTGATGATTGGCACGAACAACACCGGCAAGGAACGCGACAACAAAA
Organism: uncultured Bifidobacteriaceae bacterium; assembly: GCA_964475285.1. Classification (GTDB taxonomy): domain Bacteria; phylum Verrucomicrobiota; class Verrucomicrobiia; order Limisphaerales; family UBA11358; genus UBA11358. Next base: position 6,640 of record CAYYWB010000121.1, on the reverse strand, counting down.
CGACGCGCAACACCGTTCCCGAAACCATCGCGGGCGTGCAGGCGGTTGTGGCCGACATCCGCGCCCGATTGCCGGAAAGCAAAATTCTGCTGCTGGGCATTTTCCCGCGCAGCACGCTGGACGACCCGCAGCGCGCCGAGGTCGCCCTGATCAACACCGTCATTGCCAAGCTCGACGACGGCAGGATGGTGCGGTTTCTCGACATTGGCCCGAAATTCCTGGAAGCCGACGGCACCTTGTCACGCGACATCATGCCGGATTTGCTGCATCCCAGCGAACGCGGCTACCGGATTTGGGCCGACGCCATGAATCCGACGCTGGATGAAATGATGAAGTGATTGGCGAGCAATTCCACACGCTTGCCCCAAACAGGCACAAATCCGCCCTGCCTTGCGTTTGCTTGGAATATTTTTTAGCATTCGGCCGTGGAGATTGGGCCGCGATTCGCATGGACGACTTTGAAACAGCCAAACAGTTCTTCTTTGAAGGCTTGCATCTGCTTGAAGCAAACAATCTTCAAGCGGCCGAAGAACAATTTGCACGATCCTTAAAGCTCGTTCCTGACAGGGTGTCAACTCTCAACAACCTGTCAGCCGTCAAAATCAAGCTTAAACAATTCGTTGAAGCCGGGGAACTCGCGCGCAAGGCGATTGCATTGGAAGACAAATCACAGGAAGCGTGGTCAAATCTCGGAATCGCCCTGGCTGGAATGAACTGCCATGAGGAAGCCTTGCAGGCCTGCGACCGGGCGCTCAACGGCAATCCCTCCAACGCCAAGGCATGGCTTGCCAAGGCGACGGTGTTGCTTGAACTGAACAGATTTGACGAAGCGTTGCTTGCTTGCGACCAGTCGCTAAAATCGGATCCCGGCAAATGCGAGACTTTCTATGCAAAAAGCCGGATATTGAAAGGGCTTAAGCGACCAGCCGAGGCGCAAAAGATTTATCGGAAGTCGCTCCAGATGAGGGTTGATTCATCGCCTGTATTCATTGCCGAACGGCGCGCGACTCAAAAAGCTGATGCCCTTGTCATAAGTCCGAATCCGGTTCTCGATGACACACTCAAGTCATTTGAATCTTTGAGCCTGGGTTGCCCAAACTATCCCGGCCAGCTTGCCGGGCGTTTCAGCGGGGATTTTCATTTCACCTACATTTTCGAGGGCGATGCAATCCGGGAATCGGCCCGGAAGAAAATCCCGCAGCCGGACTTTGTGCTGAACAACTGTGCAAATGGCGAGGTTGTCCTTTCCGGGGGCAACCTATGGAGCTTGAGCGCGGTGGTTGACAGCTTTCGCGTTCCGGTCGTCAATCATCCAACCAAGGTTGTTCAGACCTCGAGAGATGGGTCAACAAAGCTCCTCGGTAATATTCCCGGAATCCGGGTTCCGAAGACCATGCGCTTTTCCTCGGTTGGAAAAACCGGTGAAGAATTGATGCATGAAATCGAGGATCAATTCAATTACCCCCTGATTACGCGGACACTGGCTTCCCAGGAGAGCAAGGGGATGACCAAGGTGGACTCCCGGGATGCTCTTGTCGCGGTGCTTTCTTCCGACTTCCCGGAGCGGTTTTTTGTGACGGAGTTTATAGACACCAAAGGAGGCGGTAAATATTACCGCAAAATCCGGGCAGCTGTCGTCAAGGATGAAATCGTCGTTGTCCGTATTGATTTCGACGCCAATTGGAGTGTGCATGGCCGAAAAACTGAAAAGCGCGCGCAATTCTATCTGGAAAATTCGTATTTGCTAGACGAGGAAAAACGCGTATGCAAAAACCCGGAAGCGGGACTGGGACGGTCCGCCGTCCAATCGCTCCGGGCAATTCGGGAGCGGATCCCCTTGGATGTGTTTGGCATTGATTTCGATGTTGATGCCGATGGGTTGCTGGTTTTTTATGAGGCCAACGCCACCATGAACCTGTTCTCTACCGCCCACAAGGATGTTCCATATCCAAGGGAGGCGGAAGAGCGTTTGACGGCGGCACTCCAGCGCTACTTTGCGTCTCTGGCGGCCCGTTGCTGACGAAATGGTCGCGCAGTTTAGCCAGCCGGCCACGCGGCACAAAGCATTTGAGCCTGAACTCCGAGACCGGCAGGGATGGCGTGGCAGTCGAGCCGTTGCTATTCGTTGTGCGGAATCTTAATCGTGCTGCCGCCGATGAATTCGCGGATGACCGCGTCGCCGGGGATGAGATCGCAGGTTGAAAGCTGTTTCTCCGTGAAACCTTCCACTGATTCGAGCAGCGCCTTCACGCGGTCGTAGCGGATGCGCGCGTCGAGAAATCCCGCGTAGGGCGCGAATTCTTCCGGCTTGGGCAGCAGCCCGCCGTCGCCCATGAAGAACGGTTTTAGAACGGGCAGGTCAAACGGCATCCCGCCGTTGACGACGTGATCGGCCAGCCTCATCAGCGGGATGATGCTGAACAATTCGCCGTAGCGGACGTAGTGCCAGTGCAAAATCGTGTTTAGCGCGCTGTGGTTGCGGTATTTCACGTCGCGCAACATCCGCCGGATTAGCCGCGCGTCGGTGAATTGCGTCAGCCGCTTCGTGCTGCCATTGCCCTCGTAAAGCACGTTCATCGCCTCGATGTAAATCCTGAATTGCGCGGAGGAGTCAATGCCCTCGGTGATGGGCGGATAAAACCCGTGCAGGCAGTCGAGCAGCAGAATCTGTCCCGGCTCCAGTTTCACCGGCTTGGTTCCGGTGCGCCGGCCTTCCTTGAAACTGTAAATCGGCTTCTCAATCGTCCCGCCGTCCAGCAGCGCGCGCAAATGTCCGTTCAACAACTGGATGTCCAGCGCCTCCGGCGTCTCATAATTCCGGTCGTTCAGCCAGTCCGTCGGATGCTCGATGGCGGACCAGAAATAGTCGTCGAGGTTCAGCATCAAAAACCGCAGGCCGTGTTGTTTGAGCCGCTCCGTCAATTTCACCGTCGTCGTCGTCTTGCCGGAGGAACTCGGTCCGCTCACCCACATCATCCGCAGCTTGTCGCCCGCGTTCAGGCGCGTCACCACTTTTTGCGCCGCCTCGTCCAGCGACGCTTCGTAGGCCGCGAGCGACGCGGCAATCACAGCCTTGATGCGCCCGCTGCGGACGGTTTCGTTCAAGCCCGCAATCGTGTCCACGCCGTGCCGGCGGTTCCATTCGAGGATTTGTGACATCCGCTCCTTCGGAAAGCCGTTGCCGACGAATTGCTCTTTCGTAATCGCACCTTCCCGCAGCCAGTGCCGCCCCCAGCGGTAACATTCGTAGGCGTCGGCGGTTTTCTGAAATCCGTAACTGCGCAGCGCGTGCAGCACCTCGTCCTGAATCGTCTCAATCGTCGGCGGGAAATTGGAAATGAGATGGTGCGGATCGGAATTGAGGCAGACGATGGCTGCGTCCGCCAGAAACGCCGCGATGTCCGCGTCCGTTTTGTTTGCCGCGAAAATCCGGTCATTCACGCCCGGCAGAAAATCCTGTTGAAAGCCGCCAATGGACTCCGCCGCGCGCAACATCGCCTTGCCGATGCGGGCCGGATCGAATCGGACGAGCGCGCGATTGCGTTTCTGGACCTTGACGATTCGGTTTTGGACTGGCATCAGGCTCGATGATAACGCAACAGGGCAGGGGAACAATTTCTTTTCCGGCGCGAATTGTTCCTCCTCATCCTCGTCCACGTCCACGTCCACGTCCTCGGTATTCCGTGACCAACCTCCGCGCTCAAGCCGGTTCGTCGTCCACGTCCAGCAACCGGGCAATGTAAAAACAAACGGCGGCAAAAAGGGTTGAGAAAAGTGTGATGATGACGGCCTGCGTGCCGGGCTGTTTCAGGTCTTCATACCATTTCTGAATCAACAGACCCTGTGTGCCGTAAAGCTGACCCATTTGCCGCGTCTCGGCCCGGTTGAATCCCAGCATGGAAATGTCGTTTGACAAATCCGGGGAACGCGTCCCAATCCAATAGACAATGCCCGCGCCTACGATTCCCAGCGCCAGCACGATAACGCCAATCATCCGCAGCTGGCGCGCGCGCCGCCGGGATGATGAAACAGGACCGGGCAATGTTTTGTTGTTCACGGACTCACTGTAAATTGTTCCGGCAAGACATTCAATCTCGCTTCGGTTGGCACCGACTTGCGGACTGGGAGGGACGCCGTGTCGGCGTCCCTGAAATTGGGGACGGTAACGTATTGTCATTATTGGGAACAAATACTGCTGAATAGGGGAGTGTCGAGTTGTTGAACAACAAAGTAACGAAGGAACAAAGTTGTCCGGTTTCGTTGCTTTGTTCCTTGGTTGTTCAAAATCCTTCAGGACGAAATGAGCCGGTTCATATTAGATTGGCGAAACACAGACTGGTATTAGCGGCACGGCGCTGGAATTCGAGGACAAGGACGAGGACGAGAAGGAGGATGAGGCCAGGCCGGGTAATTTATTTCTGGAAAACGAGCAATTTCTCCGGCAAGCTGCGCGCTGGTTATTATGGATGTAAAACTTCCCAAGCTGGGTGAAGGTGCCGATTCCGGCGTCGTGGTCAACCTTTTCGTGAAGGAAGGCGACCCGGTCGCCAGGGATCAGGCCATTCTCGAATTGGAAAATGAAAAGGCCGTGGCCTCAATTCCGTCCACGGCGGCGGGGGTCGTCGCGAAAATTTATGTGAAGCCGGGCGACCGCATCGGCGTCGGCCAGCGCATCCTGACTCTGAATGAAACCGGGCAGCCGGCGGCTGGTGGGGCGGGCAGTCCTCTGCCCGCCGAATCGGGAGGTCGAACTTCGACCGGCGAGCACGGAGTGACGCGCCCTACCGAACAAATTGAAGTCGAGGACGAGGACGAGGGAGAACCGGCTTCCACGGTTGCGCCGGTGGCCGCGCCGTCGGTTCGCAAAATGGCGCGGGAGCTGGGAATTGATTTGCGGAAGATTCGCGGAACTGAAGCCGGCGGGCGGATTGTTGTCGGCGATTTGCGGAATTATATTCAGCGGCTGATTGCGGCGGCAAAAAGCAAAGCAACGGGCGGCGCGCACGGAGTGACGCGTCCTACCACCGAAAGCATTGATTTCTCCAAATGGGGTCCGGTCAGCAGGAAGCCGCTGTCGCCGTTGCGGCAGGTGATTGCGCGGCGGTTGGGCGAAAGCTGGAACGCCGTGCCGCGCGTGACGCAATTTGACGAGGCGGATTTCACGCGGGTGAACGAGTTGCGGAAAAAGTTCGCGGCCAAATACGGGAAGAAGGGCGCGCGGCTGACGCTCACGCCGCTGGTGCTCAAGGCGGTGGCGGAAATATTGAAGAAGCATCCGCTGTTCAATTCCAGCCTTGACGAGGCGGCAAATGAAATCGTCCTCAAGGAATACTATCACATCGGCATCGCGGTGGACACGGAGCAGGGGTTGCTGGTGCCGGTCATCCGCGACGTGGACAAGAAATCCATTTTGGATCTGGCAAATGAGTTGGAACAAGTTGCAGCCAGGGCGCGCGACCGGAAGATTTCCGCCGAGGAACTCAAGGGCGGCACTTTCACGATTTCAAATCAGGGCGCGATTGGCGGGGCGCACTTCACGCCCATTGTCAACACGCCGGAAGTCGCCATCCTCGGCCTCGGTCGTGGCGCGATGAAGCCGGTGGCGCGCGACGGAAAGGTGGTCATCCGCATGATGACACCGCTGGGCTTGAGCTACGATCATCGGGTGATTGACGGCGGCGAGGCGGCGAGGTTCACCGTGGATTTGGTCGCGGCATTGCAGGATTTCAAGGAATACACGGTAAAAATTTAATCCGCTAATTGCGCGAATTGACGTTAAAATAGATTCGCGGAAATTGGCGAAATTCGCGGATGAAATAATAAAATGGATTCCATCAAAACACAGATCGTTGTTGTCGGCTCCGGGCCGGGCGGTTATGCGGCGGCGTTTTACGCTGCGGACTTGGGCAAGAAGGTCATCATGGTCGAGCGCGAGAAGCGGCTTGGCGGCGTGTGCCTGAATCGCGGCTGCATCCCCTCCAAGGCGCTGCTTTATGCGACGCACCAGATTGTCAACGCGCGCGAATCGGCGCATCGCGGCATCTCGTTCGGCGAACCGTCGGTGGATGTGGCGAAATTGTGGGCGTGGAAGGAATCCATTTTGGACAAGCTCGGCGGCGGCGTGGTGTCGTTGGCAAAGATGCGCAACGTGCAGGTTATTCAGGGGCGCGGTTATTTCGAAGGCTCGCAAAAGCTGCGCGTCGAGACGGACAAAGGCCAGCAATTCATCGAATACGATCAGGCGATCTTGGCGGTCGGCTCGCTCGCGGCGATGCCCAAGGCGTTTGATCTTGGCAACCCGCGCATCATGACCTCGACCGGCGCGCTCGAAATCGAGGACATTCCCGACAACCTGCTCGTCGTCGGCGGTGGTTACATCGGCATGGAACTCGGCACCGTATATGCCGCGCTGGGCAGCAAAATTGTCCTGGTCGAGGCGCTCGACAGCGTGCTTGCCGGCGCCGACGCGGATTTGGCGCGCTATGTCGTGGCGAATGCGAAAAAGGCGTTCAAGGAAATCCGGCTCAAGGCGCGTGTGATCAAGATGGCCACCGCGGGAAAACAAATCAAAGTGGCGATGGAATTTGACGGGAAGAAAATCGAGGAGCTTTACGACCGCGTGCTGGTGGCCGTCGGGCGA
>CAYYWB010000120.1:0-7818 GCA_964475285.1 uncultured Bifidobacteriaceae bacterium | reverse complement strand
CAGATGCAGCGTGCCCATCCAGGCGAGCGATTCGGTGGATTGCGAAAAAATCCACGCGACCGGCGCGAAGCCGATGAGCAGAATCGTCATCAGCATCAGCAATCCGGCGAGCAGTCCGCAAACCTCGACGAGCCGCGCCTGCGAGCCGCTCAAACAGGTGAAGATGTAAAGGCTCGGCAGGCAGATGAGCGCCGAGATCATCAGACCCAGCGCGATTTTGGCGGGCGCGGCCCAAAGCTGGTCGCCTCCGGAAAATGTCCCGACCACCACGCCGTAAATCAAACTGCAAATGACCGAGACGAGCAGCATCATCGCTATCAGCTTGCCCGCGTCCGGCTGGCGCAATTGGAACATCACCCGGCGCGGGTGGCGCAGGATGGAATCAATCGCCGCGACGACGTTTGAAATTGGGATGCGCTCGGCCGGATCATCGCCCAATTGCAGGACACCTGGCGTGGCAACGGGCGGAATGCGCGGTGGAATTTGTGGCGGGACTGGATTTTGTTCGTTCATAGGTCAATGGTGTTGTTGGTTTGATTTAGTCGGATGTGAGGATTTGCATCAGTGAATGGAAAACATTTTCGTAAAAATTCCCGTGCAGGGCCGTGGCCCGGAAAAATTCCACCGGCAGATTGGGCGAGCCGATGAACGGCCGCAGAATCCAAGAAAGCTGGCTGCCGAGAAACAGATTGCCCGCCAGCCACGCCACAAGCACGCGAAATGCGACGGCTTTGCTTCCGCCGAGCCGCGCGAGCGTTTGAAACAGACGCACATTACCGGTTGTGCCCGCGAACGCGATGACGGCGACATTTGCGAGCTTGATGAAACTGTAAGTCGCGCCGGAGACGGCTTGCGACGACATCGGCGGCGCGTTCCAAATCATGAACGCCATCACCGGGCTGAACGCGCCGAGAATCGCCGCCGCGACAGTGAAGCTCATCAAAATGGCCGAAAACGATTGCCGGAATGGGATGTTCAATCCCAGCAACGGCGCGAGCATGGCGTTGAGAAGCGCGTTGCCGGCGGTGGTGAGCAGGATGATGAGCGGAAATTTGATGGCGACGTAAAGCGCCTGCCGCGGATCGCGCCACCAGCCCATCGTCGCGCCGAAAAGTCCCGCCCCGAAAATAATCACGGCAATGTGCAGCGCAAACCGGCGTGCGTTCCAGCATTCGCTCCACGCGGAAATGGTTTCCGTTTCACCGCGCAGGAGCGTGGCGATTTCCGCCAGGTGCGTTTTTAGTTTTGCAGATTGCGCGTGCATCCGAATTCACCAGCCGATGCGTCGGTTTCGGGTCTTGTTTGAGTCCGGGTCAAAAATTGGCGAAACATCTGCGCGGCTGGTGCGGACATCAGCGCCAGCGCCAGACAGAACAGCGGCCAGTTGAATTTTTCGGGCAGCATGGTGCGAATTGCTTCCAATCCGTGACGCGCGGCGGCAATGGAGTCAGCCATGAAAATATAGAGCGCAAGCGCAACCCCGGTGAAATTCAAAATCCACACGCGCCGATTTGACAGCGCCGGGGTGTGCGTCCGTTCAAATTGAGTGGCGAATGCGCCCCAGAAAATCATCAGCAGCGAAATCAACACCGGCGCGAGCACCGGTCCCCACCACGGCATCGGCAGCAGAAACAGCACGTCCCAGTCGAGCACGGAATGCGGCCAGCCGCACATGATTTTCAGGAAGACGTAATAAAAAATGTCCCACACGCCGAAGGCGATGGCGGCATAACCGATTCGCGTGCGCCAAGTCCGGCCCGCAAGAAAACCCACGGCGAACAGCATGATCATCGTGGCGAACTCGCGCGTCAGTTCCACCATGGCGAACCCGCCGATGACGGGCAGCGGGTCGGGTTGATACGGCTCGATGCGGTCAATCATCGAGCGCAGATAAAAAACGACGGCGGATTCCACCCACGCCATGGCGATGGCAAATACCACGACCATCCACCATCGCGCAAAGTTGACTGGTTTCGTTTTCATGGTTTGGGTCTTGTCATTGGCTCAATCCGATTGCCTGCTGGTTCTGCCGGCAATCCAATCGAACAACAGGAAGGCGCCGGCGAAATACGGGAAGATGCCGTAAAGCGTGTCGCTGGCCGAATGGGAGCGCCGGTCAACGGCAACAAAGACTTGGACGCAAAATGCCAGCGCCGCCAGGGCGATGATGATGCCCGGCAATGAAACCGGGAGGTAAAACCAGCCCAGCCGCTTGAACCATTGAGTTGTCATTTTTTCCCTGGTTTTTGGTTTAGCTGCAAATTGCCTTTGAAAATTCACCGCTCTTCAGGGCCAAAGCGCAAATGGCCTCCTCGACCGCGGCAACGACGGAATCCGGCGTCGAAGTTCCGGCCGTTATTCCAACATTGTCCTTCGCGCAAAACCATTCGGCGCGCAAGTCAGAGGCAGCTTGGACGTGATGAACGCGCGGACAAATGCGCGAACAGGTTTTGACCAGCTCGTGCGTGTTGTTGCTGTGCGCGCCGCCGATGACGACGACCACGCCGCACTTTTGCGCCAGCTCAATCGCCGCGTTCTGCCGCTGCTTTGTCGGCTGGCAAACCGTGTCAATGAAGCGCACCTCCGATTGCGGGAATCGCTCGCGGAGCATTTGCACAAGCCGCCGGACCCCGTCAATCGGCTGCGTCGTCTGCGCCATGACGCCGAAACGCGGACGCCTGCGCAGGTTCGCCACGTCTTCTTCGCCAAGCACGACATCAAATTTGTCGAGGTCTTCCGTCATGCCGCGCACTTCCACATGGTTGCGCTTGCCGATGATGACCGGATGAAATCCTTCCCGCACCAGTCTTGCCAGACTGCGGTGCGCGACGCGAACCAGCGGGCACGTCGCCTCCAGCACGTTCAAGCCCAATTTGCGCGTTTCGCCCATCCTCCGTTCCGATGCGCCGTGGGCGGTGATCATCACGGTTTGCGTTCCGATTTCCACGGGTTTTTGCCCGATGCGGATTCCCGCCGCGCGCAATTCCGCCAGCACGGTTTCGTTGTGGACGAGGTCGCCCAGAATCGTCAGCGGCTCGCGCCGCGCGGTTTCCAGCGCCAGCGCAATGGCGTCCTTGACCCCGAAACACATTCCCAGATGTTCAGCTCGGATGATTTTCATGGCATTAGAAGAGGAACGCCGGCCTCCGGCACGGCAGCGCATCCCACAACTCGCACCAATGAGCCGGGCCGGAGGCCGGCGTTCCGGATTTCAGGATTGGAATCATATTAACTTTGCGTCACAAAGTAAAAGACCATGGTAGTTTGAATTTGTTCAAACATTTTTTATCTGGGTTTGTTTTGCCGGACGATCTGTTCCAGCAAATTGATGTATTCAGCGAACGCCTTGCGGCCCGGCGTCGTCAGCGAGCAGGTCGTGAGCGGGCGGTTGTTTTGATACGACTTGGCCACCGACACATAGCCCTCCTCCTGCAACGCGCGGATGTGCGTGGTGAGATTTCCGTCGGTCATGCCCAGCGCGTCGCGCAGTTCGGTGAACGACAATTCCGGCGAGGCGGCGAGCATGGACATGATGGCCAGCCGCCCTTTCTCGTGGATCACACGGTCGAGCTGTAAAAACGGTTCCGGGTTCACGCCGCATTCTTTCGTTTCTCGGTCAAATACAGATACGCGCCGTAGGCCAGATGCAGCACGCCGAAGAAAAAGCCCATGAGCAAGTGGGCGGTGATCGCAATATTTGACGCGGGAAAAGCTAAAGGCCGAGTAATGTTCAAAAAGCAGAGAACTGAAGCTGTCACGGCTGCCAATCCAATGAAAATCCAACCGAAACATTTCATGCCGCGCAACATGAAAAATCCGGCCGAGTGCAAGGCGCAACCGTAAAAAAAGAGCCAGATGAAAGTAAGAGTTATTGCATTGGTTAGGCCGACAAATGTGAACAAGCCTCCTAGAAACATCCCCGCCGACAACGCTGGCAACAATGCCTGGCCGACACGCCGTGTCGGCGGCGACCAGAAATGTTCCTTGTCCTTGATCGCTTGTCGTCGTGCGGTGAGAAACGCGCCGGCCACAACAATTGCCGCCGTGCCCAGCCAGAGCGTGCCAAACACCTGCATGGAATCCTGTAGAGACCAAAACTGTTGAGACCAGATTCCGATCGTTGCTGTCAGCACACCCATTGTGCCGGCGAACAGCATGATCGGCGCGAGCGCGCGGCGGTAAACGGCGGAACGCTCCATCAACGTGCGGATGGTTTGCAGGTTTTCTTCAGCCCAGTTCGGATTCATGGAATCACTTTGCAACACAAAGTCTTCTTTGACAAGCACAAAATGGCGCAGCGGCTTTCGGCGGAAAGCCGCATTCTTCCATTCCGGGATTTGTCGGCGCACTGCCGAGACGCCGCTACGCGAAGTTTTCAGTTTTCAGTTCCCGGTTTTCAGTCCAAAATTTCCCGATGCCGCCGCCAAAAAAGGTTTCCGCCCGCAATCGCGTCCTCGCGCAGTGGCGCGGCGTGGATTTGTCGCCGGTGGAAACCGCGAAGGCCGTGCGCGCCCGCGCCGCCGGCGATGTGGTGTCAAGGGTGCTGAAGGATTTGCACATTGACGACCGCCGCGCCGAGGCCGAGGTCGTCAAGGTCTGGAATGACTTGCTGGATCCGAACATCACCGCGCACGCGCAGCCGGCGAATCTGCGCAAGGGCACGCTGTTCGTGAACGTGGACAGCAGCGTGTGGCTCTCGGAAATCGTCCGCTACCGCCGCAAGGAAATCTTGGATCGCCTGCAGCACAGCTTCGGGAGAAATCTGATCCAGAAAATTTCTTTCCGCGTCGGGTGAAATGCTTAACCACGAAATACACAAAATACACGAAAGAAACGCCGCGCATTCCGATTAACTTTTTGGTGTGGTTCGTGTATTTCGTGGTCAACAATCAATTCATCAATTCCATTTGCCCCGGCGTGAGCAGCCAGGCGAGCCTGGCGCATTGGCCGTGCCGCAATTCCCCAACTTCCAGTTTGCAAAGACCGCCCTTTTTCATTTCAACCGCCGCCGCATCGGCGTCGCCGGACACCAGCAGGCTGATGAGCCGGCTCAAATATGGCTCGTGCCCGATGAGCAACACATTTTCCGGCGCGGATTCCAATCCGGCCAAAAGCCCGACCAAATTTTTCATGCTGCCGCCACATGCCAGCGTATCGGTAAATTGAAGCCGCTTTTTCAATTTCAATTCGCCAGCGACGATTTCGGCGGTCTGTCTGGCGCGAACAAACGGACTGGACAGAATCAAGTCGAAGGACAACTCCATTTTTCCCATGGCCGCGGCGGCGGCGCGCAGGCGGCGTTCGCCCTTGGGAATCAGCGGGCGTTCGGAATCGTTTTCAACGCCGGGCGTGCCGGGTTCCACCGCGATGCCGTGCCGCAGAATGTAGAGATTCACGCGGAAAATCTAATCCGCCACGCGCCAAAAGCAATGCCCGCAAAATGTAACATTTTTCAATTCGGCTTCCCCGGCGGTGTCTTGTAATTTTCCGGCGAATGGAACCCGTTCGCCGCGCTGTCATTGATGTCGGCACCAACTCAATCAAGTTGTTGGTGGCCGACGTGCGCAGGCGCGACGTGCAGCCCGTCCACGAGGAGAGCCGCCAGACGCGGCTGGGCAAGGGCTTCTATCAAACGCACCGGCTCCAGCCGGAAACCATTGCACACACCGCCGAGGCCGTCTGGGAATTTGCCGAAATCGCCCGCGAAAAAAATTCCGATTCCATCCGCGTCATCGCCACCAGCGCCGCGCGCGACGCGGTGAACCCGATGGATTTGACCGGCTCCATTTTTCGCGCTTCCGGGTTGAAGACGGAAATCATCACGGGAGCGCGCGAGGCCGAATGGGTGTTTCAAGGCGTGACGACCGACCCGGAACTGGCGCGGCATCCGTTGCTGCTGCTGGACGTTGGCGGCGGCAGCACGGAATTCATTGTGGGCGGCGGCGGAAAAAAACATTTTGCGCACAGCTTTCCGCTCGGCACGGTGCGGCTGATGGAACAATTCCCGCACAGCGACCCGCCGGCGCGCTCCGAATTCAATGCCTGCCGCGACTGGCTGAAAAATCTGCTGCGCGCCGAAATCCGGCCGCAGCTTGCGCCCGCGCTGAAAAATGAACCCGGTGAAATCTGTCTCGTCGGCACCGGCGGCACGACGAGCATCCTGGCGCGGATTGAACACAAGCTGGACCGTTTCGACCGTGAAAAAATTGACCGGACGATTCTGGATTTTGACCGGATTGTTGCGCACCGGAAAAAGCTCTGGCGTTTGCCGCTCGCCGAGCGCAAGGAGATTCCCGGTCTGCCCAGGCTGCGCGCGGACGTGATCCTGACCGGCGTGCTGATTTACGAAACGGTCATGGAGGAATTCGGCTTCGAACAACTCCGCATCAGCACGCGCGGCCTGCGCTTTGCTGCCGTTATGGAGTGACCCTATTTACCGTTCAAAGCGGTAATCAAGCACCCGCAGTCCAAACGCTCCGCGTTTACCGTGCGTCTTTGAATCTCGCGAAGCGTTTGGACTGCGACGGTTGACCGCCGCCTTTCAATTTCGAGCGGCGCGTAAATCGTAAATCGCATATAGTAAATCCATGCGCACATTAATTGTCGGTTGCGGTTACGTCGGCCTCCCGCTGGGAGCGGAACTGGCCCGCCAGGGACATGAGGTTTTTGGTTTGCGGCGGAGCGCGGCGGCGGCAAATGAAATGAAATCGGTGGGCATCCGGCCGCTGGTTGGCGACGTGACCAGACTGGAAACGCTGGCGGAATTGCCGCGCCGATTCGATTGGGTCGTAAATTGTGTCTCCGCCGGTGGCGGCGCGGACAATTACCGGCAGATTTATCTGGATGGCAATCGAAACCTGGTTTCGTGGCTCGCGGAGTCGCCGCCGAAAAAATTCATTTATACCAGCAGCACGAACGTTTATGGGCAGAATGACGGCTCGGTTGTGACGGAATCCAGCCCGGTGGAACCGGAGGCGGAAACATCCAAGATTTTGGCCGCGGCGGAGAAGGTTTTACTCGAGGCGGCGGGCGGTAGTGGCACGGGCGTCCCGCCCGTGCGAACCGAAACACACGGGCGGGACGCCCGTGCCACTATTTTTCCCGCCGTGATTTTGCGCGTGGCCGGCATTTACGGGCCGGAACGCGGCCACTGGTTCAGGCAATTCCTGCGCGACGAGGCGCGCATCGAGGGCAACGGCTCGCGTTTTTTGAACATGATTTACCGCGACGACGTGGCTGGCTGCATCATCACGGCGCTGGAGAAGGGCCGGGCCGGTGAAATTTACAATGCCGTGGACGACGAGCCGGTGAGCCAGATTGATTTTTTCCGGTGGCTCGCGGCAACGCTTGGCAAGCCTTTGCCGCCGTCGGTTTCCGAAGATGCTGGAATTGTCCGCAAACGCGGCGCGACCAACAAGCGCGTCTCAAACCAAAAGCTGAAAATAGAACTCGGCCATCAATTCATGCATCCGACTTTCCGCAGCGGCTGCGGCGCGGAAATTTCGCGGCTGAAATGCGCCGGTGCATTGCCCGCCGGGCCAGACGCTCGATGATTCTCATTCTCGTGTGAACAATTTCGCTTCGACGTTGTGAATTTTCCCGCGTAACTTTCCTGCTGCAATGTCTGCCGAAGCCCAACTCACGCCCATGATGACGCAGTATCGCCGCATCAAGGGCGAACTGCCGAAAGATGCGCTGCTGCTGTTCCGGCTTGGCGATTTTTACGAGATGTTTTTCGAGGACGCGCAAACCGGCGCGCAATTGCTCAACCTCGCCCTCACCGCGCGCAACGGCGTGCCGATGTGCGGCCTGCCGCAT
>CAYYWB010000119.1:0-7838 GCA_964475285.1 uncultured Bifidobacteriaceae bacterium | reverse complement strand
GCATGGACCTCGGCCTGTCGCGCGACATGTTTGACAGCTTTGTGAAATATCAGGCTGCAATGCAGGCCGCGTTCCGGCGTCTGCAAAAGACTTACAATTTCACAATCGTGGACGCCAACCGGTCGGTGGATTCCGTCACCAAGCAACTGCGCAAGGAAATCCGCGCGCTGCTGGGCGAGGAGTAAAATCAAATGCCCGGAGCGTTCGTGGCGGCGGCGGGAGTCTTTGCCGGCGGCAGAACCGGCGGCGCGTTCGTGGAACCGGGCTGGCGGCGCGGCGGAGAACGTTTCACCAGTTCATCAAATTGATTTCGTTGTGCCGGCGTGAGCTGTTCGCGGATTTCCAGCCGCGCGTCCGTCATCGTCTTGCGCATCAGGTTCTGGCTGTCGGTGATGATTTTTTGGACGGCTTCATGTTGTTCCGGCGCCAGGTGCAGTTCTTCATCAAGCTGTTGCAAAAATTGCCGGCTCAACATTTCGGGCAGGCGCGGCGGTTCGGTCGGGCGCGGCGATTTGGATGCCGCCTGGCCCTGGCCGTTGGTCTGTGAATTGGAATTGACGGAAGCCACCGGCGGCTCCGGGCGGTGTGGGGGGCGAAAATGCGAACGATCAACGTGGTTGACGAGCAATCCGCCGCTCATCACGCCCGCGCCATAAATCACAATCGTGGCCAGAATGACTTTCCAAAAGTTCACGGAGCTTGATCGCCCTGGTTGACGGAAGCCAGCAGCGTGTTCTCAAAATCCTGCGAGAGGTCGGTGGAACCCGGCGTGACTGCGGGAGTGAAAACCGCCCATGCGCCGCACAGCAGCGCGACCGCCACGCAAGACACCGCCGCGCGCCAGAGTCCGCGCACCCACAAATCCAGATTTTTCGGCGCAACGCGCGACGCCAGCAGCGCCGTGACCCGCTTTTCGAAAGCATAAGGCACCCGGTCGCCTGGCATATTCGCGCGGGCGGCGGCAATCAATTTCCTTTGCAATTCGGCGAGGTTCATACGCACTCTGATTTTTTTAGACGCAGCCCCGCCGCTTCGGGTTACAATCATAGATATTTATCCTTTGCCATTTTTGCGAGAATTTTCCGCATCTCGGCGCGCGCGCGGAAGGCGCGGACTTTCACCAGCGGCACCGACCAGCCGGTGAGCTTGGAAATTTCCTTCACCGAACGGTCTTCGATTTCCAGCAGCGTGATGACGAGCCGCGCCTGCGGCGAAAGCCGCTCCAGCACGCGCCCGACGAGCAGCCTGGCCGCCTCCGCGTTTTCGCCCGCGGTTTCCGGGGCGGTCACAAACCGCTCCAGCCACTCGCTTTCCGGGCCGCTCAAGTCCGAAAACGACGACTCCCGGTTGCGCTGGTGGCCGCGCAAAAAATCGTAGCACGTCCGCACGGTCATCCGCATCAGCCAGTGCTCGAACGGCGCCTCGCCGCGAAAACCGTTGAGCTTTTCGAACGCCTTGAGCCAGACTTCCTGCGCGATGTCCTCGACCTCGCTTTCGCGGCGCGCGTAGCGGCGGGCCGTCGCGAAAACGCGGGGTGAGTATTTTTGAACCAACGGCTCGAAACTGGCGCTGTCGCCTTTGAGCACCGCGGCAATCAACTCCGCTTCGGTTCGTTCCATCGCGGGCGAGTCTGCCAGAGATTTTTCCGGGGCTAAAGCCAAAAGCCGCCGCGGCATTTTTGCCGCCGGCAGTCGTCCCGCCGCGTCAGGGGCGTGTGATGTCGAGCGCCTTTTCCAATTCGCGCGAGAATTGCGCGACAGACTCGGCAATTTTGTGGGGTTTGTCCGTCAGCCCGTTCCACATCCGTTCGGCTGACTCGGGTTTGCGGCGGATAATCTCGACGGCGGCAATGATCAGCGCGAGGTTGTTGTTCACGTCATGGCGCAGGGTGGCGAGCTTGTTGTTCAATTCGCCAATTTGTTCGACATTCAGTGTGACGGGACGGTTGGGCAAAAGCATTGGTTAGATGATCGCGCAAATCCCGGCAAAATCAAGCGGGTTTTGGCCGGGTTGCGGGGTGAAGAAAATGGAGCGAGCGAAGGGATTCGAACCCTCGACACTCACGTTGGCAACGTGATGCTCTACCAGGCTGAGCTACGCTCGCTTCCAAAGACAGATTACAAAAATACTCCAGAATTGCAAACCCCGATTTTTCCCGTCAGGCGGCGACCGGCGGTTTGGCATCGCCCGTGTTCAAGGTCGTGCGGATGACGTTGATCATTTCGTCAAAATTGACCGGCTTTGGGAAAAATGCCACAGCCCCGCTGGCGGCGGCGCGCTGCTTGTTTTTTTCCTCCACCACCCCGCTGATGATGATGATGGGAATCTTGTTGGTTTCATCCACCCGATGGAGCCAGTCCATGATGCGGAATCCATCCCATGACACGCCGCTCACATCCGGCGGAAATGTGATGTCCAGCAGCACCAAATCCGGCTTCTCCCTGCGCACCGCAGCCACGCCCTCCGACCCGTCCAGCGCGGTGAAAACCTGATAGCCGGCACTTTGCAGTTTCATGGAGGTGGTCTTCAGGATGATCTCATTATCATCAATGACCAAAATTTTTTTCTGGCGCGTTGAAACAGGGTCAATGCTCATAAGCTAATTCCGTTTCTATGTGTCCGGCAACTGAAGCGCCACTATAACAAAAACATCCGCCGGCGCAAAGCAATTTTATGCGCTTTGATTTGATGCTGTCCGCCGTGCTAAACTGGCCGCGTGAGCAACGAATTTTATGCGCCCGGCGAACAGCGCGCCGCGAAGGTCAACACGCTCTTCGCCGCCATCGCGCGGCGTTATGATTTGCTCAACGATCTTCAAAGCTTCGGGCTGCACCGCCGCTGGAAACGCCGCGTCGCCGAACTGGCCGCCGCGAAACCAGGCAGCCGCGCCCTCGATCTTTGCTGCGGCACCGGCGACATCGCCTTCTCCCTGGCGCGGCGCGGCGCGGAAACAACCGGACTCGATTTCAGCCCGCAAATGCTCGAAGTTGCCGCCGCGCGACATTTCAAATCTCCAATTTCAAATTTGGAATTCATGCAGGGCGACGCGCAGCAAATCCCCTTTTCTGACAATTCTTTTGACATCGTGACCGTCGGCTATGGGCTGCGGAATCTGGCGAGCTGGGAGCGCGGGCTGGACGAAATGTTTCGCGTGGCGCGGCCCGGCGCGCGGCTTGTCGTGCTGGATTTCGGCAGACCCGCGAACGCGCTCTGGCGTAAAATCTATTTCATGCACCTGAAAAAATCCGTGCCGCTCATCGGCTGGCTGTTCTGTGGCAACGCCCAGGCTTACGCCTACATCTTGGAATCGTTGAAAAGTTATCCAGCACAACTTGTTGTGGCGGAAAAAATGCGCCAATTGAAACTCGCCAACGTCCGCATTATCAGCCTGCTCGGCGGTGGAATGGCAATCAATTGCGGAGAAAAACCAATGTGAACTGGCAGCCGTTTGCATGGAAAGCAGCGGATGCCGCGCTGCGTGATGGACCGGGTTCTCAAAGAGTCGTGACATCTGGTCGGAGCAATCTCACTCTTCCAAATCCGATTCACAAGTTTCAATTTCTTTGGAAGTATCACCGTGTCCGCTCGCACCCGCCGAGCGTTTCAACCAAACCAAGAGAATGCTGATGTCGGCCGGCGAAACTCCTGAAATTCGGGCAGCCTGACCAATGGTGTCCGGACGAATGTTGCACAGCTTTTGCCGCGCCTCAAGCCGGAGACTGGGAACTGTTGAAAAGTCAAAATTATCAGGAATTATTTTGTCTTCCAAGGTCTTGAATTTCTCGACCTCGAATTCCTGACGCTCAATGTAGCCGGCATATTTAATGGCTATTTCAACTTGTTGAATGATCTCATTGGGCAAGGTTTCATTTCGATCCGGCAAATCCTTGTAGGCCACTTCGGGACGAGAAAGTAATTTAGCCAAAGAATTAGTTTTATAATATGTTTTACTTAAACGACTTATCTCACAATTGATAGCGTTTCCTTTCACTCGAACTTGATTGAAGTTGCGATCTGACAAAAGGCCGATTTCATGGCCAATTTCTGATAGCCGCAGATCGGCATTATCTTGGCGAAGCAGGAGCCGGTATTCGGCCCGGGACGTGAACATCCTATAAGGCTCAACCGTTCCTTTGGTAACCAAATCATCAATTAAAACGCCGATGTATGCCTGGTCGCGCCGAAGGATAATCGAATCGAGGCTTTTGACCCGGCGGGCTGCATTGATTCCAGCCATCAATCCTTGAGCTGCAGCTTCCTCGTATCCCGACGTGCCATTGATTTGGCCGGCCAAAAACAGATTCTTGCAGACTTGTGTTTCGAGTGAAGGATGAAGCTGGGTCGGGAAGACAAAATCATATTCGACTGCGTATGCAGGACGCATGATTTCGGCACTCTCACATCCGATGATGGTGCGAATGAGTTCCACTTGGACATCAAAAGGCAGACTGGTGGACAATCCGTTCACATAGAATTCATCAGTCTCGATTCCTTCCGGCTCTAAAAAAATCTGGTGACGCTCCTTTTCGGGAAACTTAACAATTTTGTCCTCAATTGATGGGCAGTAGCGGGGACCAACACCTTCGATACTACCAGAATATAGAGGCGAATTATGCAAGTTCTGGCGGATGACTTTCGCTGTCTCTTTAGTTGTAAATGTTATAAAACAAGGCAGTTGTCCATTAATTCTTCCAAGAATCGAGCCGGGTGGGTATTTATCACCTGATTGGACACACGCTTTCAGTTTTGAGCGCATATGTTCCACGTGGAACAAATCGTCCTTCCAGAATGTGAAATAGGGAACAGGGCTGTCGCCTAGCTGGATTTCAGTCTTGGAGAAATCAATTGACCGGCGCAGAAGGCGCGGAGGGGTGCCTGTTTTTAATCGTCCGAGTTCTAGGCCAATCTCCTTAAGCGATAAGGAAAGCCCCATCGCGGCGGAATCGCCTGCGCGACCGCCGGATTGCTGATTTGAACCGATGTGCATCAATCCTCGCAAGAATGTTCCGGTCGTGATGACGATGGCTTTTCCGATGTATTGGACTTCCATCGTTGTTTCAACTCCGGTGGCCGATCCGTCCTTGTGCAGAATCTTGAAAGATTGTCCTTGTTTGACATCCAATTTGGGTTCGGACTCACAAATCCATTTCATTCTGAACTGATATGCCTTCTTGTCGCACTGTGCGCGCGGTGCCCAGACTGCCGGTCCCTTCTTCGTATTCAACATTCGAAATTGCAATCCGGCCATGTCTGTAGCCTTGCCCATTTCTCCCCCCATGGCATCAACCTCGCGTGCCAAATGCCCCTTGGCGAGTCCGCCGATAGCTGGATTGCAGGACATCTGGCCTATGGAATCGGCGTTCATCGTAAGCAGCAGGGTTTGACAGCCCATCCGAGATGCTGCCAAAGCTGCCTCAATTCCCGCGTGACCGGCCCCAACGACAATTACATCGTAATGTTTTGGATAGGTGAACATTATGATTTACTGACTGAATATTTGTTTCCTAACAAATTATTGCCAAATGAGTTATAGCATTTAATTTTGCCGTTGGCAGCCAAGTGTTCACAGATTTTATGAATATGCTCGCATTCTTCACCGGACTTAATCCCATTGGCTATTTCTCCGACCGTGAAGGTTTCCCCGGACTGTTTGGAAAGGAATTCCAATATTCGGCATTGAATTTGAATGACCTGACCGGCGGCCTTCTTGCCCGCTTCCACTCCTGGTTGATGGTAGGCATTGATGTTAATGAGCGAAGCATAAAACGCCACAGTCCGTTCGAACAAGGTAATCAAGACACCGACGACAAATGGTGAGACTTCATTTACGGTGATGGTGACGGATTCCCGACCTTTTTCGGCCAATGCCTGCCGGGTTCCCAAATAGAACCCGTGCAAGTAATCACCGCTGCTCACCCCGGTCTCGACCATCAAAGACTGGCCGCCACCGTCCTGTAGAACCTCAATGAAAGTGACAAAAAAGTTGTTCAGCCCATCTCTTAATTGCTGAACATAAGAGTGCTGATCCGTCGCCCCCTTGTTTCCTAGAACAACAATCCCTTGGTTGACGACTTTACCATCCAAGTCATATTCTTTTCCGAGCGATTCCATCACCAACTGTTGAAGATACTTAGAAAACAGCTCTAATCGGTCTTTATATGGCAAAATAACCATATTTTTAGATCCTTTACCGTTACCGGACTCATGCCATGCCAATGAAAGCAGCGCAGCCGGATTAGCTTTTACGTTTCTGGCTCTGGTTGCCTTATCACATTCACAAGCTCCTGATAATAAAATTTTTACGTCAATTCCTTGCAATGCCGCCGGTAACAATCCAACCGCTGAAAGCACGCTGGTCCGGCCACCCACCCAATCCCACATTGGTAATCGGGTGATCCATTTGTTGGTGACAGCGCGTTTGTCGAGTTCGCTGCCTTGCATCGTAATGGCCACGGCGTGCCGGTCAAAATCAAGTCCGGCGCGTTTGAAGGCATCTTCGGCAACCAACATTCCGTTGCGCGTCTCCTTCGTGCCGCCGGATTTGGAAATGACAATGCAGAGCGTTCGATTCAAATCCGTGCCGATGGTCGCCAGAACGCGATCCATGCCGTCTGGATCCGTGTTGTCGAAAAAGAACGGTTTCAGTTTGTCGGTTTTGGGATTGCCCAAGGCGTGTGCTACAAATTGCGGCCCCAATGCCGATCCGCCGATTCCAATCAAAAGGTAATTTTTGAAGGTTCCGCCCGCGCCACGGATTTCCCCGGCATGAATTTTCGCCGCGAAGTTCTTGATTCGGGCAATGGTTTCCTCGATTTCCCGTCGGATTTCGGGCGTTGGCGCCAGCGTGGAATTGCGCAGCCAATAATGGCCGACCATGCGATTTTCATCCGGGTTGGCAATGGCTCCTGCTTCCAGTGCCGCCATGTCGGCAAATGCCTTTTGCATTCGCGGCTCCATTTTGGCGAAGAACGCGTCGTCCACATTCATCCGGCTTAAATCCACGGCCAGGCCGAGCGCGGGAAACTCGGTGTAATATTTTTGAAACCGCTGCCACCATTCTAGTTTTGAGTAATTCATAAATTTTGAAACCCCGTCGGATAAACGTGCCGGCGAGTCGAGGCAAGAAAATAGCACAACGGATTTTGTCCACAAAGGCACAAAATTGCAGGGGGTGAAATTGTTGAAACCCCGGACGGAAGTTGCGACAGATTACTTTACCGGCAACAAAGCGCGAATGCTGGTGCCGCGGCCAATTTGTGATTTGATGCGAATACTGCCGCGATGCGTCTCAATGATGCGGCCAACGATGGCCAGGCCGAGTCCCGCGCCTTTGGCTTTCGTGGTACTCAAAACCGCCGTGAACGCGCGCCGTTGCAATTCTTCGCTCATTCCCGCGCCGGTGTCCTTGAATTCCACCGCCAGGTGCGTCGGCGATTCGCTCGCGCGTGGTTGCCGAACGGCGCGGGAACTGACGGTCAGCGTGCCGCCGTCCGGCATGGCCTCGGCGGCGTTGAGAATCAAATTCAAAAACGCCTGCTCCAATTGCGTGGCGTCGCCCATCACGAGCGGCAAGTCCGGCTGCAATTCGCGGACCAGCCGGATGTTCTGGTTGGCCAGCTTGTGGCGCACCAGCAATCCGAGTTCATCAATCAATTCGTTCAAGTTCACTGGCGCAAATTTCGGCTCCGTCGTGCGCGCGAAGGCAAGAATCTGCTCCACGATTTTGTTCAGGTGCTCGATTTTCGAGTCAATGATCCGGGCGTCCTTCGCGCGCGGGTCGCCTTCGGGAAATTTCAAATCCAGCGAGTGATACAGCAGCTTCATCACCGTGAGCGGAT
>CAYYWB010000118.1:0-7841 GCA_964475285.1 uncultured Bifidobacteriaceae bacterium | reverse complement strand
TCCAGAGCGATTCCACGGTGCCTTGGCCAGCACGATGGCCAACCCACAAATGTCAGTAACCCCGGCAAAGACCAGCCCCGCGCCGACAAAGGCAGCCAGCAGATAAAAAGCAGGATGGATAAAACGGCCCAGCGCCGTGCCAGCCAGCACGAACGTGCCAGCCCCGATGCGGACCTGGTGCTCGATGGAAATGGTTTTGCGACCGCGAATCACCGGCAATCCGGCGGCGGCCCAGGCGTTCGTGCCGCCTTCGACCACGACCACCTCGTCGAGTCCGGCGTTACGAAGTTTTTCCGCCGCCTTGGTAGCGCGGATGCCCGAGGCGCACAGCAAATACACCGGACCGGCATTCGTTCCGCGTGCCGCTTCCACCGCCCGGCGATCCAAGACATCCAGCGGCACAAGCTGCGCACCCTGGGCATGAACCTCACGAAATTCCGCCGGCGTCCGCACATCCACCAAGGTTCCACGTCCGCTGCCAGCCACCGCCGAAGCTTCGGCGGCCACAATCGTCTTCGTCTGATTTGACATAAGTTTCCTAGGAAAAAATGGTTGTTAAAGAATCCAGCCGATGGCGATGCCAACACTGTCCTGGCTCATCTTCAGATTGGCATTGGTGGGCGGGCCAAAAAAATTGCCGCTGCCATTCACATGCTGCTCGAAGGCGTGGGCATAGAAGGCGCTTGCCTCCCAATTCTTGTTAAACCGCCAGGTAAGACCTGCGGTCACATGGTGCTGCACCACGGCTGGCGCGAGGACGTTGAAATAGGTCTGATTGTCGGGAATCGGCTGCGTGCTGTAGTTATAGCCGACGCGCAGGGTCAGGTTCTCGGTCGCATCATAGGCGATGCCGGTTTTAACGGCGGTGACATCGCGCCAGCCAAAGCCCGGACCGTTATTCGAACCCAAGCCGCTCGCGAAAGTCGCCGCCGACAAACCGTTGCCTACCGCCTTCACCTCGCTGAAAAAAATGTGTTCAACGTCCAGCGCAAAGGTGACTTGCTTTTGCGGCTTGACCGCAATGCCCACGGCAAAGTTGGAGGGAATGTCGAACGATCCCTGCTCGGCGAAAAGATTTTTATAGTCGTTGAACGGGGTGGTGAAAATCCGGCTCTGATACGTGGCGCCCACGGTCAGCCAATCGGTCCACTTGCCGGTGTAACCGATGCGCACGCCGCCGCCGTAGGAGTAGTCGTAGCCGCTGCTGCCGAACACGCCGAAGTTTTCCAAACCATGCACCTTGATGCGTTGAACGGCAAAAATGGGATCAATGCCGATGGCATGGTTATCATTCAGTTTGTAGGCGAAAGCGGGCGCGATGAAAACCTGATCGAGATCCACGCCGGCAGATGTGGTGCCAAAACCGGGGACAGGCGTTGTGTAATCGGTGTTCATGCCGCCATTGCCGTAAACGGCGAGGTCGAAGACCAGATTGGTGGAAAGTGAATGTTTGTAACCGATTTCGGGGACGTAGAAGTTTTGATTGCCATTGCCATTATACTCGGTGGTTCCCAGCGAAGCGTAGCGGTCTGGCCGGAAATAGGTGAGGCCGGCGTCAAAACGATTGTCGAGGAAGGCCGCGCCGGCGGGATTCGAAGCCGGAGCGAGGGCGTCTTGCGGAAAGGCAACCCCGGCGCCGCCAATGCCCTTGGCCTGGACGCCATAGCCATAGTCAAAATAACCGACCGTGGCATGGGTGGAGGTGGCGGCCAAAGCCGTCAGACCGAGGACGGCGATGCGGGTTGCGGATTTGGAACGGTTGGAACGATTTGTTTGTTTCATAAATAATCAGTCGTGTTTTTGGTTGTTTGTATTTATGGAACCTCCAGCCGTCCGGTCGGTGCCGTTGTTGTTAGGTTTGGCGTTTAATAATCCAGTCGAGCGGCGCTTCTTTTCGCGCGTTAATTACTTGGTGCCGGTTCATATCTAAGTTGTATTTTTTGCTTCATAAAAATGGTGCGGGTTTCCGGCGCGCACACGGTGTTCGACGCCGAAAACCCGTTTGCCCCGGAGGATGGGCAAAGTGTCAGGCAAACAACTCGTCCTCCACGTTGAGCGCCCAGTCCAGCCGCCGCAACTGTTCGCGGATTTTTCGCTGCTGGTAACAGTGTTCAACAGCTTTGGCGGCATTGGGCGCAAACCGCTGGCGCGTCTGGCGGCCGGATCGGCGGCGCTGTTCTGTTCTGACTTGGTTTGGATTTGTGTTTTCATGTTTCTAAATATGGTTGTGGATTTTGGGGTGCGGACGGCGGAGAAGATCCGCCACCCGCACCCCGGCTCCTTTGGTTTGAAAACCGGCTGGAAATGAATATTTCAGTCGCATCTTACTTGTATTTTTCTGATTTCATACAAAGGCCGCTGAAACGATTGCCGGGTTTCAACCCGGCGAGCCTTCGCCGTGCCGGAGTGCACATTGTGGGTCGTATTCAAATGGCTTCGGCCACGCAGGCGGGTTGTGGACTTCGAGATATTTGCACCTCCCAGCGCTGTGTCGGAAAAGTCAGAGATGACGGCGTTGAGCAGCGGCAAAAGCGCTTCCCGACCGGTTGAGAAATTGAGGCTGTCGCCCGATCCGGCATCAGAAGCCGGCAGGTTCCAATACCTGTGCTGGAAATCAAAACGGCACTGCAAAAGAAGGTGTATCAATCCTGCTTGAGTCGCAGGCGAAACGCGTTGAACTGGATTCTGTGAGACAGACATATTAAATGCTTGGTTTTCATATGCTCTTCCAGTTGTCCGGTCAGCCGCCGTATTGTTTGGTTGTTCTTATGAGATAAATTCGGGACGGTGCGCCGCGTTGTCCAATCGCACCCGTTCAGTTTTTTCAATTTGAGTCACGCGGGCATCGTGGATAATAATCTCCACCACGCCGTAGCGCAGCGACTCGACATTCTGGGTAACGATCTCCAGCCATTTCAAATCGCTGCTGCCATTCACCGGCGGCTTCTGTTGAATCACACTCATATAAAAAAGATATTTAATACACGATTAAACAAGTCGTTATTTATGGCAAATAAAAATCAGGCTGCTAACCATTATCTTCAAACAGACATACAATTTTATATCGCATTAACGACTGCATTTATCGTATATTACTGCAAGCACCGTTTCTGTCAAATCTTTTTTTAAATAATTTCAAGCCCCCCCCCCTTGCCGCCCAATTTTGGTTTTCCATGATGCTTCGACCATTTTGGATTTGCCAAGCAAGCCCTCGCATTGGATTCAGCCTTCGACCACGTCCAATTCGATGGGATCAACCTCAACGCGGTTCTTCCGCAACCATTTCACGGCGGCGGCAAGGATTTTCTCATCGCCGGTGAGTTCCAAGGCTATGATGCCAACCTTGTCGGTGACGTTGGCGCTGCGGATGTCGAAGACGAGGTCAAATTTTTTGCTCAACTCCCAAATCAGCGGGCGCTTGGCGCGCTCCGCAGGGAAGGTGAGCCAGTAGCGTTGGGATTGCTTGGCCATAATTGTTTCAAGTGAGGATGGATTCAATGGGAAGGTTGGGATCGAGATTGTTATCCTTGAGCCAGGTTGGATTAAACAGCTTGGACTGGTATTTCAAACCGGAGTCGCACAGCAATGTCACAATCGTCTGCCCCGGCCCGCGTTCCTGGGCGAAGCGCACCGCGCCCGCGAGGTTGATGCCGGAAGACAGTCCGAGGAACAAACCTTCCTCGCGCAAGAGCTGATAAACGATGGTGAGCGCCGGCTGATCTTGGATGCGATACGCGCGGTCAACCACGATGCCCTCCAAATTCTTCGTCACGCGCATCTGGCCGATGCCTTCGGCAAAGGAATCACCGTCTTTTGTGTCAGTGTTGCCGTGGGTGAACCACGACCACATCGCCGCGCCGAACGGATCGGCGCAGACAGCGGCGACCTTTGAATTGCGTTCCTTCAAATATAGCGCTGTGCCGGCCAGCGTGCCGCCCGTGCCCACGGCGGAAACGAATGCGGTGACTTCGCCATTTGTCTGGCTCCAGATTTCCGGGCCAGTCGTGCGGTAATGCGCCAGGCGATTGGCGGTGTTGTCAAACTGGTTCGCCCAGAACCAGCCATTTTCTTCCGCAAGACGCTGGGCAACACGATTGTAATTGCCGGGATTGCTGTAAGGCTTCTCCGGCACGGTTATGACTTCCGCGCCAAGAGTGCGGAGCAAAGTGATTTTTTCCGGCGACTGTGTTTCGTTGATGACGATCGCCGTGCGATAGCCTTTTGCGTGACCGATCACCGCGAGTCCAATGCCGGTGTTGCCCGCCGTGCCTTCAATAATCGTCGCGCCGGGTTTTAATAATCCCTTCGCCTCGGCATCGGTGATGATGCCCAGCGCGGCGCGATCTTTCACCGAACCGCCGGGATTCATGAACTCCGCCTTGCCCAGAATTTCGCAGCCGGTCAATTCCGAAAGGCGGCGCAGCCGGATCAACGGTGTGTTGCCAACATGTTTTTCGATTCCGTAATAACTCGTGATGCTCACGGTGAATATGCTTTCCATTCACGCGAACCTCCGGTTGTCCGGTCAGTCGGCTGTTTGTTTTTCGATTTAGAAACAAGCGGGTGCCGGTTTGAACCGTTACGCGCCGCAAATCTATTTGGCTGCCGTCTTGAACCGCAATGACGAATCCAGGTTTTCGTGCAGCAAGCGCACCGACGCCACCAGCGCAGCGACGTCGGCGGGCAGCCCGTCGAATTTCTCCGCCGGATTCACTGCGGCGGCGGCGCGGGCGCCCGCCGCGATGACGGCAGTGAGCGCGGCATCCACCAGCCCGGCTTCGATGAAATGCTTTTGGAACAGCGTGAACGTTTCCACGTCGCTCTTCGGCTGCGCTCGCTGGACGACGAGCAACGCCCGCGCCGCTGCGAGCGCCGCCGCGTAAAACCGTCCGGCCTCTTGTGACTCACGCGCGTTGGCGAGGTCCACTTCGATCAAATCGAAAACGCCCGCGCTGCATTCGCCCTGGCCGCGACCAGCCAGCGAGAACAATTCGTTCGCGTCCCAGTCGTAATAAAATTCCTTCCGGCTGGCAAGGAGCGGAACTTCCTGATGTCGCACCAGAATTTCCCCGGCAATTTTCCCGCCGCCGTTGTCCACAAACTGGTGGAAATCGGCCGTGTCGGGGGATTTCTTCCACGCTGCGAGCAAATCGCGGACGAACGCCGGCACATTCTTCGCCGGCACGGCGCCGACGTTGGCACCAAAGCGCGATTTACCTTCGGCCAGACGCCCGCCGAGTTGCACGGCGTAAAATGGGACGAGGTTTCCGCCGACGCGCCGTGCTGCGCCGGAAAAACCGATGTTGCCGATCGGGTGACGACCGCAGGAATTCGGGCAGCCGCTGATGTGGATCGAGAAATTTCCGAGACTCTCGAGGTCCAGTTCACTCGCACTCAATTCGCTCCGCACCGCCTTGGCAAGCCCGCGCGAAAGACAGATGCCGAGCCGGCAGGTCGAAGCCCCGGCGCACGCGACGAGATTCCGCAGCACCGGCGCTTCGGGTTCGGCCAGGCCGAGCGACGCGAGCTTCCGATGCAACACCGGCAATTCCGCCGTTGTGATCCAACGCAGCCCGGCGTTCTGCGATTGCGTCGCCCACAGAATATTGTCGCCATGCGCCGCCAGAATGTCGGCGAGCGCGGCGGTTTTGCTGGCGGGAATGTCGCCGAGTGTCAGCGGAATTTGCACGAGGAAAAATCCCGGCTGCTTCTGCGGCGCGACGTTGTGCGCGAACCAGCGGCTGAATTCAGCGGAATCAGTTTTGACTTCGCCATTTTCCGGCGCGCTCGTGAGTTGCGGCAGCGGACGCAATTGCAGCGGCGCGGGATGGCTGGCGCGCAACGCGGCCAGTTCCTTTTCATACAATTCGCGGAACGCCGGCAACCCGACTTTCTCGACGAGAAAACGCAGCCGCGCGAGATGCTTGTTTTTGCGGTCGCCATTTTTGTCGAACACGCGCTTGATGGCTTCGGCCACAACAAACGTGTCGGACGCCGGAATAAATTCGTGCAGCAAACTAGACAGCCGGCTCTTGCCGCCCATGCCGCCCGCGACATAAACCGCAAAACCGTCCACGCCGTTTTGCTTGCGGGCAACAAAGCCGACATCATGCACGGTGGCGCCGGAACAATCCCGGTTGCACGCGGCAAAGGCGATTTTGTATTTGCGCGGCAACTGGAGCGAAAGCGGATCGGCCAGAAGCCGTTCCGTTGTGGCCACGGCATACGGCGTCACGTCAAAGACCTCATCGCGGCAGACACCGGAATCCACGCAGGCCGTGATGTTGCGAACGGTGTTGCCGCCGCCGCCTTTCGTGGACAGCCCGGCCTTGGCGAGCGAGCGCAGCGCGGGAATAATTGAATCCAGCGGCACGCGGTGGATTTGAAATTCCTGGCGCGTGGTGATGTGCAAAAGTCCGTTGCCGAATTTCGCCGAGACTTCGCCCAGCCGCCGCAAATGCGGCGGCGTCACCCCGCCGGCGGGAAAGCGGACGCGCAGCATGTAAGTGCCGTTTTCGCGCTGCTCATAAACCCCGGCCGGGACGCGGACGATGCGGAACTGGCCTTCGTTGATTGCGCCGGACTTGAACTGCTCCACCACGTATTGAAATTCATCCAACTCGGCTTGAATCCGGTCGGAAACCCGGAAGGCCCAAGTAATTTTCGGCTGATTGGCTAAAGAATTAGTTGGCATATTATGTCACATTCAAACAACGACTCTGCTGGTATTATATTGATGCCGTTTCACCACTGAGGCTCGCCATTTATTGGCAATGCTCCTACATTGATTGCCATTAAAACGATTAATTTTGTGCAGTGTCCCCCTCGAAAACTGAATTGATTCAAGCGGAGGAAATTCCATTTGCGCCACTGACTGTCGAGCGGCTACAACGTCTCTGGCTGGAGAGCAAAGTCCGGCAGACGCAGGCCACATAAATCGGCTCGTTCGTTGGCTGGTTTTTGGCAATGGATTTATTCCTTCAGCGCGGCGATCAAATCGGCCTCCAAATCCGAGGCGTTTTCCAGGCCCACGGAAAGCCGGACAAGGTTGTCATGGATGCCGCGCCGGGCGCGTTCCTCCGGCGAGAGTGAGGCGTGGGTCATGCGCGGCGGATAGCAGAGCAGCGATTCCACGCCGCCGAGGCTTTCCGCGAGCACGAATAATTTCAGGCGCGACACCAGACGTTCGACGGCGGGAAAACCGCCCTTGAGTTCAAAGCTGATCATGCCGCCAAAATCGCGCATCTGGCGTTTCGCCAGTTCGTGCTGCGGATGATTGGGCAGGCCGGGATAATAAACGCGGCTGACCGCCGGGTGTTTTTCCAAAATCCGCGCCAGATGCAGCGCGCTGGCGGAGTGCTCGCGCATCCGCACCTTCAGCGTTTTCAATCCGCGCCACACCAGCCAGGAATCCCATGGTCCGGGCACGGCCCCGGCGGCATTTTGATAATACTTGACGGTTTCATAGACCGCCTTGTCGGAGGTGATGAACGCGCCACCAACCACGTCGCTGTGGCCGCCGAGATATTTCGTCGTGCTGTGAACCACGACGTGCGCGCCGAGGTTGAGCGGTTGCTGGAGATACGGGCTGGCAAACGTGTTGTCCACGGCCAGAAGCAATTTGTGCCGGCTCGCGAGCTCGGCCAGCGCGGCGATGTCTGCCAGCTTCAGCAGCGGATTGGTTGGCGTCTCAATCCAAATCAGGCGCGTCGCCGGCGTAATCGCTTCGGCAAAACGGCTGGCATCGGCGGCGTCCACATAGCGGGTATCCACGCCCCACGGACGGAGAATGCGTTCAAAGATGCGATAGCTGCCGCCGTAGGTGTCATTGCCAGCCAGAA
>CAYYWB010000117.1:0-7850 GCA_964475285.1 uncultured Bifidobacteriaceae bacterium | reverse complement strand
CTCCGCTTCCCCAGCGTCTCCGCGCAGGCGCAACACAAACAGGATTTGCGCGCCTGCGCCGGCTGGCTCGCTGCTCATTGCCGGCAAATCGGCCTTGATGCAAAAGTCTGCCCAACTGCCGGCCATCCCATTGTCGTCGCCAAAACGCCGCGCGCGAAAAACTCCCGCAAACCGCGTTACATGATTTATGGGCATTACGACGTTCAGCCGCCGGAACCGCTCGACCTCTGGAAATCGCCGCCGTTCGAGCCGCGCATCGCGGGCCGCTCGCTTTTCGCCCGCGGCTCGACCGACAACAAAGGCCAGCACTTCGCGCACCTCAAGGCGGTTGAAGCCTATTTGAAAACCGGCACTCCGCTGCCCTGCGATTTGACATTCGTCATTGAAGGCGAGGAGGAAGTCGGCAGCGCAAACCTCGCTAACTTTCTCAAATCGCATCGCCGCGAACTCGCCTGCGACGCCGTCGTCGTCTCCGACACCGGAATGCCCGATACCGATCATCCCGCGCTGACTTACGCGCTGCGCGGCATCATTGCGTTTGAAATCACGCTGCGCGGGCCGGCGCGCGATCTGCACTCCGGCATTTTCGGCGGCGCGGTGGACAATCCGGCGATGGCCTTGAGCCAGTTGCTCGAAAAGCTCCGCGACAAAAATGGCCGCGTCGCCATTCCCGGTTTCTACGACGATGTCGCGCCGCTATCAAATTACGAGCGGAAGGAATTCAAACGCCTGCCCACCACCGACCTCGAACTCCAGAAAATGCTTGGCGTGCCAAAACTTTTTGGCGAGCGCGGCTTCACCGCAATGGAACAGCGCAGCGCCCGACCGACATTTGAAATCAACGGCCTGACCAGCGGCTACCAGGGCGAAGGCAGCAAGACCATCGTGCCGGCGTGGGCGCGGGCGAAAATCACCTGCCGCCTTGTGCCGGACCAAAATCCGGCGCGCATCCGCAAAATTGTCTGCGACCATTTGAAGAAAATCTGCCCGCCGACGGTGCGGTTGGAAATCGAGGCCGGCCACGGCGCGGAGGCGTATCTCGTCTCGCCCAAAAGCGCGCAGGCGCAGGCGGCGCTGCGGGCGCTGCGCCAGGCGTTCAACCGCGAGCCGGTTTTGTTGCGCGAAGGCGGCTCAATCCCGATTGTGAATGATTTCAAGAAAGTCCTCGGCGTGGACACGCTGCTGCTCGGCCTCGGCCTGCCGGAAGACAACGCCCATTCGCCCAACGAGAAGTTTGATCTGGACTGCTTTGAAAACGGCCAGCGCATGAGCGCGTTCCTGTGGCGGGAATTGTCGGTGGCAACCGGCGCGAGGCAGCGCCAAATTTCAGCCGGATAAAATGAGCGGACTCACGTCCGCTGCTACTATAATTTTACGACTTACGGCTTTGCCGTGCGATAGAAACGAAAATTCAGATTCGTTGCAGCCGTGTCAATAAATTGTTGTGCGCCGCCGCTGCTATTGGTGATGAGATCAGGCCAAGATGTCAGATTGGTTGATGCTTGAATCCGATAGCTGCTGGTCGAATCAAAAATAGTGTTCAGGATGAAGCCAGAACTGTTGACCATTGCAGCTCCGGTAATAATTGGAGAACCCGTGACCACTTGCACGGCTCCGATGTCAAAGCCTCCGTTTTGCGGACGCGGCACACCGCGTTGGTCAGTATTCGGTGCGCCGGTGCTGGTGCCGTAACCAATGGCATAACTGCCCGGAAGCGGGGCGCAGGTCAGGGTAGGGCCACCGTTGTTTTGCAGGGGACCAAGATTGGCAGCCACGTTCTGAAAATCAAAAATACTCAATCCTGTCGCCCCTTGGTTGTTACCAATTAAGTTGACGCCGCTACTGACGAATGCGCCAATGAGGTCGGGGCTGCTGTCTGCTGCACTGTTGCCAGCGATGATTGTATTTATTAGCGAAACCACAGCGTTGTTATAATAGTTGCAAATGCCGCCACCGATCGCCTTGCCTGTTCCTCCCGACCCATCATTTGCCAAATTATTGGCAACAGTGCAATTAACCAATGTGCAATTTCCATTATAAATGTATAAAGCACCGCCACAACCATAGCCTCCATTGTTGCCTCCGATTCCCACCGGACCATTGCCGCCGAGGGCTGTATTATGATAAAATGTAGAATTCGTGATTCCAACAGTGCCGGAAGAACTATATAAAGCCCCACCATAACCCGCACCGCCATCTGTAATATCAAGACCTCCAGTCCCTGGCATACCTATCACAATGTTTGTTACAAAAATTGATTTTGAAACAGACAAAACCCCTGTGTTGTAGATACCGCCGCCACCACCATTATATCCTCCCACAGAAAGATTGTTGGATATGGTGAGAATGGAAATCGCTAAAGACCCGCCATTAAAAATTGCACCGCCGCCGGTTGATGCGGAATTAGCTGAAAACTGGGAATTGTTCAAGGTCATCGTTCCCAAGTTGTAAACAGCACCACCAGTTCCAGATTGATTGCCAGAGATTACGGACGAGGAAATTGTCATAACTCCGCTGTTGAAGATTGCCCCGCCGGAACCATTTGTCGCACATTGATTAGTGATTAGGCAACTGCTCATGGAGAGGATGCCGGCATTGTTGATTGCCGCTCCACTGTTTGCAGTATAGCCGTTGGCAAGCACGAGATTGGAAAGGCTGTTGGTCGTTCCCGCTGCAAAAGTGAAAAGCGGCAGGGTTCCGCCGCCGCTGATAATTGAGGGGGCAGATGCAGTCCCCGTGATTGCCACGCTGTTTGTGATTGCGGGCAACGGCAAACCCAGCGTGATGCCCGCCACGGAAATATTTATCCGATTCTTTCCCGGCGTGGCGTTCGCTTGTGCGATTGCGACTGGCAGTGATCCAGGGCCGGAAATGTTCGCTGTTGTCACAGTGAAGGTGGTTGCGTGAAGACAATTCGTGGGCATGGTAATCAATCCGAGACCGACGACCAGCGCGGGCAGGAGGCATAGATATTTCATAATCACAGGCAAAAGGCTTCGTTAATCCAATCTGTGTCGCTAATTGGTCCATGAAGGGTGCCAAAATAGTTTTTACAAGGAACTTGTCGGTTCATTTTAGTGACAACCCAATTAACGAAGACTTTGCCATTCGCAACCTCTTTGACAATCCCAAGCGACTTGATGGTAATTGTTGATGCACCTTGACCATCCCGACATTTAACAGCGATTCGATCATCTGGCTTCATGGAGTCACGCTTGCGGGCAAGGGTTGGCTTGTCATCATCATCGTAGCCCATTTCCCAGTAGCCGCGCCGGTAAAAGGCTTCTTCAAGATTATCGCTGGCCCATGTTGCGCCGACGACCCAGTAATTTTGTTTTTGCATAATGAGAATTGTGTGTCTGTGATTGTTGGTTATTTCGGTCAGTGTTATTACTCCCTCGGCTTGCGGCATTCGCAGTCATCTGGTAACTCATCGCAATACTCGCAAACATCCGGTTCTTCGACGCAGGTGTGTTTTCGGCGGCACGCATCTTCGCATTTTTGGCAAGTGATTTCGCATTCACAAACCTCGATGCGCAGCTTGCAGTGGTCGCATATTCCGTTGGTTGACTCGTCTTCGTTCACAAAATTGCCAGAGTTTTGCCTCTAATTCTTTCATCCCGCCACCGGGATGCTGACGACATCGCTCCATTGTCCGTCATGCACCCGGTGGCGGCACAACATTCACGGTGCTGCCGTCGCGACGACGACGGCGCTGGGCAGGCCGATTTCTGCTTTGCCGAGGAAGAACACGGCTTTGTATTGCCGCGTCTCCGGTTTGCCCGCCGCCAGCAATGGCCGGTTGTCCACATAGGGCGAATGGGTTTCGCTGGCGAGCAGGGTGAATCCCGCGTCGCCGTCGCGCTGCGAATAAATATGCACGCCCTCGGCATCCAGCTTGTTGAAGCCAATCGCCACCACGCCTGCCGGTTGCGCCTCGGCGTCCAGCACGGGCGCTTCCTGCGTCATGTCGGTGGAATCTTCCGCGCCTTCCAGTTGCAGGGTGTTGCCAATGACGGTGGTGTAGCCGGTGCTTTTCTTGATGCGCTGGGCGAGTTTGCGGGCATTGGCCTGGCTGCTGGCAATGGCGTTGTTCAAATCGGTGTGGGCGGCCTTGCTGGCGTTGTCGGCGGTGGTGGCCGCAACCATCTTGGCGTGGAGCGTCGCGTTGTCCGCCGTGAGCATGGTTACGTCCGCCGCTGTCGCGCCGGTGGTGGTGGCGGTGACGCCGCCTTTGAGGTTGTCATGCCATTTGAGGTAGGCATTCTGGGTTTTGGGAACGAAGGGTCTTTTTGCCATATTTTATTGGGAGTTGTGAGTTAGGAGTTCGGAGTTAGGGATGAAATTGTGCGAAAACAGGGGTTTTTGAAGGATTTTGGCTTGTCGGAGCAATTCCGCCATTTGTCGGAGCTTCCCGGACGCGCGTCCGGGCAATTCCGCCAAGCGTCCGGGCAGCCCGGACGGACGGCGGAGCGGCTCCGCCGTTTGTCCGAGAAGCTTGGACGGGAGTCTGAACGGCTCGAACGGGTGGCGGAGGAACCCGGCGGTGCGTCCGGAGGGTTCTGACGCGCGACGGATGGAGGCCGATTTATGACAAAAGAATTCCGCCGCTTGTTGCGCTGTTGCGCTGTTGCGCTGTTGCGCTGCACCGGACATCACCGCATGTCACGAATCCCGTCATGGAGTTAAGCCATGCACTTAAATGAAAAGCGTGAGCCGTGTCAAGTTTTTTAGAAAATATTGTAACCTCGGCAAATGTGTAGCGTCGAGGCTGTGCCTCGACCCGTTCACCTTGAAGCCCCGCGTTTCCGTCCACAGGCCGGACGCTGCAACGAATTTCAGCCGGATAAGAATGGGCGGACTCACGTCCGCCGCCACGGCTTATTGTTTTTCCAGCAAGGGCGAGTTGCGGATGACGAGGCCGGAGACATTGTCAAACTTTGACGGGGCCACGCCGGTGGCGACCTGCGCCTTGAAGTTGTCAATTTCCAGTCCGTTCACGTCCACACATTCGATGGCCGGGCGGAAATCGTCCTTCGTGTAGCTCAAGTCGAGATTCGCCAGTTCCAGTCCCTTGACGTGCCGGGCGAAAAGTCCGTAGGCGGGCATGATGCCGCGCGGTTCGGGATAACCCGTGCCCAATTCCGCCGGCACCTGCGCCGCCTGTTCGGCCGTGCCGCCGCCGTTGAAAACGAGCCGGATGTTTTCCAGCCGCAGTCCTTCGATGGGCTGTTCCGGCAGCCCGGCAATCTGGATGCCGCTCTGGGGGTCAATGCCGGTGGCGATGATGTTGGAAATCAAAATGTTTTTCATCCGGCTGCTGGTGGTGAGATTCGGCGTGCGGTCGCGCTTGCCGGTGGTGATGTAAATCGGATAGGTCGCCACGTCCATCATGGTAATGTTGTCAATCGTGATATTTTCGAGGATGCCGCCGTCCACTTCTTCGAGGGCCAGCCCCTTGCAGTTGCGGAAGGTGCAATTGGCGATGGTGCAATTGCGGAAGCCGCCGCTGGATTCCGTGCCGAATTTGATGCGCCCATTCTTGCCGCGGCTCGGCTGCATCGTGCCGTCCAGCAGCGTGCCTTCCTCAAAACCGGAGACCTGGCAGTTCACGATGGTCAGGTTTTCCTCGATGACCGGCCTGCCAAGGGCGTAAGTGCTCTTGGGGCAGATGCCGTCGTCGTTCGGCGAATTGACGCGGCAATTGGAAACCATCGTGTTGCGGCAGCAGTCAATGTCCATGCCGTCGCGGTCGGTGTCTATCGTCACGTTGTCAATCGTCATGTCGTCGCAACCGGTGACGAGGATTGCAAAATGTCCGCCGTGAAAAATCGTGACGTCGCGGATCAGGACATTTTTGCAAAGCTTGAGGACAATGGCCTTGTTGCCGAGGCGGTCGGGCTGGGAATTGGCGCCGCCCGGACGGGCAGGGGGCGTGTTTGTGCCGCGGGAGCCGGCAAACCCGCCGCCGCCACCCGCGCGGCCTGGCGGAAAGTTGGTGCCCATGTTGCCCCTCGGCGAACTGCCCCGGCCGGAAGCGTTCAATCCGCTCCTCTGGTCTTCGTTTCCGTCGCCGCGCGAGAGCGCACCACCGTTGATCATGCCGCTGCCGGTGATGAAAACGTTGGTGAGATTTTCGCCCCAGATCAGGCTGTTATGAAAATAGGTGTGGCCGCCGTCCTGATAAGCGGGGCCGGCAAACGGCTCGGCCTCGTCGTAGGCGTTCAGGTTTTGCGGCGCGCCCAGAATCGTCGCACCCGCGTCAATGACCAGGTGGATGTTGCTCTTCAGACGAATCGAACCGCTCAAATAAGTGCCGGCGGGAACCAGCACCGTGCCACCGCCGGATTTCGCGCACGCCTCAATCGCCCTGTTGATGGCCGGGCTGTCTAGGTTCGTGCCGTTGCCAACGGCGCCGAACGCGCGCACGTTGAAGACCGTTTTGTGCTCCGGCTGCACCGAGCGGCAGCCGATGGCGAGCGTTAAAAGGAGGGTGAAACAGGACAGAACTTGGAGCAAGCGTGGTGTTTTCATGGATAATGTTGCGCGTGTTTTAATTCATCGCGCGCCAAACGTCAATGCGCAAATTTTCAGAAGTCGTGAAAATATATTCTCCGAAAAGGATGGGGACAAACACAAGCGGTTGTCCGTGGGCAATCGGGCATTTGTTGTTCCAAACCCTCCGGCTTGACCGGGCTGAAGACGGGCTTTAGGCTGGATTGATGTCGGACGCATCGCAGAAGAAAAAACGCAGGGCGCTGATGCTGGGCGTCGGATTGGATTCCGACGGCCACAAGCGGCTCACGACTGGCGAAAACTTCGCGCTGGTGGGCGGCTCGGAGGAAACACACGAGCAAATGACCGAGAAGGCCGTCAAGATCAACGAGAAGATCAAGTCGCGCGGCAAGCAGCTTGAAGAGGTCAGCCGCGAGGAGTTCGACGACATCGCCCACGAGGTCGGCTTGAAGAGGTTTGAGCCGCGTTCAAAAAGGTAGGGCGCGACACCCCGTGCGCGCCTTTTTGGTG
This sequence comes from uncultured Bifidobacteriaceae bacterium, assembly GCA_964475285.1. Taxonomy (GTDB): domain Bacteria; phylum Verrucomicrobiota; class Verrucomicrobiia; order Limisphaerales; family UBA11358; genus UBA11358. Next base: position 824 of record CAYYWB010000117.1, on the reverse strand, counting down.
CTCGTGCGAGCGTCGGGCAGAGGACTGCCCGCCCTGCCGGTTAAACAAAAATCTTTTCCAAAACCGCGCGAGATTTTTCCGGCGTCTCGTGCAGAATGGCCCGCCAGCCGCGCGCGGCGCCGGCTTGGACATTTTCCAACCGGTCGTCCAGGTAAATAATGTCAGCGCCGCTGCGTCCGCACATTTTCTCCATCGCCTCGTAGATTTTTGCATCGGGCTTCATTGCGCCAATTTCGCAGGAGTAAATGTAGCCGTCGAAATTTTTGAAAAACGGAAAATTCCGCTCGATGTGCTCGATGGCGAGGTCGTTGGTGTTGGAGAAGATGTAGGTTTTGAATCCGCGCCGCCGCAATTCCGCGTGCAGCGCAATCATCGGCGAAATCCCGGTGAAGATGTCCGCGAAATAGCCGCCGAATTCCTCCATGCTACCCTGAAAGCCGACGGCGTCGCGGACTTGTTCAAAGAATTCCCGGCGGGTGACGAGGCCGCACTCGTATTGGATTATCAAGGACGAACTGCTCAAAAGGAAAGCGAGGTCGAGCAACGATTTGGAGCTGCGGGCGGCCACCTTGCGGGCGGCAATCGAATAATCGAAGTCCACCAGCACCTTGCCGAGATCGAAAACGATGGCGGGAGTATTCATTTGAATGGGGCGGCGTGTTTCTTGAATGACGAATGACTAAATCCTAATGACGAATGAATAACCAAATCCCAATGACAAATTCATTACTGCGTCCTTTGGAAATTCGGGTTTCGTGATTTGAGATTCCTTAGAAGCCATCTCATAAATATCGCAAAAGGATGATGGCGGCGGCCAGGTAGAG
>CAYYWB010000116.1:0-7959 GCA_964475285.1 uncultured Bifidobacteriaceae bacterium | reverse complement strand
AAAACGAGTTTCCGAAGACCCAGGAAAAATCAAAGGGGCTGACCAGTTGGTGGAAGCGGCAATAAAAAACGGCCGGCGTTGCCGCCAGCCGTCCGTGACGGGAAATTTGCGGGCGGTCAGTTGGCCGATGATTTTATTTTTTTGTTGCCTCCGGTGGTGGTGCTGAAACGCACCGTGAGCGCGTCCAGCTTGCCCTCCGTGTTTTTCTTGTAGGTGCCGCTCGCCTGATCGCCCACCGCGCCTTCAGCCAGCATCGCCGGCTTGTCGTCCTTGGTGACGATTGTTTCGGATGTCATTTCAAACGTGCGCTTCTCGATTGTCAGGGTCATCGCGTTGGTGTCCACCGCGGTCAAAATGCCGTGGAACGACAGCGCGACGGATGGCGCGACGGTGCGTGTCCTGACCGGTGGAACCGGCGTATTGGTGGTGTCTTGCGCGCGGGACAATGCGGGCACGGCGAGAATGGCCGCGGCGCACAAGATTGGCATTGAGATTTTTGCAATGTGTTTTTTCATATCGGTCTAGGTTGAGGATTTAGTTTATGGAAGAAATCATGCCTGCCGCAAGCCGGTTTCGGCGATTTTCACCACGCGCCTTCCGTCAGCAATTCAGTAACGTTGCGCGCCAGGTCCTCCGACAGCAGCGGCAACGACTGGCGCTCGGCGTCAGCCAAATCCGTCCCCACCTGGACAAGCGTGTAGCCGGTCACGTTTTTGTCGAGCAGCACCCTGCCCGTGGCGCGGTCGCGCGCCGTGACGTGCGCGGTGAGGCCCACCCGGAAATCTTCCGTCGTCGTGACATCCGTCCGCAAAAAGCTCACGCCCTCGCGGCGATACGCCGTGATGACGCCGGTGACGACGACATCGCCGGGTTCGCGGGTGGCCAGGCGGTAGGTGCCGTCGGTTTGCATCCGCTCGCGCAACGCCTGCGTCACCGCGTCGCCCAGCCTCGGTTGTTGCGTCTGGTTGTTGAAGGGGACGATCTCAATGGATTTTGCGCCGGCGACGACGTCCGGCTTGACCGGCCCGAGATGGTATCCGGCGCACCCGGCGTATAAAATTGCCGTCGCGCAAATCGCAAAAAAAATCAGCGGGCGCATTTCAATTGGCGATCTGTGCGAGGCGCTGCTTGGCCTGCGCGGCGTAAGGCGAGTTGGGATCGAGCTGGAGCACCTCGTTGTAATAAACCCGCGCGCCGGCCCGCCTTTGCTCCGCGTTCAAAACCTTGTTTTGCTCGTAGAACTGCGCGACTTTGAAATTGCCCTCCACCTGCTGCGCCTTGAGCGCGATGATGGCCTTTTGCGCTTCGGGCACGCGGGGATCGCTTGGGTAAAGCGTTTTGAAATCCGTGTAAGCCGCGATGGCCTGCGCGGCGGTGCCCTGGTCGTATTCGGCGGTGGCCGCCTGCTTTTGATACGCGACGCCTTCGCGGTAAAGCGCGTTGGCGGCGATGACCGGCTGGGTGTAATAACGATCGGCGGCGGTCGCATAGGCCTTCACCGCCTCCGGATAGTCCTTCTGTTTTTCGCGCGCCGCGCCGATTTGCAATTGCGCGTGCGGCGCAACGTCGCTGTAAGGGCCGTTGGTGACGATGTTGCTGAACAGCTTCGCCGTTTCATCCATCGAGGGGTAAAGCGGGATGGTGCCCCACAGCCGGAACCATTCGCCGCCCAGAAAACGCCCTGCGATTTCATATTGACGCCCCAAGACCTCCTCGTAACTGTCGCTGTGCGGATATTTCTGGATGATGGCCTGGTAGGCGTTGAACGCCGCCTCGTCCTTGCCCTCCACTTCGAGGCAGCGGCCGATGAGATACTCTGCGCGCGGCGCGTAATCGGACTGCGGCCACATGCGCACAACGCGATGCGCCGCGTGGAGCGTCACGTTGTAATTTTTGTTGGTGAACGACTGCTCCGCCACGTCCAGTTGATCCTTGGCGCGCGGGCGTTGCCAGTCGGCCTTCTGGCCATAAGGCTCGTAATACCACCCCTCGCCCGGCGTGTAATACAACGGCGCGGGCGCGCGGAACGGCACCAACATCGCGCCCGCGACCAGCAAAAGAAGTAAAACGAACCGGCGATTCATGCGGCGACAGTAGCCGGGTGCAACCGGCAAGTCAAGGCGGGCAAAGCGGAATCACCCGCGATACATGATCACCAGCCCGTAATCCGTCATGACCTTCTGGGTTTTCACGTCGAAATGCTCGTAATTGACGGTGTGGATGCCGATGATGTTCTGCTCGCCCACGCCCTCCATGAATTTCGTGACCGTCTCGTCGAACTTGTCCACGCCGGCGTCAATGCACTTGTCATGGCGGATCGTATGCACCCGGATTCGCTTGTCCGCGCCCTTGGCGACGGCTTCGAGCGGCACGGCCGCCTTCTTGATGAGGCTTTCGCCGGATGTGGCCCGCACCGGCACCTTGAGATGGAATTCCACCTTCGCGCCGGCGGACGACGCCATGGCGCTGGGCGCAAGGCTCGCCTTGTGCACTTCCTCGGCGGGAGCGGGAGCGGCCTTGGCGGATTTTTCGGGAATGGTGATGTTTTCACTGCACGTCGGACACGGGATTTCCGAGCCGGCACCCGCGTCGTCCACGGACAATTCCTGGCCGCAGTTGGGGCAATTAAAGATGATTTCCATAAGCGTTTTCTGGGTTGACTATGCCCCAGATTAGCAGCCTGGCATTTTGAAAACCAGAGAAAAAGCGCGGTGATTGGATGTTTCCGCCGGCTCAATGAAACCGCGGCGTGGGCACGTCACGATCACGCTTGCGCAACGGTTGCGGCTGCGGCATACCGACCGCGTGAAATCGCTCACCGAACAACTCTGGTTTGAAGTGCCGGACCGCCGGGGCTTTGTCAACATCACCGGCACCATCGCCGCGCTCGCGCGCAAAAGCGGCGTGCAGGAGGGCCTCTGCCTCGTCAACGCCATGCATATCACAAGACGCGTTGCCCATTTGCCATTTCTTCAAAAGTAGGCAGATAGCAAAGGTTTAGCGTGATTTCACCGTTGCTTATGACGATGCTTGTAACGAGGATTTCGACGATTTTGCGCCATTCGTTCTGATTCATATTGGGCCAGCGCGAATGGAGGTCGCGCACTTCGGCCATGATTTGTTCGCTGGAAAGGCTTTTGGCCGCGAGCATATGTTAAACCCAACGGATGACTCCGGCGTTGGGTTTCAGGCTGAATGGCTCATCCAAGCGCAAAATGAGCGCCAATGCCTGCCAGCGGTCATCGGTGGGGCGTGCATTTCTGCGACATGAACTGGTGCGTTGTGCAATGTCAAATGCGCGCATGGGCGCATTGGAGTCAAATCTGGCGGGAATAAATTTGAAGACTTGAAATTTTGCCATGGTTGGCGAGCAAACCAGGAGTTCTTCATCGCCAACAATTTCAGCCTTGTGCATATTTGTTTGCGTCCAATTTCACACCCTTTATCATCCGGGCATTATCGTGATAAACTGAAATAAACGGGCGATTCGGCAAGCGTCCGGTGATTCCAATAATTCAAGCCATGCCAGCAAAAAAAACAGAAAACAATCCCAGCGGTGAAATCGTCCTTTATCAGACGGAAGATCGGCAAACGCGCATTCAAGTGCGGCTGGAAGGCAGGACGGTCTGGCTGACGCAACGGCAGATTGCGGAGCTTTTCCAAGTGGCTGTGCCAACGGTCAATGAGCACGTGAAAAACATTTATGAAGAAGGCGAACTTGACCCGAAAGCAACTATTCGGAAATTCCGAATAGTTCAAGCCGAGGGCGCCCGCGAAGTCGCCCGAATGGTGGATGGCTACAATTTGGACGCGATCCTGGCGGTGGGCTACCGGGTGCGCTCATTGCGCGGCACGCAATTCCGGCGTTGGGCCACTGAACGGCTTGGCGAATATCTCGTGAAGGGCTTCACGCTCGATGATGAACGCTTGAAAAATCCAGGGCCGGGTGCGCCGGATTATTTCGACGAATTGCTCGAACGCATCCGGGACATCCGGGCCAGTGAACGCCGGATGTATCTGCGCGTGCGGGAAATCCTGGCTTTGGCGGCGGATTACCAGCCGGATGACGCGGAGACGCAGGTGTTCTTTCAAACCGTCCAGAACAAGCTGCACTACGCGGTGAGCGGCAAGACCGCGCCGGAATTGATTGCGGAGCGCGCCGACGCCCGGAAGTCCAACATGGGGCTGGCGACGTGGAAGGGCGCGGTGGTTCGCAAGGGTGATGTGACGATTGCAAAAAACTATTTGAATGAGTCCGAGATCACGCAACTCAACCGGGTGGTGACGATGTTCCTGGATTTTGCCGAGGATCAGGCGGATCGCCGCAAGCAGGTTTTCATGCGCGACTGGCGTGAGAAACTGAATGAATTCCTGCGGTTCAACGCGCGGGAAGTGCTCGAAAACACGGGCCGCGTTTCAAGGGAAGAGGCGGATCGCCGGGCACAGGAACAATACACGCTATTCGAGAAGCGTCGTCGGGCGGAAACGGAAACCAAAGCAGAGGCAGAATTGGAAGCTGGTGTGAAGGAATTGGAAGCCAAAACCAAACGGTCGTCGAAGGGCAAGCCGAAGCGCAAACCCGATATTGGAGGCAAATCAAGCGTATGAAATCGCTCACCGAACATCTGTGGTTTGAAGTCCCGGACCGCCGGGGCTTTGTCAACATCACTGGCACGGTCGAGGAGTTGGTCAAAAAAAGCGGCGTCAAAGAGGGCATCTGTTTGGTGAATGCCATGCATATAACAGCGTCGGTGTTCATAAATGATGCGGAGGACGGCTTGCTGCACGACTACGATGTGTGGCTGGAAAAATTAGTCCCGCACTCGCCAACCTCGCAATACCAGCACAACCGCACAGGCGAGGACAACGCCGACGCGCACATGAAACGGCAAATCATGGGCCGCGAAGTCGTTGTGGCCATCACGAAAGGGAAACTGGATTTCGGCCCGTGGGAACAGATTTTCTACGGCGAGTTCGACGGCAACCGCCGCAAGCGCGTGCTGGTGAAAATTATCGGCGAGTAATCCACAGGCTGAAGCCGTGGGGTATTTTCGGCGGAATATTTGGGATGGATAATCAACGGCGACGGGCGCAATATCGGGAATGTGACCAGAATCAGCAGCGACGAAATTCGGGAGACGGGCGGCGAACAGCCGTCGTTTTGCAATTCATTTAGATATTGTGCGTAAGATTGGCTACATAAATTTCCTTGTCTGTCTTGCGCTCTTACTATTTGCCACAATCATTTTCTGGTCAGCACGAACAGACCCCAAGGCATTGGACCGGGAAATGGGGGTTATGGGCCCGCTTCACAACAGTCTTTATTACCTCGACCAAGCCAAATGGAAATGGGCCGAAGAAAAACACAAATCAGAGCACGATACTCCGACAATGGACGATTTGGCGCCTTATTTGGGAAAGTGGACAAACACCATCACGCGATTCGAAGCTTTGGGAATAAAATATACAATCACTCCACTTTCTGAAATGGAGGCACAATCCGACATTGCAACGTTTACTCGTGAGGTGTATTTCCATGTTGGCTTCTGCCGCTATTATCCAACCGGATGCACCATGTCTCTTCATAACGGTTGGAGCAGTCCGCGATTAGACGCCAAATCCAAGCTTAGAGCTTTTTATTTTGCCGACAGAGAATTACTTGCAGTGGCAATTTTTGTTCTGTCGACAATTAACCTGCTTGTTCTTGCAGTGGTTAAACTATTTGCATTTGTGGCTAGAAGAAAGCTTAAGCCACTAATGCCTTAAAGTTCACTCCCACTCAATCGTCCCCGGCGGCTTGCTGGTGAGATCCAGGACGACGCGATTCAGGCCGCGCACTTCGTTCGTGATGCGCAGCGAGATCTTTTCCAGCAAATCATACGGCAGCTTCACCCAGTCCGCCGTCATGCCGTCCTGCGATTCCACGGCGCGGATGGCGAGCGTCCAGTCGTAGGTGCGCTCGTCGCCCTGCACACCCACGCTGCGCACGGGCAGCAGCACCGCAAACGTCTGCCACGTTTTGTAATAAAGCCCGCTCGCCTTCATCTCCTCCACCACAATCGCGTCGGCGCGGCGCAGCACCTTCAATTTCTCCGGCGTCACTTCGCCGAGGCAGCGCACGGCGAGGCCGGGGCCGGGGAACGGCTGGCGATAGACAATTTCCTTCGGCAAACCCAATTCCAAACCGAGCAATCTCACTTCGTCCTTGAACAGGCATTTGAGCGGCTCGACCAGTTGCAGCTTCATTTTCTTCGGCAGCCCGCCGACGTTGTGATGGCTCTTGATCATTGCCGCCGGATTGCCGGCGATGGGCACGGACTCAATCACGTCCGGGTAAAGCGTGCCTTGGGCGAGAAACCTATATTGCGGAATGCGGAGTGCGGAGTGCGGAGTGCGAATTGGAAATTCAGGCTTTGGACTTTGGACTTTGGACTTTGGACTTTTTTTAGTCAGCTCAACCACCGCGTCATCGAACACGCGGATGAATTCTCCGCCGATGATTTTGCGCTTGCGCTCCGGGTCGGTGACGCCGCGCAATTTCGAGAGAAACCGCTTCGAGGCGTCAACGTATTTCAATTTCATTCGGAAGTGTTTTCCGAAAACTTCCTGCACTGTTTCCGCCTCGCGCGCCCGCAGGACGCCGTTGTTGACGAAGATGCAGGTGAGATGGCTGCCGATGGCCTTGTGCAGCAGCGCCGCCGCCACGCTGGAATCCACGCCGCCGCTCAAGCCGAGAATGACCTTCTCGCCGCCGACCTGCCGCCGGATTTCGGCGACGGCCTGCTCGATGTAATTGCGCATCGTCCAGTTTTTGCCGCAGCCGCAGATTTTGTGGACGAAATTGGAAATGATTTCGCTACCGCGCGGCGTGTGGACAACTTCGGGATGGAATTGCAGGCCGAACAATTTCCGCGAGCGGTTCTCGATAGCGGCAAACGGCGAGTTCTCGGTGACGGCGACGGGCTTGAAGCCGCGCGGCAATTTGGTGAGCTTGTCGCCGTGCGAGTTCCAGACCTGGAGCTGCTCCGGCAATCCGCGAAAAAGTTCGCACGATGAATCCTTCACTTTCAGCGTGCCCTTGCCGTATTCGCGTTTCTGGCCTTTCTCGACCTTGCCGCCGAGGAATTGCGCGAGCAATTGCACGCCGTAGCAAATGCCCAGCACCGGCACGCCGAGCGAGAAAATGGTCTTGTCCGGCAGCGGCGCATCCGGCGCGTAAACCGACGACGGTCCGCCGGACAAAATGATGCCCCTCGGCTGGAGCGCGGCGATTTTCGCGGCGGGCGTGTCGTAGCGGAGGATGGTGGAATAGACGCTGCACTCGCGGACGCGGCGCGCGATGACCTGGGTGTATTGCGACCCAAAATCCAAAATGACGATTTGTTCGTTCATGAAATCAATATCGAGACGGAGTTTGTGCCTGTGAATGGGAAATTTTGCGAGAAGAAAATGAAGAACAATCAAACTGCGGCATCCGCGCACTGCCACCGTAGCGCCGACTTGCAGTCGGCTGTATCGCGGATTTGCAATCTGCGAGGCGTAAACAGTTCAACAACCGCCGGCATGATTGGCGCTGCCGATTGCAAATCGGCGATACGGCAGGTTGCAAACCTGCGCTACCGGGAGACGCGCAGCAGATTCAGCTTGCGCCGGGGTTGGCCGTTGCTAAAGTCAGGCAGCAATTTCAACCGCCGGCAGCGGCGATTTTCCATTTAACCTGAATTTAACAACGTGAAAATTTTCAGCGGCACGGCAAACGAACCCCTGGCGCGGGCCATCTGCAAATCCATCGGCATCGAGCTGGGCCGGTGCGACATCACGCCGTTTCCCGACGGCGAGACGTTCGTGAAGGTCAGGGACAACGTGCGCGGCGAGGACATCTTCATCATCCAGCCGACGTCGCCGCCGACGAACCACAATCTGATGGAGCTGTTCATCATGATTGACGCGCTGCGGCGG
>CAYYWB010000115.1:0-7964 GCA_964475285.1 uncultured Bifidobacteriaceae bacterium | reverse complement strand
GGCTTGGATTTTGCCATCAATGGAATTTGTGACGGCCATTACGTTGTCGTCCTTTTGTAAAGAAACCGCCTCTGCGTTGGTGTTCTCCGGCGCTTCACCCATTGGCAATGCAACGGCGCTGAAGGCGAGAATTCCCAAAATCGAAACGACGGTCAGCCCGGCCCTTCGCGGTGCGTTGAAATTGATCAATCGTTCAATCCGCTGACGCAACGCGCTGCGCGATTCCAAAATCCCGACCAAACCCAGGCTCGCCAGCGGACGATTGAACGCGAGCCTGGCCACTTCCAGCAGCGTCGGCGCGTAAATCTCCGCTTCGTCGCGAAGCGCCAGCATCACGGCGTCGTCCACCGCCTCCTCGCGCACGCGGCGGATGCGGGCGTTGGCCAGCCAGAGCAGCGGATGCCACCAGTAAAAAATTTGCAGCAACGCCTGCGCGCAGTTCACCCAAACATCGCCGCGCCGGAGATGAATCGCCTCGTGCAGCAACACCGCGCGCAATTGTCCGGCGGAAAGTTTTTCCACCAGCGGTTGCGGCAGCAAAATGACGGGACGAAACAACCCGCAAACCGCCGGCGACATTGAATCTTCCGTCAATTTCAGCCGGATGCCCGGACGCGAATGTGCCAAACGCCGCGTTTCGTCCAGAACGGGAATCAATTTCTCCGAGGCTGTTGCGCGCCGCACCTTTTGATTGATTTGCCGCCAGCGAAACAGCAGCCATGCCAGCAATCCCGCGCTGACTGCGCCTGACGCGGCCAACGCCCAGGCCGCGGCGGACATTTTTGGCTGAATCGGCGCGGGAGCTGGCTGGGATTGCAGCGGGACAGTCAAGGCAGATTGATCACCGTAGTTGACGGCGAACTCGGTCGTTTGTGGCTTCGTCGGAGGTTGCGGCGAAGTCGGCAGCCACCACGTCACACTTGTCGGCAGCGCGAGTGACGGCGGCAGGATCAATTTCACGAGCACCATCAGCCAAAGCGCATAGCGAATCGCGGCGCGAATTTTCCGGCGCAGCGCAAAGTCCAGAACAAAAACGATGGCGATGAGCAAGCTCGATTGCCAGAGCATCGGCCACGCGAAATTCAGGAAATGATCGCCCCAATGATTCAGAGTTTCAATGAAGGAGTTCATGCGGTCGCCTTTCGGAATGGGAATTATTTTTTCGCCGTCTTTTTTCTGGCCTTGATCAGGGATTCCAGCTTGGTGAGTTCCTCCACGCTCAAATCACGGCTTTCGATGAGGCATTGCACCATCGGCGTGAGCGCGCCGTTGAAGGCGTGCTTCAGCGCGTAAAGCAGCTCGCTGCGCTGCGCCTGCGCCGGCGTCACGACGGAGCGGTAAAGCGTCTGGTTGCGGATTTTTTCGGCGGTCAGCAGCCTCTTGGCGGCCATCCGGTCCATGAGCGTGCGGACGGTCGAGTAGGTCCAGCCGGTTTTCTGGAAAAGTTTCTGCTGGATGGCCGGCGCGTCGCAGGGTTCGTTGTCCCAGACGGCCTTGATGACCGTCCATTCCGCTTCCGTCAATTCGATGGGGGATTTTGGCGTGGCTTTGTTCATTGACGGCGCATTATCTCTACAAGTGTAAAGAATGTCAAGGAATTATTTTACACTTGTAGAGGTGAAGCCAAAAGCCGCCCGTGCGGGGATGGCGGGCCGCGTTGTTATGAAGCGCCAGATCGAACCGGGATTTCCGCGTCGCGCTTACGGCGACGGGGTGGTAATCAATGTATGTTGCGGCGGAATTTCACTTTTTATTTTCTGTTGCGTGAGAAGCAAATCATCATCTGAATGCACGCGGTTTCCCGCCGGGTCAACCACGGTGACGGTGATGAAAACCAGCAGCCGCGTTTTGTCGGCTCCGGGATTGTTTGACGCGAGAATCAAGGTCTGATTGTCCCAAACATTCGCCCGCGCGGCCAGCGTTTCCGGCGCATTGACGGTGACTGTCAAATTCATCGTATAGTCGTCCGCGAGCAGCGCGGCATTCAAATCCACGGTTGAATTGCCAGAACGCATTTGAACCTGTCGTCTGCTGGCTGTCATGACTTCCGGGTCGCCCAATATATCCATGCCGCCACGTGATTTTAGTTTCTGCAACAGCGGCGTCGCCTTGGCTGCGGTCATGATTTCGACCGTGTTTTTCTCTTTCGTGTCCACGGCAATGCCCGCCTTCAAAATGGCTTCGGCATCCGCTTCGGACATTTTGATGAAACGGGCCTTGACGTGAACTTGCAGATCGGCTTTGTTCAACACATCGAGCGTGCGTTGAATGGTGTCCAACTCCGATGGCGTGGCCTTTACGAACAATAATCCCAGCTTGTCGTTAAAAGCGACGCTTCTGCCGGGCGCGGTCAAATCCACGCCCAATACGCTGGAAATACTTTTTGGACTTATGGCGTTTGTCGAAACACCGTTGGTCTGCAAGCCGGGAATATTTAGCAACGCGGCGTAGAATCTGTTTGAATTCACCTTGAACACGCGTGCTTCAAGGTTGGTGCCGCTGCCGCCATCAGCGGCGGAAACAGCAACTTGTCCAAAGGCACCAAACAAAACCGCGCACAGCACGGAAGCAAATGTTCTTCGAGGAATCATGGGCCAATCGTGGTCCTGTCCGGCGAAGTTGGCAAAACAAAAATCCGTCAAAATCCGTGGCGGCATTCTTTCAATTTTAGGCGGATGGGAATCCTCTCGTTCCGGCATATTTTTCGACGTGAGAGGGAGTTGTGTAAAATCGAGTTGCCGGGCGGGCTGCCCGCGCCAAAGGCGGGTTTCCCTGAAATATTGGTGTGTTAATAATGTGTGAATATCACCCGTTTGCACTTGTGCATTTTTGGGTTTATAGTTTCGCAGCGACATGAAACACCAGTCCATTTCGCAAAAGGAAGCGTCCGCCTGCACACCGATCCAGGGCCGGATTGTGCCCCCGCGCCGAATTCTTCTGGTGGAAGACAACCAGGACATACGCAATCTAAACGCCGAGGTGCTGGCTGATTCCGGTTACCAGGTTGACACCGCCAACGACGGTGTTTCCGGCTGGAAGGCGCTGAAAGCCCGCCACTACGATGTTCTGATCACCGACAATACCATGCCGGGAGTGACAGGTTTGGAACTCATCAAACAGCTTCGTTCCGAAGACATGTCGCTGGCGGTCATCCTGGCGTCTGGAACGGCACCGACAGAAGAATTGAACCGCAACCCGTGGTTGCATATTGACGCGCTGCTTCCGAAACCATACCGCGCCGCCGACTTGGTGAAAATCGTGGGTGAAGTCCTGCACAATTCCGACACCTCCAGCTAAACTATCTCGCGTCGCCAGACCGGCGAACCCGCCACGCGAGTTGATTCGCAGACGAATTGGCCGGTTTTCATTCGAACAAGCCGATGATGACCGCCACGGCCAATCCTGCCAGCAACGCCGCCGACAATTTGAAACGGTCGTGCGAATGGAATTGCAGTTCCGGCAGAAGATCGCTGCTGGCGATGCAAAGAAAAGTTCCGGCGCAAAATCCCAGCGCGTAGCCGAGCACCGGCGTGCCGGCGGCAAAGTGGCTTGCGCCGACGTAAAACAGCGCCGCGCCCAGTGGGCTGGCCAGCGCGAACAGGCCGTTCAAAATGTGCCGCGACAACCGCGAACTGCCCCCGGCGGCCATCAATGTCGAGACCGCCATCGCGTCAAATGGCTTGTGCAGAATCACCACGAGCGCGACGCCAAGCCCGGCAATTTTGACATGGCCCTGCGCCCCGGCGGCGACGGCGGCGGCCAGCGCCAGTCCGTCCAGCAGCGAGTGGAGCGTCAGCCCCAGCGCCGTGCCGACCCAGGAAAGCTGCCTGGCGGATTTGTCCGCCAGCGTGTGCGCGTGTTCGGCGTGTTCGGCGTGGCTGTGCGCGTGCGAATGGTCGTGACCGCAGCAATCTTCCGGGTCGCCTTCGGGCAGGTCATGGTGATGAAAATGGAAGAAGCGCTGGACAAAAAACATCGCCAGGTAGCCGCCGAGCAGCCAGTCCACCGTCAGATCCAGCGAATGCAATTGTTCCTCCGCGTCCGGCAAAAAGTGGAGCAGGGAGATGCCGAGCATCAGCCCGGCCACGAAGCTGACGGCCATTTGCAGCCGCGTGTGGGTGAGATGAATGGCGAGCAGCAGCCAGCCGCCCGCGAGCGAAGCCAGCAGAACCAGCGCGCAGTAAGTGACCAGCAGCCATCCGGGTGTCAAAGTGGACATGATGTTAATTGCAAACCATTTGCAATTTAGCAAAAAGGCGGACCGCCGCAAGTTTTATTTTGAAACAGCGGGTCTCCAGCGACCGGGCCGGAAAACGATTGGAGTTCGTGGCGCGCTGTCTTAAAATCGAGCCTGTCGCCAACTATGAAAACTCGCGCCATCCTTCTTTTCGCGCTCCTCGCCGGCAGCGTCGTTGCCCAGGACGCCGCCATCACCGGCCAGGACATCGTTCCGCCCTGTCCCGACTGGGTGCATCACGCCGTGATTTATCAGGTCTATCCGCAGACGTTCTACGATTCCAATGGCGACGGCATCGGCGACCTGCCGGGCATCATCGCGAAACTGGATTACATCAAAAGCCTTGGCGTGGACGCCATTTGGATCAATCCGTTCTTCGATTCGCCGTTCAACGACGCGGGCTACGACATCCGCGATTATTACAAAATCGCGCCGCGCTACGGCACCAACGAAGACGCGCGCCGGCTCTTCGCCGAGGCGCACAAACGCGGGCTGAAGGTGCTGTTCGATTACGTCATCAGCTACACCTCGATTGACAATCCGTGGTTTGTCGCCTCTTCCAAACAAACGCCCAGCCCGTATTCGAACTGGTATATCTGGACGGACAACGTCTGGAAAACCGAGCGCGGCAGCCAGTGGGTCCATGGCTACGGCCAGCGGAACGGAAATTTTTACAGCAACTTCTTCTGGAACGAACCGGCCCTCAATTACGGCTACGGCACGCCCGATCCCGCCAGCCACTGGCAGTTGCCGACGGACCATCCCGACGTGCTGGCGTTGCGCGCGGAAATGCAAAAGGTGATGCGCTTCTGGATGGACATGGGCGCGGACGGATTCCGCGCCGACATGGCCGGCGCGCTCGTCAAGGGTGGCGATCCCAAACACCAGACCCTCGGTTACTGGCGCGAAGTCCGGCAAATCCTGAACACGAATTATCCGCAGGCTTTCATCGTCTCCGAATGGTCCGGCCCGCGCGACGCGCTCAATGGCGCGTTCCACGCGGATTTCTACCACTGGGTTGACGGCTTCAACGATCTTTACCAGAAGGAAATCTGGCGCATCGGGAACGGGACGACCGACGGCCACAGTTTCTTCGACCGCGACGGCCAGGGCGACATCAAACATTTCCTCGACGGTTATCTGCCGGCGTGGCAGGCGACGCGGGCGGAAGGTTACATCTGCCTGCCGCTCGGCAACCACGACATCGCCCGGTTGAACAACCGCCGCAGCACCGACGACCTCGAAATGATCATGGCGTTCGGCCTGACGATGCCCGGTGTGCCGTTCATTTACTACGGAAACGAAATCGGCATGAGACAATTGGAAAACCTGCCGCAAATCGAGGGCTGCTACACGCCGCGCGCCGGCGCCCGCACACCGATGCAATGGAGCGGCGGAAAAAATCTTGGCTTTTCGACGGCGGACCCGGCGAAATTGTATCTGCCCGTGGACGCCGCGCCCGACGCCCCGAACGTCGCCGCCGAGGAAAAAGACCCCGGCTCATTGTTGAACCGCGTCCGGAAACTCATCCAGCTCAAGCACACCGAACCGGCGCTGGCGGCCTACGCGGAATTCGTCCCACTTTACGCGAAGTCGAACATCTATCCGTTTGTCTATGCGCGCTCCGGTGGAGGGGAAACATTGCTGCTGATTTTCAATCCCGCCGCGCGTGACACCACCGCCGGGTTCACGTTCCCCGCCGAGTATCGGGAATTGAAGCTGCTCGCCGGAAAAGAAGTTCAAGTCGCCAAAGACGGCCAGACATTGAACCTTGAGATTCCCGGCCAGACTTATGCCATTTATCAGGCGGTGAAATGATGCCGCCTGCGTTCAGGTGCCGCATCGTCAGGCATAAAAAGCGGCGGAGGGCCGCCGCAGTCCAAAACCTGGCGGAGATGCGGAGCGGTTCAGCGGGCGCGAAGCGTCTTGAAGTGCGCCAGCCCTCTGGCGCTTTGGAACGCGGCCATTGCCAAATCCCGGTCGTCTTGGCGGGACTTCAGTGTTTTACCGTCTCCGGGCAACAGCTATGACCATACTGCCGACCAGAATTGCAAAGCCGCCAAATATCCAGACCAGCAAGCGTCTTTGAAACTCGTCTTTGGCAAACAGGCGGGTCATTTCCTGAACGGAAAATGTGCCAACCCGCAGTTGTGCGATTGAACCGGACTTTGCAAGGGCATAGGGCGACAGATTGTTTCCGCTCTGTTGGGCAATCACTGAAACTTTTGCCGCCGGTGCAGATTCAAATTTGATCTTCAAGTCGCCGATTGTGGGCTGGTCGGCATTTGTGCCAACATAAATCCCGCCGTCAAAAAGTTTTGCCTTGGCTCGGATGGGTTGTGCCAGTGTGGAAAGATTTGCATCACTTAACGGCATGGTTTGAAAGTTGTCTATCTGTCCCACCAGTTCCGATGTGACAGTGAAAACGCCAAGGGTTATTTTCGTGGCGTCAACCGTGCGATCAGGAATTTCCTTCGTGGCGGGATTGTCGTGTCCGGCGTTATAGAACGAGCGCGAATCAACCAATTTTTCCAACCATGCCTTCGAATAATTGTAGGTTCTGGTTTTTAACAAGGTCGTGGTGTTGCCTTTAGCATCTTCCGTCCCAAGCGACGACTGGCTTTGCAGGCTGCCTTGCTGCCATTGATACATCCACACGCGTCGGCGCAGTCTTAAGGCGTCCACCGCCACGCCAAATTCCGGATCGGCCAGATTTTCCGCTCCGACCAGCTCGCCGGTGACATGGATGAGCTTGCCGTTATTCTGCGGGTCAAGCTTGTCGGTGCCGACCGAAATGGCCATGGCCATGCCCTCACGTTCCGGCACCACCACCCGCGCCCAATAAGTTTCATAACCAACAATCATCGCCAGGCCTACGGTTAAAAAGAAAAGTCCCAACAGCCATGCAAAAACCCTTTTTATGCCTTTCAACGGACGGCGTTTGGCAGCCCTGCCGGACTGATATTCTTCGGCCTCTTCGCGCTCGGCTTGTTCCCGTTCAGCTTTGGACATCTTTGTCCGGTCCGGCATGATCAGCACCAAAAGCGCGGGGAAAATTATTCCCGCAAGGATTCCTTGGCCGGCGGTGTAGCCTTTGGCCCTGCCCAAGGCAGCACAACCGGCAAGATAAATGAAATAGCCAGATAAAATGAGAATCAGAATACCCACTCCCGGCATCAAGTGACGAAGGGCGCAGAACACCGCCATTCCAATTAGTGCCAAGCCAAAAAAGATTCCGATTGTCGGAGTTTGCTTGTTATGTGATTTCATTGTGGTGGCGATTCGGAAAATTGAGTTCTGTCTATATTTGAGGTTGAGATTGTGAAAAAATGTTCCGCATTCCAATTATAATTTGCCGGGATTATTATACCTGACAGATTCGGCTGGAACAATCCTCAAGCCGAATGGTCGCCGCACATCTCCAAAAACTCCTCCTCATCCAAAATCTTCACGCCCAGTTCCCGCGCCTTGGCGAGCTTGGAACCGGCTTCTTCACCGGCCAAAACGAAATCCGTCTTCTTGCTCACGCTGCCGGTCACTTTGCCGCCGGCAGCTTCAATCTTCGCCGTGGCTGCCTCGCGCGTCAGCGTCGGCAGCGTGCCGGTCAGCACAAATGTTTTGCCGGCAAAAATTCCCGCTGTCGTCGCAGCCATGGCGGCTTTTTCGCTGGCTGGTTTGATGCCCAATTCTCGGATGCGGGCGAGAACTTTCTTGCCGGCGGGCGACG
>CAYYWB010000114.1:0-8082 GCA_964475285.1 uncultured Bifidobacteriaceae bacterium | reverse complement strand
CTGACATTGACCGTCACGGCGCCGGCCAACGGCTCCGTCACCAACATCGCCTCGGTGGGGCCGCTGCCCAATGATCCCAACCCCGCCAACAACGTCACCCCGCCCGTGACGAC
This sequence comes from uncultured Bifidobacteriaceae bacterium, assembly GCA_964475285.1. Lineage (GTDB taxonomy): Bacteria > Verrucomicrobiota > Verrucomicrobiia > Limisphaerales > UBA11358 > UBA11358. The sequence goes on along the minus strand of CAYYWB010000114.1, from coordinate 7,969 downwards.
GGCGGTGACGCCGGTCACCGACATCGCCCTGTCCAACACGGCGCCCGGAACGATCAACGCCGGCTCGACCTACACGAACGTCGTCGCGGTGACCAACCTCGGCCCCTCCACGGCCAGCAACGTGGTGGTGGTTGACATCGGGCCGGGCGGCGTCCTGTTCTCCAACGCCATCGCAACGCTGCCGGCCGGTTCCGGCACCAACTGGCTCCTCATCCAGACGGCCCCGGCCAGCGGCCCGGTCACCAACCTGGCCTCGGCGGGAGTCACGACCTTTGACCCGAACCTGTTGAACAACACCAACTCGACGGTGAGCGCGGTGAACACAGTCGCGACATCAGCAGATCTGGCTGTCTTCAAGACTGGTCCAGTCAGCGGCGTTGCCGGTTCGAATCTGACTTACACCGTCACCCTGACCAATCTCGGACCCAATACGGCGAGCAACGTTGTGGTGTCGGATCAATTGCCCGCCACGTTCACATTTGTCAGCGCGAGCACCGGCTGGGCAACCAACTCCAACAATCTTGTAAGCTGGTCGGTAAGCAGCCTCGCAAAGAACGGCTCAACCAATTTCATGGTGACGGCGGTTTCTGCCGAGGGCGGCAGTTACACAAACACCGCCTCCAGCACCTCGGACACACCCGACCCGAACGCTGGTAACAACGACGGCACGTCAACCAATTCCCAAGTGGTGACGGCGGTAAGTCCGCTGGCCGATGTCGCCGTGTTCAAGACTGGCGACGCGAACGTTCTGGCCGGCGGTGCCGCAACTTACATCATCACCGCAACCAACAGCGGCCCCTCGACTGCGACGGGCTTGGTCGTGACGGACACATTGCCCGCGAGTGTTGTTCTCCAGAGCGCATCCGGCAGTCATGCTTTGAATGGCACCGTGCTGACGTGGCCGGGGATAACCCTGGCTGGCAGCACTTGGACCAACTTCACGGTGGTGGTGACCGCGCCGGCAAACGGCATGCTGCTCACCAACATCGCATCCGGCGGCGCCGACACGCCGGACCCAAACCCGACCAACAACAATGGCACGCTGCCCGCCTCGCAGGCCGTTACTTCCGTAATCCCGGCGGCGGATATTCAGGTGTTCTTGTCCGGCCCGGCCGCCGCAGCGGTGGGTGATGGGTTCATTTACACAACCCTGGTGACAAACGCCGGGCCGTCCACGGCGGTCAACACACTTGTGACCAACCTCCTGCCGACGAATCTGGTTTTTGCCAGCGCGTCGGGCGGCGGCGTTTATTCCAACGGCATTGTGACCTGGCCGGTGTTCGCGTCCCTGACAAATGGCCAGGCGACCAACCTGACTGTGACGGTCTCAACATCGTCGGGCAATACGACGAACTCGCCCACGTCGAATCCGTTTAATTTCATCGAGACAAACACGCTGCCCACAGGCCTGGTTCTGACCAATCGCGCATCGGCCCTTGCGGCGACGTTTGATCCGAACCTGACGAACAACAGCGCCTCGGCGTCCTACACGAACGCACAGGTGCAAACGCTCATCGTGCCGGGCCTGTTCAGTATCTTCGTCGCGACAAACACGTATGCGACCAACACGCCGACATACCACGGCACCAACACGGTCACCCCCATCGGCGTCAACCTGTTCGTTGTCGGCACGGGCGCTCTTAATCCACAGACGGGGCTTTTTGAGGAGAACGTGACGGTGACCAACATTGAGACGGTCGCGGTTCGCGCGCTGCGGCTCTACGTCGGCGGGCTGCGGAGCGGCGTGAAGCTTTACAACGCCACCGGCACCAACAACGGCGTGCCGTATGTGGAATATGACCCGCCGTTTAATCCGCCGTCGGTGCCTCCGGGCAGCAGCGTCACGTTTGTGCTGGAGTTTTACGAGTCGCTGCCACTTCCGATCACGAATTCGCTGACAGTCGTGGCGGTTCTGGCGCCGGCGACAGCCCAGGTCAGCGGGGCGAGCGGGCCTAGTTATGTGGGTTTTATGGATAACCGGATACCGGGCGACCAGCGTTTTGGCATTGAATTCACCAGCATTCCGGGCCGGACTTACACGATTTTATACGGTCCGGACGGCAATTCCATCACGAACATAGCCGTGCCGTCCATTGTCGCCAGTGCGAATTATACATTCTGGTATGACGACGGCCCGCCCGGAACTTTGACCAAAACACCCGTGCGATTATACAAGGTGATTCTTAATCCATAACCGCGTTTATATCTATGAAGACAAATCAATACCACTGGACGGTTCAGTTGACAGGCGCGCTTCTGTTTGGCGCCGGCATTTCGGCTTCGGCGCAACAGGATCAAAATACCTGGATGGATGCAAAGGATCGCCTTGGGCTTTCCCTGCGATACGGGCTGAACATCCACTCCAAGTTCAGCGGCGTCGGCAACAGCTTCGGTCCGAGCTATTACTATGATGGCACTGTTTTGCCCGATGACTACTCCGCCATTGGCTACACCTACGACTGGGGCTACAACATTGCCAACCAATACAATTCAGACGCCAACACCATCTCGTTCCATCAACCGTCGTCCACGCCAAGCCCATCGGACGTCACGAGCATGCGCGCCAAGCCTTATCCCGGAGTTGAACTGACCTACGACCGCGAATTGTTGAAAAAAGAAAACTGGCACAACCTCCGCATCGGTTTGGAGGCGGCGGCGAATTACATGAGAATTTCCCTGAAAGACAACAGCAGCTATGTTGGCGTGCCCGCCAGCACAACGGTCTATCAATTGCCGCCCGGAACCACGGCGCCTCCGGCTGGATATCAGGGCAGTTTTGACGGCGTCCCCGACGGCGGCACTCTGCTGGAATATCCAGGCACTCCGGGTCCTGATTCCACCGTGTCCGTCGTCATGCAGGATCATTTTAACGCCGACCTCTGGGGCGGGCGCCTGGGGCCGTATGTGGATCTTCCGCTGTCAAAGAGTTTTGATCTCCGGCTGTCCGGCGGTCTGGCCGTCGGGTTCCTGAATGGCCGCGAGTCATGGCAGGAAACCATCATGCCGGTTGGCGGCAATCCCGTTCCCTCTTCCGGCGGCGGCAGAAACTCCCGCGTGCTCTGGGGGTTTTTTGCCGGCCTGAATCTCGACTGGCAGATGAGTCAACACTGGGGATTGGACGGCGCCGTGCAATTTCAGGACCTCGGCAAATACAACCACAGCTTCCAGGGCCGCTCGGTGGAACTGGATTTGAACCGCTCGCTGTTTGTGGAATTGGGTGTCAGCTACAGCTTCTGAAAGCCCTGTTTGACACACAATCGGGGAATTTTCAGGAGGGCGATTGAAAATCGGCGACTCATGAAAATGTGTCCACGTTGGTGGGACCCGGTGGATTCGAATGGTTCGGCTGGCTCGTTCAAAAGACCTTCTTAAGCGTGACAAGATACGCATCGTTTTCGCGCATTTCCAGTGTGCTCCGGAAATCTTCGCCGGCCTTGACTTCAACCGTTTCGCTCGACAATGCCGCGCCGCTGTTTTTTTCGGCGAGAGTCTTGACTTGCTGGCGCGTCAAACTGGCCGGGCTGCCCAGGTCCATGAAATCAGCATAGACATCGTTGCGCCGGTAGCCCACGCCGAAAACTTCGAGCCGATATTTTCCGGCGGGCAGATTTTTCAGGGTGAGAATTGCCGGCGCAAGCGGTCTGGCGGGCAGGTCGCGCTTGAAAAAAACGCTGTCCGGCGCGTCCTGTTTCAGGCTGGTGAAATTCCACACCAGCGCCTGCACGCCGTCGCCGGACCGGCACACCGTCGCGCTCGCGTCATTGCATTGCAATTCCTCGTCTCCGAGTTCGTGCAGAAATTTGTAGGCGTAATACGCCGGCTTGTGCAGGCCCTGAAGGTTGACCAGGCCGAATCCGCCATGAAACGGCGAGGGCGGCGGGCCGCCTTCTTCAAAAACATCCGTGAACGTCCAGTAGGACATCCCCTGGGCAAAGCCTGACGAACGCTTCAGCGAGTTGAGAATATAAACCGCCGAGATGTATGAATCATGCACCGGATCGCGGCTGGAATAGGAGGCGCTCCATTCCGTGTAAATCAAAGGCAGTCCGGGCAGCGATGATTTGGCAATTTGATCATGCACCTGGCGGACTCCGCTGGAAATCACCTCGTCACCGGCGGTCAGGTAAAGAACCGTCGTGCCGGATTTATCCAGCGCGCCGTGAACGCCGTAAGTGTGCGTGGAGATGAAGTCCAGCGGGACATTGTTGCTGCGGCAGTGTTCGATGAGTTCGGGCACCCAGCCGTTGCCGGAAGTGGCCGGCCCGCCAACGCGATAATCAGCGCAGACACTTTTCACTGCCCGTGCTGTCACGTCGTAGAGCTTGAAATAATCCTCCTGTCGTCCGGCAAAAAAGGCGGGATAGTTTGGCTCGTTCCAGACTTCAAAATACCATGTCTTGATTTCATCGCGTCCGTAGCGCTGCTCCAGATGGGCGGTGAATTCACGGATCAGGCCGCCCCATTTCTCGTAATCCTTGGGCAACGTCACGTTCGCCTTCCACCAAAAAACCGTCTTTGAGCCGCTGGCCATCGCCGCCGGCATGAATCCGAGTTCCACCAGCGGTTTCATTCCGGTGTCAAGGATTGCGTCATACGCCAGGTCCACGTATTGGAAATTGTATGCCGGCCTGCCCTTGTCTTCTGAATAAACCGCCATCTCATCGTGGAACAAGCCGTGAAAGCGGACGAATTTGAACCCGCAGTTGTCGTGAACGTCCTTGAGTTGATCCACGGCGGCCTTGCGGAGCAGCTCGGCGGCGCGGCCCGCGCCGACGCAGGCGGCTTCAAAGTGAGAGTTCGTTCCCTTGACGCTTTGAAAGTCCGCCACGATTAGCCTAGCCGCCGGTTCTGCGGCGCAGGCCCTGGGGATTCCGCACACCGCCATCAGGCCAGCCAGCAGAAACGCGGGGAAAAACTTCACGCTGAAACAATGACTCCGAAATGACAAAACCGGCGATGAGCCGCTAAAAAAGTTCATGGGAAACAGATTGTTTCAAGACGATATCATTCTGTGATTTTCAATGCAAACATGATGTCTGTGGGCATTGTCCCAATTTGGTTGCAGGGCACGACGTGAGGAGTGCTGGCTCAAACGGCTTGTTGCCTCGTTGCCCGCAAATTTGGACGCCGCCAATACTTCTTGCATTTGGCCCCGACGAATCGTATAGATTTATTGAACCTGAAAGATGAGGCTGCCATGTCCAATTATCTTTATGAGGCTGTGGATGCCGGTGGGACAAAAACCCTGGGCGCACTGGACGTCACCGACCAAAACGAGGCATTGAAGCGCATCCGGGAAATGGGTTTGCTTCCGACAAATGTCAGGCAGGCAACGCCGGTCCAGCCACGACCGCAGTCATTGGCCGGCCGCAAATCGTTTCAATTCCCGCCGTGGCTGACCGAGGGCAGAATCAAGCCGGCGGTTCTCGCGGTGTTCACCCGGCAATTGGCAACGCTGGTTGACGTGGGAATGCCACTCCTGCGCGGCTTGCGCCTGTTGCAGGAACAGGAGGAAAACCGGGCGCTCAAGCGGATCATCACGGAGGTGGCCAGAACCATCGAAAGCGGAGGAACATTGTCCGAGGCATTGGCGGCGCATCCAAAAGTTTTCAGCCGCCTCTACGTCAACATGGTCAGGGCGGGTGAGACAGGCGGCATCCTGGAACTGGTGCTGCGGCGTCAGGCGGAGTTCATGGAGAAGGCGCTGAAGATCAAAGGCAAAATCAAGGCCGCCATGTTTTATCCGATGGCCGTGACGGTCGTGGCTGCGGGCATTCTCACGCTGCTGCTGGTATTTATCATTCCACGGTTCCAAACGGTCTTTGATGGGTTGCTCCATGGGAAACCGATGCCGGCCTTCACCCTTGCGGTCTTGAAAATCAGCGACGTTTTTAAGGGCCATTTTCTGGCGGCTGGAGTGGTGCTGCTGGTTTTGTTCTTCGCGTTCCAGTTTGGCATCCGCACCCGGGCCGGCCGCCGGTGGTTTGACAGGATCAAACTGGCCATGCCCGTCCTGGGAAAGGTGTCCCGAAAAGTGGCGCTGTCACGATTTGCCCGGACACTCGGGACGCTGCTCGGCAGCGGCGTGCCTGTCCTTCAGGCGTTGACCATCGTGAGGGAAACCGCCGGCAACGTCATTGTGGGCGGCATGATTTCCAAAATCCATGACAGTGTGAAGGAGGGCGGAACCCTTGCCGAGCCGCTGAAGACGTCCCGGATTTTCCCGGCCATGATCGGCGGCATGGTGGACGTGGGCGAGCAAACCGGCACCCTGCCGGACATGCTTTTAAAGATCGCCGACACCTGCGACGAGGAGGTGGACAACGCCGTCACGGCCATGACATCGCTGCTCGAACCGGTCATGATTATTTTTCTGGCGGTCGTCGTCGGCAGCATCGTGATTGCCATGTTCCTGCCGCTGATAGCCATTATCGGAGACTCGGACTTCGGCGGCAGCAGTGGTAATTGAGGAATCCAGCGCCGCCTTGCCGTTAAAATTTGCGCGCGGGCACGCAAGGCGTTGCACGAAATATTACTTTTGCAGGACAAAATCCGGCTGATCCTTGGCGACGAAAATTTTCCCTTCCTTGTCGAAACCAATTTTCACGATGGCCGGCTTCTCGCGGAACGGCGACTGGTTGTCGTTGCCGAAATATGCGTCCCACCAGTTGCCGTCCTTGTCCTGAAAATAATCCGTGCCGCCGCCGCATGGCACGGCTTCCTGCCAGTTTTTATACGGGCCAAAAACATTTGTGGACACCGCCACGACGCTGCTGTAACGGCCCTGGTAAAACGCCGCGCCGCCGAGATAATAAATGCCGTTGCGCTTGAACAGCGACGCGCCTTCCTGCGCCACCGAGTTGCGCGTCCAGCTTCCGTCCGCCGGCTTTTCAAATTCGATCTGGTGCGGCGCGCCAACGGTGCCGCTCAAATCGTCGCTCATCAGCAGGATGGTGGAAGCGCCGCCGCTGGTGAAATACACCTTGCCGTCGTCATCCTCGAACAACGTCCCGTCAATGCCGCCCTTGAAATAACCGTCGTTCGCCAGCGCGTTGACATACGGGCCTTCCGGTTTGCCGGTCGCGCTTTTCAAAATGCCGCGATTGCCCGGCGGCATGGAAACGGTGATGAAATAATTGTCGAGCCGCCTGATGTAATGGATTTCCGGCGCCCAGATCGCGCGCACGGGCTTGCGATGCCAGAGCCAGTTTTTCCCCAGGTGCCATTTTTGTCGAAAGTCCAGACCTCGCCGTCGTAATCCCATTTCTTCAAATCCGCCGAGCGCCACAGCTCGATGCCGTCATTGAAATCCCAGATGTCCGCGCCGGACGAACCGGTCAGGTAATAATTTCCATCGCCGCCCAAAATGACAATCGTGTCGCGCAACTGCGTGTCGGCAATCAGCGGCTTGAGATTCGGAATCAAGCCGTTCGTCACCGCCGAGCCGGTCGCCTGCCGGTTGTAATTGGTCCATGCCGCTGTGTGTTTTGCGCCGGGGCCGCTGATGCCGTAGGCGCGGTCGCGCGGGCCGGGCGCGGGAACGATGTCGCCTTCGCGCGGCGTTCTTGGAACTGCGTTTGTGCCCGGCGTTTGTGCCCCGGTAAAATTTGCCGCAGTCAGAAAAACGGTTGCGATGATGATGATTTTCACGGTCGGATTGCTTTTTACTTCAAACCGGATGGTCTCTTATTTTCACGCCAACTGCAACTGGCGAACATCTGCAATATCGCACGGGGGCGATGTCAATTTCCGCGGGGGTTGCCGTGAAGGATGTGTGGGAAGAGGGGATGCCAGCGGCCGTTGCGCCAGAATTGCCGACATTCGATTCGATGGCGCCACTGCGTTGCGGTTTGCTGTGCCCATCCGCGGTTGAAATCAGGCCGACCGCCGCTGCGCCAAAAAATCCAGCCACGTCTTCATGCCGTCGCCGGTTTTCGCCGACAGTTCAAAAATCCGCGCGTGATGGCTC
>CAYYWB010000113.1:0-8085 GCA_964475285.1 uncultured Bifidobacteriaceae bacterium | reverse complement strand
CATCAACATTGACCACCACGAAAGCAACACGCGCTACGCCGACATCAACTGGGTTTCCGCCCGTGAACCTTCCTGCGGCGAATTGATTTACCGGCTGCTCAAGGTTGCGCGCCGGCCCATCACCCGGCCGATTGCCGACTGCCTGTTCACCGCGATTTCGACCGACACCGGCTCGTTTCGCTATCCGAGCGCGCGGCCCGGCACGTTTCACATCGCCGGTGAACTCGTCGGGCGCGGCGCAAACCTTGCCACGATTTGCAACGAGGTTTATCAATCGTATCCGGTCTCCCGCGCGCGGCTGCTGAAGCACATTTACAGCCGCTTCCGCCTGACGCATCACGACCAAATCGCCTGGTTCTGGCTGAAGCAGGCCGACTTCACGCGCACTGGCGGCGAAAGCGAGGACACCGAGGGACTGATTGACCACATCCGCAACATCGAGCCGGTCGTGGTCGCTTGCGTCTTTGAGGAAATCGAACCTGATTTGATCCGCATCAGCCTGCGCTCGAAAAGCGACAAGGTGAACGCGAACGAAATCGCCGCGCAATTCGGCGGCGGTGGCCATCCGGCGGCGGCGGGCGCGAGAATTTCCGGCAAGCCGCTGGCCGTGCAGCGCAAGGTGATCGCCGCCATCAAACGCGCGTTGAACGCGGCGAAATGAAATTCTTCTGTCTCGCGTTCGTTTTGATTGCCTGCTAAACAAATGGCCGTTCACATGGCAAAAAGCTTTTCCACTTTCAGCAAGCTAATCGGCAAGGCGAAGACCGAAGAGGAAGTCAAACACGCCTACGCCGCGCATTTCGGCCTGGATTACGACACAGAATTTCACCACGACCTTTATTCGCCGGAGATTTTTTTTGAATTCAAATTGCAGCGCAATCTTCAAAAACGGGAGGCACGCGCCGCCGTCATCGCGCAAGTCCTTTATTACATCCGCCGTCTGCGTCTCGGTCATGCGGACAAAATTATTCCGCCAATTATTTGCATCGCGGATTCGCGGCTGGCGTTCTTTACCGAAACAAAAAAATGGCAAAAGTTCTTCAATAACGAGAAAAAATACGATTGGGAACTCGCACCCAGCCAGCCGGATGAAAATCTTGTCGCCGACCTCGCCGCGTCCGCCGAGACAAATTCGATCAAGGCTTTCGATGTCCTTGACGAGGCGGAGTATGAAATGTTCAGCAAGAACCTGGCGAGTTATCGCGCCGCGCAGCTTGCGTGGGATTTTCGGGTCAAGAAATTGATCACCGAGGAAAATTTCGAGGACGTTTTCGATTACTGGAACAAATGTTTCGGCGACGCCGTCCGCAACGGGACAAAACCGTCGCGTTATTTTCTGTGCGACATCCAGCAAGGCCGTTCGGAATACAATCGCGCGGAAAACAAGGTCGTGTTTTTCATCGGCCCGGAGGAGAAACGCGCCAAGAAAATTTTGCCGCAGCAATACGAATGGTTCTGGTCCAATTATGAAAAGCTGACCGACGCCGGAGTGGTCAGAAATATTTTAGCCAAGGTGGACCGGCTGACGGACGAGCCGATTCGCCGCTTCACCGGGGAATTTTTCACGCCCGTTTCCTTCGCGCGCAAGGCGCACAGTTATCTGGAACGCGTCGTCGGGCCGAAATGGTGGACAAAAGGCTATCGTTTGTGGGACATGGCTGCTGGCACGGGAAATCTTGAATGGTTTCTGCCAGCGGACGCGTATCCAAGCATTTATCTCTCGACGCTGTATCACGAGGACGTGCAGCACTGCAAACGGGTTTTCCCCGGCGCGACGGTTTTTCAATACGATTATCTCAACGACGACGTGGAAAGTGTGTTTGATGACCAGTCGCTTTTTGACCGCGCGAACAAGAAGCCGCAGAACCTCATCCGCGACCTTTATGATCCGAACATCAAATGGATCATCTTCATCAATCCGCCGTTCGCCACGTCGCAAAAGGCGGGACACTCTGGTGAAAGCAAAAAGAACGTGAGCGACACAAAAATCCGTCCGCTCATGCACGAATGGGGGTTGGGTGAAGTCTCACGCGAACTGGCAGCGCAATTTCTTTTCCGCATCCGCCGGGAGTTTGCGGACAAGCAAGCGCACCTCGGTCTTTTCTATAAACTGAAATACATCAACTCCAACAACGACCAGACATTTCGCGACAAGGTTTTCCAGTATGCTTTTGAGGATGGCTTTGTTTTTTCCTCGGGGCACTTTTCCGGCACGTCTTCGGCCAATTCTTTTCCCGTTGGTTTTCTCGTCTGGGATTTGGCGAAGCGCAAAAAACTTGAGGAACAGAAAATAGAAGTCGCGGTTATCAATGACGAAATGGATAAAATCGGACGAAAGCTGATTACCTCCGAACACCGTGACAAGTTTTTGAGCAAATGGATTGTCAGACCCGATGCAACTGAAATTTTTCCGCCGCTCGGCAGCGCGATTTCTGTGAAGGGCGACAACGACGACGTGCGTGACCGCGTGGCGAAAGGTTTTCTCGCGTCGCTGATGTGCAAAGGCAACGACGTGCAGAATCACAACTACGTCGCGCTGCTTTCCAGCCCGTATGTCAGCGCGGGCGCGCTTTCAATCATCCCCGACAATTTTGACAAGGCGATGGTCGTCCACGCCGTCCGCAAAAACGTGAAGAAAACGTGGCTGAATGACCGCGACCAATTTTTGCAGCCCAACGAATATCCAAACGCGAGTTTTGTCCGGCGCTGCGCGGTGTGGAGTCTGTTCGCCGACTCGAACCAGACCGCCTCTTTGCGAGACGTGAATTACAAAGGCAAGACTTACCAAATTATCAACCACTTTTTTCCATTCAAAACGTCCGTTGTGAAGAAATGGGAAATATCCGATTCTGACATCGAGCGTTCGCTCAAAGAAGACCATGAAGACCGATTCATCGCCAAGTGGCTTGCAAAACAGGAATTGGATTCCCCGTGCGAAGAACTTTTGGGAATCGGGCGTGAGATTTACAAATCATTTTTCAAAAAATTCAAAGACCTGCAGACCGCCACCTACAAAATTCAGCACTGGGACGCGGGCTGGTGGCAGATCAAAAAATCCCTCGTCGAGGCCGGTTTGGAAGCCGATAAATTTGAGCGCATTGAGGAACTAAAGAAAATCGTCGGCGCAAAGATTTGCGAGGAAGCGGCGAAATTGGGCATCATTTCCGCCAACTGATTTTTTACCATGCAAGAATTTTCCGCACTCGACGGCGCCATTCTCATTGACAAGCCCGCCGGCCCGACATCGCACGACGTGGTGGACGCCATCCGCCGCCGCTTTCAAATCAAGAAAGTCGGGCATTGCGGCACGCTCGACCCGAACGCCACCGGCCTGCTCATCATCGTGCTGGGTCGTGGCACGAAGCTGTCCGAAAAACTGATGAGCGACGACAAGGTTTATGAGGGTGCCATCAAATTCGGCGAGACGACCGACAGCTACGATTGCGACGGCGAACTGACCGGTTCGCTGCCGGTTCCGCCGATGACGCTGGATCAGTTGAACGAGGAGGCGGCAAAGTTTGTCGGCGATTTGATGCAGGTGCCGCCGATGGTCTCGGCCATCAAGATAAAAGGGGTGCCGCTTTACAAAATGGCGCGCAAAGGCATTGAAATCGAGCGCGAACCACGGCTGGTTCACATTTACAACTTCCGGTTCACCAGTTACGAACTGCCGCTCGGCACGTTCAAGATCGCCTGCACGAAGGGCACTTACGTCCGCAGCATCGCGCACGATCTCGGCCAGAAACTTGGCTGCGGCGCGCATCTGGAAACCTTGCGCCGAAGCGTTTCCGGCAAGTTTGACGTGGCGGACGCGACAACGCTGGACGCGGTTTTGAATTTGACGACCGCCGAATTGGAGAAAAAAGTAATTCCATTTTTGAAGCTGGCGGCGGCCTGAAGCGTGATCCGTGATGCGTGACAACCAACCAATGTTCGTTGTGCTGTTCACGCATCACGCATCACGCATCACATCACGGGAAAAGTTTTGAAGCCAGATGAAACTGATTCGCAATGCCAATGAATTGAGGCCCGGCAGCCGCAAGGTCTGCCTGGCCATCGGTTTCTTCGACGGCGTGCATCTCGGCCACCAGCAAATCATTCGGCAAACGATCGCGGACGCGCACCAGCACAATGCCATCGCGCTGGTGCTGACGTTTGACCGGCATCCGAATTCGGTCGTTGCGCCCAGCCGCGTGCCGCCGCTGATTTATTCGCTGCCGCAAAAACTGCGCGCGATTGAATCGCTCGGCGCGGACCATTTGCTGCTGGCCGGCTTTGACAAAAAATTCAGCGAGCAGCCCGGCGAAGCATTTGTGCGCGGTCTGGCCCGCGACCTCGGTTCCATCCAGAGCATCTGCGTCGGCGCGGATTTTGTTTTCGGCCACAAACGCAGCGGCGATGTCGCGCTGCTGAAAAAACTCGGCGGCGAAACCGGTTTTTTTGTTCACGGACTGTCGGCGGTTTCACTCGATGGCTGGGTCGTCAGCAGCACGCGGATTCGCGAGGCGATTCGCGCCGGCAAACTTGATGGCGCGAGCCAGATGCTGGGCCGGCCTTACGCGATTGCCGGTCTCGTGATTGAAGGCGACAAACTTGGCCGCCAGCTCGGTTTCCCGACGGCGAATCTTGACGTAGCCGGTTTGGTTCTGCCGCCGAACGGCGTTTATTCCGGTTTCACAAAATTCAAGGGACAATTTTACCGGCTGGCATTGAACATCGGTTTCCGCCCGACAATGGTTTCCGCCAAACCGGAACTGCGCGCGGAAGCGCACCTGCTGGATTTCAACGGCAGGCTTTACGGCACGGAACTGGAGGTTGAAATCGGCCAAAAGCTCCGGGACGAAAGAAAATTCGTCTCGACGGCGGAATTGCGGGCGCAAATCGCACGGGATATTGCCGCCGTGCGCGAACGGGCCTGATTCTTGTTCATAACATTCTGATTTACAGTTGGTTGAATTGAAATGCACCCGCCATTCCGGCAATTCCCCGTTTTATCCCAAAAGTGACGAAATTGTGACGATTATGCTTGATTTACTGGCAAAAACAGCTAGTATCAAGCCGCGTCGGGCTTCCGGTGTTCACAATCCATGACTCAAGGGCGAGCGGTCGGGTGAACAAATCAGGGCCGCCGCAGTCCGCAAAACGGAGATCGTCCATGGTTTTTCTGAACTGAAGCGGATGGTTCGGGTCTTAATAATTATGTTGAATCGAAAAACAGCGGCGTCGAGCGCAGCCCGCAGCCGCCAGCATGGCAGCGGACGACACACCAAGGCAAAAACAGCCCCGGTGCGCCGACATTTCGTCATTACCAGCAGCGCGCGGCGAAACGCGGCCGAGGCGGCGGAGGCGAATGGAAAATCCAAAACGCACGCCATTTCCGCCGCGGCTGGAAAATTGCCGCCCAACGGCCACACGAACGCCGCGTCTCCCGCGCCGACGCAATCCACCGTGGATTTGACCGAGACAATCAAGACGTTGCTTCATCTCGCCCAGGAACACGGTTATGTCACCTACGATGACATCAACGACGTTCTGCCGGAGAATTTAAGCCCCGAAGACCTCGACGTGCTGTTGAGCAAGCTCCGTGCCCTGGACGTGGAAATCGTCATGGACCAAGCCGAGGCCGAACGCGCCGACCGCGCCAAGCAGCCTGAACAGTCCCAGCCGGAGGAGGCCGACGAGGACGCGCGGCTCGAAATTCTCGACGACCCGGTGCGCATGTATATGAACCAAATGGGCAAGGTTCCGCTGCTCACGCGCGAACAGGAGGTCGAGATTTGCAAAAAAATCGAGGAAGCTGAAGTCGAGATGAAGCGCATTGTCTATGGCCTCGGTTTCACGGCGAAGGAACACATTGCCATCGCGGAAAAACTGCTTTCCGAGCCGCCCAAGGAGCGATTTGACCGCGTCATTGTGGACAAGAAAATTGCCAATCGCGAAGGCCACCTGCGCGACGTGCGCAAGCTCATCAAAAAAGTCCACGCGTTCGACCAGAAGGTGGACGCCAAGTATTTCAACTGCCAGAAGGCGCAGCAAAAGGCCCGCAAGGAGAAGCTCCAGCGCGAATTGAAAAAAATGAGCGCGAAGCTACAGGAGTTGTTCCCGAAATTTTATTACAAGCAAAAGGTAGTCGAGGAAATGATCATCGTGGCCGGCAACATCCACGAAAAATTCCAGGCGAGCCTGCGTCACATTCAGGAAATGGAGGCGCAGCGAACCACCGCCGAGCGCCGTGCGGCGCTGGAGGCCGAACGCGCCAAAATCCAGACGCTCGAACAATTCGTGCGGATGCCGCGCGAGGAATTTTACAAGGTGTTCAAGGAATTGAAGGCCGCCGCCGACCGCGGACTCAAGGCCAAGACGCACATGGCCGAGGCCAACCTGCGCCTCGTCGTCTCCGTCGCCAAGAAATACACCAACCGCGGCCAGTCATTCCTCGATTTGATCCAGGAAGGCAACATCGGCCTGATGAAGGGCGTCGAGAAATTCGAGTATCGCCGCGGCTACAAGTTTTCCACCTACGCCATCTGGTGGATCCGCCAGGCCATCACGCGCTCCATCGCCGACCAGGCCCGCACCATCCGCATCCCGGTTCACATGATTGAAATCATGAACAAGCTCTGGCGCGCGCAAAAGCAGCTCACGCAGGAGCTGGGCCGCGAACCCACGCCGGAGGAGATCGCCGATGAAATGCACATGCCGGTGTCGCGCATCCACGCGCTGCTCAAAATGGCGCAGCAGCCCGTTTCGCTCCACGCGCCAGTCGGCGACGATGGCGACGTGAGCGTCGGCGATTTCATCGAGGACAAATCGGCGGAAAATCCGTCCGAAGTCACCAGCTACAGCTTGCTCCGCGAAAAATTGAGCGACGTGCTGACGACGCTGACCGAGCGCGAACGCAAAATTCTCGAAATGCGCTTCGGCCTGCTTGATGGCTACGAACGCACGCTCGAGGAAATCGGCAAGATGTATAACGTCACGCGCGAACGCATCCGCCAGATCGAGGCCAAGGCGCTGCGGAAGTTGCGGCACCCGACGCGCGTCCGCCATTTGCAGGGCTTCCTTGACACGCCGGAGCCGGTGGAAGTCGCCACGACGGCGTAGAAATTCAATATATGTCAAGCCTGCCGCCAGATGAACTTGGTTGGTTCATCTTTGTGGCGGGCTTGGTTTATTTATGGGCGTTGGCCGTGCTCGTTTGGGGTATTTGGATTGAGAGATATGTTGTCAAAAATGGAGAAAAGCCGGCTTCTTTCCTGCTGACGTTCTTTTCCGGCTGGGGAATTCTTCGCGATTATCGGACGGCCTGCAAGATTGCGGCAAGACACGGGCACAAACCCTGGTTTTTAAGATGCTTTGAATGGTTAGTAGGGCTGGCATTTGCAGGATTTGCTAGCTTTGCGATTTATAATTGCATCGTTTCGTTTCGCTGATTTTAAATTTGATACCGTTTGCGATTTGCGATTTTTGATTTACGTTTTGTCAGCCGCTCGAAAAATTGGAATGAGCGCGTAAATCGTGTATCGTAAATCGTAAATCTGATGAAAGTCATTTACTACGGTCATGCCTGTTTCTCCGTCGTGGTCGGCGGCAGGACGCTGCTGTTCGACCCGTTCATCTCCGGCAATCCGCTGGCGAAAGCCATTGACGTAAAATCGGTGCCGGCGGATTTCATCCTTGTTTCGCACGGGCATTCGGATCACGTCGGCGACACGGTGGAAATCGCCAGACGCACCGGCGCGCTGGTGATTGCCAATTACGAGGTTGCCAACTGGCTGAACAAGAACGGCGCGCCGAAAGTCCATCCGCTGAATCACGGCGGCGGTGTCAAACTCGATTTTGGCCGCGCCAAGTTCGTGAACGCCATTCACTCCAGCACGCTGCCGGACGGCACATTCGGCGGCAATCCCGGCGGCTTCGTCGTCGAAAGCGCTGAAGGCAATTTCTATTTCTCCGGCGACACCGCGCTGACGATGGACATGAAACTCATCGGCGAATCCACGAAGCTGAAATTCGCCGCACTGTGCGTAGGCGACAATTTCACGATGGGGCCGGACGACGCGGTGAAGGCCGCCAATTTCATCC
>CAYYWB010000112.1:0-8111 GCA_964475285.1 uncultured Bifidobacteriaceae bacterium | reverse complement strand
TGCAGGCTCAAATAGATTTCATTGACGACAAGCGAGTCGGACATGGCCTTGAACTTAACCGGAAACGGCCAGATTAAACAGATTTTTCCCGGCGTGATTTGGATTTATCAACGCGATGAGTTATGCTTTCAACAGCCAAACCATGCCGCGCCTGAACGGAAAAACCGCCGTGCTGATCCTCGCCGTCACCGCCTTTCCCGGTCCGGCGGCGCGCGCCCAAAACCTGGACCAGATCGGCGTCACACTCCTGCGCGCAATGACGACGAATGTGGACGGCTCCGGCGTCCGTGTGGCACAGCCGGAAGCCAACACGGACAGCAACACCAATGATCCGAGCGCCTTTGAAGTCAATCCGGCGGCGGCGGGCCGGCCAGCGGGCTTGTTCACCTACACCTCCAGCGCGGGTTCCACCAATTCATTTCCCAACAACGTCGGCAACGAGTCCGGCCACGCCGACGCGGTGGGCGGCAATTTTTACGGTATTCCCAACGGCGTCGCCACCAACATCGCGCAAGTGGACAATTTTGACGCGGATTATTTCGTCAACACCTGCGTTTTCGGCAATCTGTCGGTGCCGGACGACTGGGTGGTGAACCAAAGTTTTACTTTCGGCCCGTTGTCGGTGGTTGAACAGCAGTCGGTGGATTCGGCTTACGACGATTATGCGGAAACTTATGGAACGCTTTTTGTGTCGGCGGCGGACAATCTCGGCAACAGCCCGACGGTCTGCGCGCCGGGAACGGCGTATAACTGCATCAGCGTCGGGGCTTACGTCAACGGCACTTATGGCAACAGCATCGGCCCGACGACAGACAACGGCCGCTGCAAGCCGGACATCACCGCGCCATCCGGCGTCACCAGTTTTTCCACGCCGCAAGTGGCCGGCGCGGCGGCGGCGCTGATGCAGGCCGCGTTGCGCGGCGACGGCGGCGGCGACACGAATTCCGCCTCCGATACGCGCACGATCAAGGCGCTGCTGCTCAACGGCGCGGTGAAGCCCGCCGACTGGACGAACGCCAATTCCTCGCCGCTCGACGCGCGTTACGGCGCGGGCGTGCTCAATGTTTTCAATGCCTATGAACAGCTTGCCGGCGGAAAACAAAATTTCTGCGATTCAAATTCCATCGCCGTCGGCGCCGCGCATCCGCCGTTGCCGGACACAAATTCGGCTTCCGCAATGAGCGGCTGGGACTTGGAAAACATTTCCAGCAGCGCGACCAATGACGAGGTGAATCATTATTTTTTCAATGCCGACGGCGGCGCCGTCACCGCCACGCTCGTCTGGAACCGCCAGCTTGGCGAGACGAACATCAACGACCTCGATCTGTTTTTGTTCAACGCCGCCGGCAGCAACCTTGTCGCGTGCAGCACCAGCCGCGTGGACAACGTGGAACATCTTTTCGTGCCGCAGCTCGCCGCCGGGCGCTATGATTTGCAGGTTTTGAAAAACGGCGGGACGAACGTCGTTAGCGACGCGGAAACCTACGCGCTGGCGTGGGCGTTCGTTTCGCCGGCGTTGAGCCTGGCTCAACGCGGCACGAACGCGGTGCTGACGTGGCCGGTTTATCCGGCGGGTTTTGCGGTGCAAACGGCGACGAATTTGATTTCGCCGGATTGGACGACAAACAATCTTCCGTCGTCCGTTGTCACGAACAGCAGGAACAGCCTGTTGCTGGATGTGACGAACAGCCAGCGGTTTTTCCGCCTGCGCCAGCCGAATTTCTGATCTGGCCGAGCGCGAAATGTTTGCCAATGCGCTGGCTGCCGGCAATCGCCGACGTGATGAAACTTTTCCCGATTTGAACCGCGCGCGGCAAATCGTGTCCGAGCGCCAGCGCGGCGCAAATCGCGGCGGAACAGGTGCAGCCGGTTCCGTGCGTGCGGATGCCTTTCACGAACGGCGCGGACAAAAGCAATTCGATTTTGCCGTCAAAATAAATGTCCGCGGCTTCGCGGACGCCGCGCAAATGCCCGCCTTTGACGAGCGCCGCGCAGCCGAAGCGCGAGTGGATTTCTCGCGCCGCTTTCCGCATTTCTCCGATGGATGCCGGTTTGTGACCGGTTAAAATTTCCGTCTCGTCCAAATTGGGCGTGACGAGCGCGGCCAGCGGCAGAAGTTGTTCCTTCAGGATTTTTACCGCCGCCGGTTCCAGCAATTTCGCGCCGCTCGTGGAAACCAGAACCGGGTCCACAACCAATTTCGGATTTCGGATTTCGGATTTCGGATTTCGGAAAAAAGTTGCGACGATGCGGACGTTTTCCGCTGAGAACAGCATTCCGGTTTTCACCGCCGCCGGTTTTAATTCGTCAAACACAGCTTCGATTTGCTGTCGCAGCATTTTGGGCGAGCATGGTTCCACCGCCAGCACGCGCCGGGGATTTTGGGCGGTGAGGCAGGCGATGGCGCTCGCGCCGTGGACGCCAAGGGCGGCGAAGGTTTTCAAATCCGCTTGGATGCCCGCGCCGCCGCCGCTGTCCGAGCCGGCGATGGTCAAAGCGACAGGCAGGTTCTTCCGTTTATTCACGACGCAAAAAGGTTAACGCAAAGGCGCAAAGAAGCAAAGACGCGAAGGTTCAAAAAATAATTCCTTGCGCCTTTGCGCCTTGGCGTCTTTGCGTTAGAATTTGGAAAACGCATGGACAAAGACAAGGTTGCGGAAATTCTGGTCGAGATCGGGACGCTGCTGGAATTGAAGGGCGAAAACCCGTTCAAGACGCGCGCCTACGCCAACGCGGCGCGGACGATTGAAAGTCTGAACGAGCCGCTGGCGAAACTCGTCGCCGAAAAACGGCTGGGCGAAATCAAGGGCATCGGCGAGGCGTTGGAAAAAAAAATCACAGAACTGGTCGAGACGGGAAAATTGAAATACTACGACGAGTTGAAGGCCTCGATTCCGCCGGGCTTGATCGCGATGCTGGAAATTTCCGGCCTCGGCCCGAAGAAAATCCAGGCGTTGAACCAGAAGCTCCGAATTGATTCGATTGAAAAACTGGAGGCGGCCTGCAAAAAAGGCGAGGTGGCGGACCTGGACGGTTTTGGCGAGAAAACGCAGGCGAATATTTTGGAAGGCATCGAGCGGCGGCGGATTTACGCGAGCAAACATTTGTTGAGCGACGCGCTGCTGGCCGCCGAGCCGATGCTGGACAATTTACGCGCGCATCCGGAAGTCATCCGTTGCAGCGCGGCGGGCAGCCTGCGGAGGTTCAAGGAGGTTATCGGCGACATTGATTTGCTCGCGTCGTCAAAAAGTCCGGCGGAGGTGATTGGATTCTTTGTTTCGCAGCCGGGAATTCTCAAGGTCACGGCCAAGGGCGACACGAAGGCGAGCGTGATTCTGGAGGGCGGCATCCAGTGCGATTTGCGCGTGGTGAGCGACCGGGAATTTCCGTTTGCGCTGGCGTATTTCACCGGCAGCAAGGAACACAACATCGTGATGCGGCAGCGGGCGATCCAGCGCGGGCTGCGGCTGAACGAATACGGTTTGTTCAAATCGAAGGAGGAGACGCGCGATCCAAAATTGCTGGTGCCGTGCAAATCCGAGGAGGAAATTTTTGAAAAGCTGGATTTGCCATTCGTTGAGCCGGAATTGCGCGAAGACCACGGAGAATTTGCCGCGGCGGAGAAGAATGGTTTGCCGAAATTGATCGAGTGGACGGATTTGCGCGGCGCGCTGCACAACCACTCAAACTGGAGCGACGGCCACAACACGCTGGAGGAGATTGCGGTGTTCATGGACAACCTCGGCCTCGGTTACTGGGCCATCACCGATCACTCGAAGTCGTCTTATCAGGCGAACGGGCTGGACGCGAAACGGCTCCGCGAGCAAATCAGGGAAATCAAAAAAATCAACCAGCAGTTTGCGACGCGCGGCAGCGATTTCCGGCTGTTGACGGGAACGGAGGTGGACATTCTGAAAGACCGGCTGGATTTCGACGACGAGCTGCTGGCGGAGTTGGACGTGGTGGTGGCCAGTTTGCACGTTCCAAGCAGCAGTGAGGCGGAGAACACAAGGCGGCTGGTTCGCGCGGCGGAAAACAAATTTGTCCGCATTCTCGCGCACCCGACGGGGCGGTTGCTGCTGGAGCGCGAGCCGTATCCAGTCAACACGCAGGCGGTGATTGACGCGTGCGCCGCGAGCGGCACGTGGATTGAGTTGAATTGCAATCCGCACCGGTTCGACCTCGACTGGAGGCTGTGGCCTTACGCGAAAAGCCGGGGCGTCAAGTGCGTCATCAACCCGGACGCGCACCGGAACGAGCACGCCGGTTTTCTGCGGCTGGGCGCCGGGATTGCGCGAAAAGGCTGGCTGGAACGGGCAGACGTGATCAATGTCCTGCCCTTGAAAACGTTGTTCAGGGAATTGAAACGAAAACGTGACGGACAGGAAACGGGAATGTGTCCATAACCCCGCCTTGGTGAATATCTTAAAATAAATTATTTTGACAAAAAGCTTCCCGCTCTGCTATTTTTGGGGACGGTATTGGTTCCAGTGCCTTTTTTGAGTGAAATGGGGCTGTGGACTGTCTCTGTGTTTGAACACCGCGTTATGAAGAAATTTTTTGTCTCTTTGGGGCTGGCGGCGGCTGGAACGGCCAGGCTTCATGCCGATTATGCCCCGGATGCCGGGGACGCATCCAAGGATTGGAGTATTGCGGGGTCTTTTCGCGGGTTTTACGATGACAACTACACCACGACACACACCGGAAAACAAGGCAGCCTGGGGTTTGAAGTCAACCCCTCTTTCAACCTGAACCTGCCGTTGCAGCAGACGGAAATCGGCCTGCGCTACAACTACGGGCTGTATTACTATCAGAAGCGGGAATCGGCCGGCCAAAATCCGGTTGACCAGACCCATCAATTGGATTTGTGGTTGGATCATGCGTTCACGCCGCGCTGGGAGGCGAGGTTGGAGGACACGGTGACGGTGGCTCAAGACCCGGCGTTGACGGCTGTCGGCACGGCAGTGGCGCAGCGCGTGGAGGGAAACAACCTGGCCAACACGGTGAAGGCCTCGTTGCACACGGACTGGACGCGGGAGTTCAGCACGGAATTGAGTTACGCAAATTCGTTTTACGACTACCAGAACAGTGGAGCGACCCCCGCAGGGACACAAGCAAACGATCCTGCAAACTATCTGGGCGGCGGCTTCTATGGTTATGCCGATGGTTCTGTCCCTTCCGTGAATCCGAGCTATGCCGGCCTTCTGAACCGGGTGGAACAGAATATTTCACTGGATTTACAGTGGCACGTTTCGCAGACAACAACCGCCCTGATTGGCTATCAGTTTGGCCTTGTCAATTTTACCGGGAATGAGTTGATCGCTTACTCTTATCAAACTATTGCGGTTTATCCTGATAATACTCCTGAAGTTACTGGCCCGGCCACGCCGGTTTACAGCAACAGCCGCGACAACCTGTCGCACTACGGATACGTCGGCGTCCAGCACAGGTTTTTGGAGAACCTGACGGGGAGCATCAGGGCGGGTGTGCAATACACCACTTATTACAACGATCCGAGTTCCACCACTTCGCTGGGGCCTTACGGGGATGCTTCGCTCATTTACACTTATGCTTCCGGCAGTTACGCCCAGCTTGGCGTGTCGGAATCGCGAAACGCGACGGAAACGGTCCAGGTGAATTCCGCCGGCCAGATTACGCAGGACGAGGAAAGCACCGTGGTCTACGGCTCCATCAACCATCCGTTGACCCCAAAACTCATGGCCAGCCTGGTGGGACATTATCAATATTCCATCTATCACGACGGCCAGTTCAACAATCAATCATCCGAATTTTACAACCTGGGTTTGAACCTGTCCTACGATTTTACCCGCCATTTCTCGGCGGATGTGGGCTACAATTTTGATTATTACACGACCGCCGCCGCGCTTCAGCAGAACTACACACGAAATCGCATTTATTTGGGAGTCACCGCGACTTATTAAATTCGATTAAGTTCTTGAGTCAAACCGGGGTGCCAGACAGAATAATTTGAACGTTTTGAACGGGAGCAGGGTCACTACTCTGTCTCCCATTGTTTTTCGACATATGGAACCAGCAAAAAGCCAGCCGGCGCCGGAAGCCAGTCTTCATTTTCTTGATTACTGGCGCATCATCCGCATCCGCAAGACCGTCATCATTTCGGTCTTTCTGCTCATCACCATCACCGCCACGGTCGTCACCTTCATCCTGCCCCCGTCGTATTCCAGCACGGCCCGCATCGAGATCAATCCCGACAGCTTGGACGCTCCGAGCATGACCGGCACGCCGATGGCGGCGATGATGCCCTACGACGCCTATTTCATCCAGACGGAATTCGAGGTCATGCAGTCTGAAAAGGTGCTGGGCCGGGTGATTGAGTCCCTGGATTTGAACAACAGCTGGGGCAAAAAATACAATGGCGGCACGCCGCTCAAGACCGAGGACACGATGCAGCTCCTCAAACAGCGCATGAGCCTGGCCCCGGAGCGCAACACCAAGTTGATTGACATCACCGTCTACAGCGAAGACAACGCCGACGCCCAAAAGGTGGCCAACGGCATCGCGGTGGCTTATCAGGAATACCGCTGGAGTCTGCGCAATACCAACATGATAAAAGGCATCGCCGTCTATGATAAGCAATTTCAAGATGAGGAGGACAGCATTCAGGCCGTCCAGACCAACGTGGACCGGTTGCGCAAGGAGTTGAACATTACCGATCTGGATCCGCAATCCACCGCTCCAAGTCCGACGCTCGACCAGACGCAATTGCGCAATCTCAAAGACCAGCAGATTGAGCAGGGAAAGGATTTCATGAAGATGAGTGTGCAGTTGGAGTTGTTGCAGTCGTTGCAGGCAACGAATCCGGTGGAGTTGCGGGACGTTCTGCCCACGATCTATGCGGATTCCGCCTTGGGCGATTTATTGAGCCGGCTGCACCAGACCGAGCAATCCCTGGCCGAGCTGAAAGTGGATTATAGCACGAATTATCCGGACGTCATGCGCCAGCAGAAATTGGCCGATGAGCTGAACACCGAAATTGACGCCCGTGTGAAGGGTGTCATGGACGGCCTGACCAGCCAGGTTAAAGCATTGAAGGCTTCGCTCGACACCATCTCCGCCACGGTCGAGGACGCCATTAAAAAGGACCGGGACGAAGCCGAACGCGGCCAGCAATACTGGGAGGAGAAACGCAAGCTGGAAAACATGATTGAATTTCACAAGGTGTTTCAGGCAAAGATCGAATCCGTAAAACTGGACCTGGCGGCTCCAACGACATCCATGGTGACCATCATTGACCAGGCCAAAGTCGGCAAAAGCCCCGTCCGCCCCAACAAAACGCTGAACATCATCCTCGGCATCGTCATCGGCCTCATGGTCGGCATCGGTCTGGCCTTTTTCATCGAATATCTCGACACGAGCGTGAAAACCATTGACGATGTGGAGCGCGCCCTCCAGGCGCCGGTGCTTGGCGTCATCCCGCAGAACGTCGGCTATTTGATTGACGAAGGCGCCGAAAGCCAGCACGCCGAGGCCTACCGCGTGTTGCGCACCAACCTCCTGTTCTCGCGCAAGGATGAACGGCTCAACGCCGCCGTCGTGGTCAGCGCCGGCGCGGGCGAAGGCAAATCCACCACCGTACTCAACCTCGCCACCGTCTTTGCGCAGTCCGGCCAGCGCGTGCTGCTGGTGGATTCGGATCTGCGCCGCCCGACGCTGCACAAAATCCTCAAGGTCAGCAACAGCATCGGCCTGACCAACTACCTGCTCAAGCAGAACACCCTGGAGGAAGTCATCCAGCGAACCAGCCTTCCGACGCTCGATCTCATGGCCAGCGGCAAGCTGCCGAGCAGCTCCATGAACATTCTCGGCTCCGCTTCAATGAAGGACATGGTGGCCGAATTGAAACAGCGCTACGATTTTGTGTTCTTCGATTCTCCGCCCATCATGGGCGTGAGCGACGCCGCCATCCTGGCCAGCGAGATTGACATGGTCATCCAGGTCATCCAATACCGCCGCTACCCGCAGCCGATGAACATCCGCGCCAAGCAGATGATTGAAAAGGTCGGCGGCACCCTCATCGGCATCGTCCTCAACAACATCAACATGTCGCAGGACGAAAGCTACTATTACTA
>CAYYWB010000111.1:0-8117 GCA_964475285.1 uncultured Bifidobacteriaceae bacterium | reverse complement strand
GCGCGATTTTTCCGCTCGGCGAAAAGACCAAGAGCGACACGCGCGCGGTGGCGCGTCATTGCCAGCTCAAAACCGCCGACAAGGAGGAGAGCATGGAAATCTGCTTCGTGCCGGACAATAATTACGGCGGCTTTCTCCAGCAGGCAAACCTCGTTCAGAAGCATCGCGGCGAGATCATGGATGTTCACGGCCACGTTCTCGGCCATCACGACGGCATTGAATTTTACACCATCGGCCAGCGCAAAGGTCTTGGCATCACCACGCCAAAGCCGGTTTATGTCGTCGAACTCGATGCGGGAACCAATCGCGTCGTCGTCGGCGACGAATCCGCGCTCGACCGGAATGAATTCACCGCGACGAATTGCAACTGGCATCCGTTCGAGAAACTGACGGAGCCGATCGAAGTCACGGCGAAAATCCGTTACAACCACCCCGGCACAGCCGCAACGGTAGTTCCGATCGGCAATGGTTCGGTGAAAGTGAAATTGCATTCCGCCCAGCGCGCCATCACGCCCGGCCAGGCGGCGGTGTTTTATCAGGACGATCTGGTGGTCGGCGGCGGGTGGATTGCGCGATAAAACCCGATGATTAGATTATACGCTGTTGACAATTAGGCGGAGTCGGGGCACTTTCCACGCATGAAAATACTCATTGCTCTGGCTGCGGTTTTGATCCTGCAGATTGTTTCCGCCTCTGCGGCGGATTCCATTTACTCCATCCCGCTCAAGGACATTGACGGCAAGGACGCTTCGCTCAAGCCGTATCAGGGAAAGGTGCTGCTCGTCGTCAACGTCGCATCCAAGTGCGGGTTCACGCCGCAATACACCGCGCTCGAAGCCATTTACTCAAAATATCAGGCGCAGGGGCTGGTCGTGTGCGGCTTCCCGTGCAACCAGTTCGGCGGGCAGGAACCGGGCACGGACACGGAGATCAAGGAATTCTGCACGTCAAAATTCAGCGTGACCTTTCCGATGTTCGACAAGCTGGAAGTCAACGGCGCCAACCGCCATCCGCTCTACGTCGCGCTGGCCGGCGCGGCCTCGCCGTTTCCCGGCGACATCAAATGGAATTTCACCAAGTTCCTCGTCGGGCGCGATGGCAAAATCCTGAACCGATTTGATTCCGCCGTGAAACCAGATTCAACGGAAGTGACCAAAGCCATCGAAGCGGCGCTCGCGGCGAAGTAACCGCCCGCCCGGCGCGATCAGGTTTTCGGCTTCGCGCGCTTATTCTTCCAAGTGAGGAATAATAGAATTGCCGTGACGATTCCCGTCACGCCGGTGCAAATCGGCGCAAGATAACGATCCAGCGGAAGCGAGCCGCGCGACGGCAGCCGCAATTGCGCGGAGAAGATTTCGCCATTTTTGCCAAACGGAATTTGCGCGACGACATTTCCCCCGCCGGAAACGGCCTGCGAAATGCCGGAGCTGGCGACGCGGAAAATCGGGATGCCATATTCCGCCGCGCGCACGGGCGCGACGCGCGAGTGCAGCTCGTGCTGATGCCGGCCCCAGTCTTCCACGTCCATCGTCGGGACGATGAGCAGTTGCGCGCCCTGCCGCACCAATTCGTCCGTCACGCGCGTGTAGCTCAAGTCGTAGCAGATGCAGATGCCGATTTTGCCCCACGGCGAATTCCAGACTTCCTGCCTTTGCGCGGGCAGGCCGTCGTTGAAACACTGGACCGGCACACTTTTGGCCTGCTTGAAAATAATGTCGCCGTTCGTGCCGACGACAAAGGCGGTATCGTAAAAAACGTCGTTCGTGACAAAATCTTTTCCGCCAACGACCAAATAGCGCGCGTGTTCGCGGCACCAATTTTTCAGCAACTCCGGCACCGGGCTGTCGAGCGTGTATTCGCTCAAGACGAAAATAGGCGCGTCGGGATTTTTGATAAGGGCTTTGTCGAGAGCCTTTGGCAAAATGCTTGGCGTGGGGAATTCCATCTGGATGCCGACGAGATTGGGCGATGTAGTGATTTGTTTTGAAAAAGGAATGAACCGAGTCAACGATAGCAGCGTCAAGAAACTTGTAATTAAAATGACAAATGCAGCCAACATCAACTGCCTGAAGGTTAGTTTTTTGGTAAAGGCATATTTGAGGTAGAAGAGACATGTGGTGATGATGCCGAGAACGAGAAAGCTGTCTCCATACATACCGAAGAAGCCGGAATATTGCACTGGCAACGCATACCCGACATTCAGCCACGAAAATTTGAAGTAGTAGAGTTCGCTGCGGAAGTATTCAACGCCCGTCCAGATAATTGGAATCAGCCACGCGGTTCTGGCTTTGCCCCAGCGCCGGATGCTGCCGCATACAATCGCCACGAACAGCCCGATCCAAAATGCGAAGACGATCCAGAGCGGAATTGCCGCCGGGCCAAACATTCCCCAGAAACACGACAATTGCGGCGCGCCGCAGAGAAATCCCGTCGTCAGCCCGAAATAAAACGCGCGGCGGACGGTGGGCTGGTCGGCCAGCCGGATGAGACCCAAGGCGTAGCCGAAAATCAGCAGCCCGGCGGCGGGAAATTTGACGGAAATGTAAGCCGCGTGGAAGCACGCCACGGCCAGCGCCAGCCATAGAAAAGATTTTCCCCAGCCGAGTGGATTTGCCGCCGGTTTCAGGACATTCATCGCGCGTGGCCCAATTGAAAACGCAAACGGCCAAATCCGAAAGAAAAATCTTCCCGTTGCCCCCGATGCGAGGTTGCGTTATAAGACTGACATGAAGGCTTTTGGGCAAAGTGTCTGCACCCACGCGAACGACCGGCATGGGATTGGCTCCGAAGCGCCTTCCACGCGGCAGGGTTTTTCGCTCATCGAACTGCTCGTCGTGCTGGCATTGATGGTCATCCTCACCACGATGATGTGGGGGTTTGGCTCGGAAAGCCGCCAGAACGCGGCGCAACGGGATTGCCGACAAAATCTGGAGAAGATTTACCTGGCGCTGCAAATTTACGCGAACGATTTTTCCGGCCGGCTGCCGGCGAACACCAACGCGCAGACTTCCGACGCGGCGCTGGACGCGCTGGTGCCGCGTTACACCGTGGACACTTCGATTTTCATCTGCCCGGGCGGCAAGGATTCGCCTCTGCCGTCGGGCGTGTCGTTTGCCGGGCGCAAAATCAGCTATGCCTATTACATGGGCCAGCATTTGGGCGGCGCGCAGCAGCCGCTGATGTCCGACCAGCAAATCAACACGCTGCCGAAGCAGGCCGGCGACCCGGTTTTTTCCACCGACGGAAAACCGCCCGGCAACAACCACCACAAATACGGCGGAAATTTTCTTTTTGGCGACGGACACGCGGAGTTGTCGCCGCCGCGGCTCGCGTTTTCGCTCGTGACGACGCAGGGCGTTGTGCTATTGAATCCGAAACCATAGGCGCTTCATGAAAATCCAGTGCGCTTGCGGCGCAAAATATTCGTTCGACGCCACGCCGGAAATGCTGCAAAACCCGGTGAAGTTCGTCTGCCCAAGCTGCGGGCTGGATTCGTCGGATTACGTCAACGAATTGATCCGGGGCGAGTTCGCCGGGCAGACGCCCGCCGCGCCGCCGCAGACCGCCGAGGCTCCCCGGCTCAAAATTGCCCGCGACAACCCGTCGCCCTCCGCGCCGGCGGCGGCAGCCGCGCCCGCCCGGCCAACGAAGGAGTATTGTCCGAAACACATGCACGAACCGGCGACGCATCATTGTCTCGTTTGCGGCAGGCCGATGTGCCCGAAGTGCATGAAGTTGTCCGGCCATGTCTGCTCGCCGTTGTGCCGGGCGAAGGCCGAGGCGCAAAATATCGCCGTTCCGGTTTATGCCGGCCAATCGGCGGTGGTCGAGGCGCGGTTCAGGCGGAAGGCCGGCGCCATCGGCAGCGTGGTCGCGGCGCTGGTGGTCGCGGCGCTCGGCTTCTGGACGTGGTATGCGTGGTTTGGCTCGGTTCCGCGCCCGGTTTTTTCCGTCCGTTTCGACGACCGCGCGTATGCCGGCGAATCAAAACTCTGCGGCACAAACCAGATTGTGTTCCTGCACGGCGGCACGCTGGCGCGTTACGACATCAAATCGGGAAACAAAATCTGGTCGGATGAACTGGTCACAAAACAGCAACTCGCGGACCTGGTCGCACGCGAAATGCAGTCGCAGCCGGCGGATCAGTTTGACCAAAGAATTCCCCAGAGCAAAATCGAAGAAATGGCGGCCCGGAGCCTGGAGGGGGAATTGCAACTGCACGTTTCCGGCCAGAACATCTGGGTGAGCGGGCGAAGCTGGCTCAAGCACTGTGATTGGGACACCGGTAAGGTGTTGCAGGAAATTCCACTGGCGGACCGCGCCTGGGAATTCATCGCCCGGAACGACGAATTCCTGATAATTGGAATTGGCGCAAACAGTCAGGCGCTCGTCACGCACATCAATCCGTCCACCGGCGAATCGCGCGTCGAGCAATTCGTCCAGCCCGGGCTGATGGCGGGCGCGCAAAATGCGTCCGGCTCGCCGGGCGGCGCGGGCATTGACCCGGTCACCGGACTTCCATTGACGCCGGGAACCGGGCCGCTGAATCCGGCGCAGGTGGCGGAGCAGGCGCAAAACTTGAGCCTGCCCGGACGGCTCGCCCTGCCCGCCTTGCTGGCCAACAGCTCGGAGAACGAACGCATCGCGGCGGAACTCAACGACCAGAACCCGGCGTTCCCCGGCACGCCGCCGAAGCCGAAGCCGGCTCAAAATGCAACCGGTTATTTCATGCTCGTCCCCGACCGGAACGGCTATGTCGAGCTGGTCGCGCGGGTGCTGGAATCGCACATCGTCTCGCGCGAGGCGATGAAGCCGGCAGGCCCGTCCGTGCTGAACGGCAACTTGAACGCCTCGCAAACGGAGGCGGTCGCCAACGAAACGCTGAACGAAATGCAACGCAACCGCGGCGGCAACACGGTGCAGGAGGACGAAAGCCGTTATCAGGTCACCCTGCGCCAGACGGACCCGGCCGGCGCAGCCGATTGGACCGGCGAAGTCATCGGGCCGCCCAGATTGTTCCCGCTGAAAACGGTGAACGTGCTTGCCGCCGGCAAAATGCTCGTCGTTTTTGACAAGACGAACAAAAAACTCTGGCAGTCCGCGCTGACTTACAACGTCGCCGGTGCCGCTCGCGCCGCAAACGGAGAAGCCTCGCCGTTTGGCGGCGGCCCGTGCGTCGAGCGCGACGGCACGCTCTACGTTTTTGACCAGGCGGTGCTGACGGCGTTTGACCTCGCGACGGGCAACGCGCGCTGGCGTCTGCCGTCCGTCGGCGTCGTCGGTTTGTTTTTCGACGACAAGGGAATGCTGTTCGTCAACACCACGACCGCCGACCCGGAAAGCATCAAGTATTCACGGCAGATTGACATCACGCAAAAGATTGAGTCCATCCTGCTGAAAATTGACCCGCAGACCGGTCGGACGATGTGGAGCGTCAAACCGGGCGGCTTCATCTCCTACTTGTCGGGGAAATTCATTTACACCGTCCAGTTTTTTGATCCCGGCGATGACAGCGACTCGGTGACGGGAATTCAATTGCCGGCGTATATGCGCATCCGCCGCATCAGCCCCGCGGATGGCCGGGTGATGTGGGAATATTCCCAGGAACGGGCGCCGCTGGATGTGCGGTTCAAGGACAATTCCATCCAGATTGTTTTCAAGAAAGAAGTGCAGGCATTGAAATTCCTGTCCTTCTGAAAGATTCCCGCCGGTTCACGGCTCCTTGACCACCTTCACGGTCGCCGTGGCGGCGTCATAGACAATTTTATAGCCAAGCGGCGCATCGGGAATTTTGGCGACATAAGCCGGCACCAATTCCTGCAGGTCCTTGGGGTTGCGCCCCTCCTGCACGTTGAACAATTGCACCGCCTGGTTGAGATACGACACGTCAATCGTCTTGTCTGCGGACTTCTGAACCTCGCCCATCGTCTTCACATAACCGCCAAACCCGTTGGTGGCCGTGCTGGCCTGCGAACCGGAACCGGACCTGCCGCAACCGGCCAGCAATGCCGCCGCCGCAACCGCCGCCAAAGTGAAATTGAAAACGTTCATGCCACCAAGCTACGCCACGGCAACGATAAATCAAAACTGAAATCGCCTTTGTTGCCGCCTTTGCCGGGAACATATCATCCGTATTTTCGACAGATAAATTTGCTTGATAAGACTTTACGTCCTATGCAACCTTAACGTCATGAAAACTGATAGGCTACAAAACCAATGGCCTACCTAAATGTTAGGCGACAGAGCATCATGGAAGCACAAACCATAATTAAACCAAGATGGAGGGCTTCGAGGTTGCTCAAGGTTGGCCTTGCTGGTTTCTTTGTTTCTCTATTTGGCATCATCTTGGCGGCGTTGCTCTGGTGGCCGCTGGCTTTTGATTGGGATTCCGATAAGGTGCCGATACCGGCATATTTTGACATCGGTTTTGGCATTATTGCCGCGCTTGGCGTCATAGCATCTATCGTCACCATGATTGCATCTGGTATTTTGGCTGTTTTGTCTTATGGAAAATCTGCCGCCTAACAGCGGGATAGGCTGCAAATCTCATACGGCCATCCTACAAACTCTTCGCCACCAGTTCCCGCGCCTGACGGATTAAATCCAAGTCCTCCACCAGATTGCCAAAGCGGAACTTCGGCATGCCGCTCTGTTCGCGTCCCAGCAATTCGCCCGGCCCGCGCAATTTCAAATCCGCCTCGGCGATTTTGAAACCGTCGTTCGTCTCCTCCAGAATTTTCAGCCGCTCTTGCGCCTCCGGCTTCTTCGCGTCGGAAATCAAAATGCAAAAGCTCTCGTGCGCGCCGCTTGCCGCGCCGGAGCCGGGCGGAGGCGGGCGCCCGATGCGCCCGCGCAACTGATGCAATTGCGCCAGCCCGAACCGCTCGGCGTTCTCGATCAGCATCACCGTCGCGTTCGGCACGTCCAGGCCCACCTCGATGAGCGCCGTCGCCACCAGCGCCTGGATTTGGTTCGCGCGAAACGCCGCCATGACCTGTTCCTTCTCCGCGCTTTTCACCCGGCCATGCAGCAGGCCGACCTTGAACGGCGCGAGCGAGCGCTGGACGTTTTCAAACTCCTTCGTCACCGCCTTGATGTCGTTCGCCGTGTCCTGTTCCTCCACGCGCGGATAAACGACGTAAGCCTGCCGCCCGTCGGAAATTTTCTCGCGGATGAAATCCCAGACCTTCGGCAATTTTTCGGCGGTGCGGATGAAAGTCTTCACGCGACCGCGACCGGCGGGCATTTCATCAATCACCGAAACATTGAGGTCGCCGTAAAGCGTCAGGCCGAGCGTGCGCGGAATCGGCGTGGCCGTCATCACCAGCAAATGCGGATAATTTCCCTTGCGCACCAGCGTCTCACGCTGCGCCACGCCAAACTTGTGCTGCTCGTCAATGATCACCAGTCTGAGCTTCGGCAAATCAAAGCCAGCGGTGAGCAACGCGTGGGTGCCGATGTAAATAGCAGTTGGGAGATGGGAGATGGGAGTTGGGGAGCGTTTCCCATCTGCCATCTCCCATCTGCCATCTCCACGGCTTTTCCGGCTTCCCGTCTGCAGATCCACTTTCACGCCGAGCGGCTCGAACCATTTCTTGATATTCCGAAAATGCTGTTCCGCCAGAATCTCCGTCGGCGCCATCAGCGCGACGTTGAATCCGCTTTCCAAAGCCATCAACGCCGAACACGCGGCCACGACGGTTTTGCCGGAGCCGACATCGCCCTGCAACAGCCGCCGCATCGGGTGCAAACCGCCCATGTCCGCGCGGATTTCCTTCAGCACGCTGGTTTGCGCGCCGGTCAGCTTGAAACCGAGCGCGGCGAGAAATGGTTTCATCAGCCGGTTGTCGCCGCCGCACGGCAGCGCCTTTGACAATGCCTCAAATTTCTTCCGGCGCGACTGGATTTGGATTTGCAACTCCACGAATTCATCCAGCGCCAGCCGCCGCCGCGCAATTTCCACGTCCGTCAACTCCTCGGGAAAATGAATCATGTGAACGGCGTTCGCGCGCGTCGGCACCGTAGCGGCGTCTCGGCAGAGCGCCGCAATCCTTTCGTCAAATTTATTCCATTCAGAAAAGTTGGCCGCGCTCTGCCGAGGCGCAGCTACGAATTTT
>CAYYWB010000110.1:0-8171 GCA_964475285.1 uncultured Bifidobacteriaceae bacterium | reverse complement strand
GACAACGCCCGCGCCATCGCCTGCCGCGCGTTTGACCTCGGCATCACGCATTTTGACCTCGCGAACAATTACGGTCCGCCGGATGGCTCGGCGGAGGAAACCTTTGGCCGCATCCTGCGCGACGACCTCGGCAAATGGCGCGATGAACTCATCATCACCACCAAGGCGGGTTATTACATGTGGCCGGGGCCTTACGGCGAATGGGGTTCGCGCAAAAACCTGCTGGCGTCGCTGGACCAGTCGCTCAAGCGGATGGGCTTGGCTTATGTGGACATTTTTTATTCGCACCGGCCCGATCCCGACACGCCGCTGGAGGAGACGATGGGCGCGCTTGCCCACGCCGTTCACAGCGGCAAGGCGCTTTACGCCGGACTCTCGAATTATCAGCCGGCGGAGACGGCGCGCGCGGCGAAGCTGCTGCGCGAACTGGGAACGCCGTGCCTCATCCATCAGCCGCGTTACAGCATGCTGGATCGCTGGATTGAACCGCAACTGCTGCCCGCGCTGGAGCAGGAAGGCATCGGCTGCGTGGTTTTCTCGCCGCTCGCCAGGGGTTTGCTCACCGACCGGTATTTCAAGGGCATTCCAGCCGATTCCCGCGCGGGCCATGATCCAAGATTTCTCCGCCCCGCCGACATCACGGACGCGGTGCTGGCGAAGACGAAAAAACTGAACGACCTCGCGCAATCGCGCGGCCAGACGCTGGCGCAAATGGCGCTGGCGTGGGTGTTGCGGCACAAGACCGTGACCAGCGCGCTCATTGGCGCGAGCCGCGTGAGCCAGGTGGACGATTGCGTGGGCGCGACCCGCAACCTGTCCTTTTCAAACGAACAACTGGCGCACATCAAATCCATCCTTGCGGGGTAGCGCGGTGACTGCAACCACGGATGGACGGATTTGCCCTGTAAATCCGCGATTGCAAAGTCAATATGCCTGATTTTATTGGCAAATCATCATGATCAATTTCAACCCTTTTTAACCCGTTTGGTGTCCGTTTTGGTGTCCGCTGTTTTTGCGCTGGAAATTCAAAACTCCGGCATTTTTCGTCAAGCGCGGAAATGGCTGGCCGCACCCGCGCCGGACGGTTTTCAGCGTTTGCCGCGAAGGTAATTTTGAACCCCGTCGTGATCGCCCGCGAAATCAAACGTCAGCGCGCCGCTTTCGGCGATGAAAACCAGCCGCGTTTTCAAATCCGTGCGGCACTCAAAAACACCCGGCGCAAGTTTGCGGATGCTGATGCCGGAGTGATGATGCGGCTGCCCGAACCCCGCCTGCACTTTCAACAGGGTCGCCAGCGCGTCGGTTTCCATCCCCGCTATGCACTTGCGGAAACGCTTTGAAGTTTTAATCGCGCAAGTCACTTAATTTCCCGGTGAAAGGCTTGATCTCCCCGCGCCGCCGCGCCGTCTTGATTTCAGACCGAATCCGTTTTGACGCCTTTGCCATTTCCTTTTCAGTCAGGCCGTATTCCTGCAAGGCATAATCGGCGGAGTGAACCTCGACCGGACGCAGGGCAACGATGTTGCCTTCAAACATAAAGCCGACATCTTCGCCTTGCGTGGCTTTTTTGAGCCAGTAGCCAAGCCGCCCGCGTCCCTCGGTGATTGTCAGAGTCTTCATACGCTCATTTTAGCGCACACCTGAAAACTTGCAAGGGCGTTATCATTTTTCAACGGGCGGTGCGCCCCGGATTTCCGCGGGCTTGGTTTGGAGTTTTTGGCTGAAGCGCGCCGCCAGCTTCAATGCGGATTCAATATGTCCTCTTTCGGCAAACCCTTCGCCTCGGACACGGCGCGCAGGATGCCGTTGAGCGTGCCGACGCGCAAAGGATTGTGGTCGGGAACGGCCAGCCGGTGATGGCGCGGCGAATCGGTTTGCAAAATGACGTGGCTGCCTTCCTGATTGACCCGCCGATAACCGTGATGCTTGCAGAGAAGTTTGATCAACTCCGCGCCGCTCAAGTCGCGTGGCAATTTCATGCGCCCGCCAGAAGTTCATCCCGCACCAGATGCAGCCGCACCGCGCCCGGCTTGGGCTGGTCAAAGAAATACGCCGAGACCGCCTCGCGCACGTTCGCGCGCAATTGCTCCCATGAATCGCCCTGCGTGAAAATATCGTGCGAAAGACACTCGGCCACATAGCCGCCGTCATTTTCCTGCGTCACGCTGAAAACCAGTTCCATGAAATGACTATCGGCGAAAAGTTGAGGAAAAACAAGCCCTTTGAATCATTTGGCCGCGCCCCTGTCACGCCGGAGTTTTAACGGAGGCGGATTCCACGATTTTGATTTCTTCCGGCGTGAGGGCGTGGAGCGCATACACCAATTCGTCAATTTCTTGCTCCAATTGGCGCACGTCGGCGTCGGCGGCTTTGCTTGCCGCGCCGGAGTTTGACGAAGGCGGGGCCTTGGCCGCGAGGATGCGTTCCACCAATTTCTCCACCGGCTTTTGTTCCTCGCCCGGCACGGCGGGAATGGGAAAATAAAAATCAGGCGGCAACCAGATCAGCTTCCAGCGGATTGCCCTTCTTGAACTTGCTCACGCCCAAGACACTGAAACCGATGACTTGACCGAGCGCATCCACGCGCTCCATCACGGCGTCGTGATTGGTTTCTTTTTCGTAGCCGGCGGCGTCCGAAAACCTCACTTCGAGATAATCAGCTTCCGCGTCGAACCAGACTTTTATTTTATCGGCCATCACGCGCCGACACCTTCGAGTTCAACCTGCCGCATCGTTTCCTTCCCGCCGAAACGCTTTTGCACATCGAGGATTTCCAGCCCGGCCAGATGGCCTTCGCTGTCATAATCCGCAGCGATCCCCTCGGCCAGATGTTTCGTCGTGACCGTGGTTTTGCGGAACGTGATGCTCAACGCATCCACTTCGGCATCGTAGCTTATTTTCATAATTCAAAAGTAATACGTATAGACCGTTATCACAACTATTTCTTCCGCCTCGTCCACGAACACGGGGCGAACCTGCTTCGTCGCATAAACTGTCCCGTTCCAATCCTGTCCGAACGGAAAATCCTTCCGGCAATCCAGCCGTCCCAGTTCCGCCGCGCCCCACGCGCAAGTGCGGATGGCGTCTTCCACTTCCGCCACGGTGAAACCGCGTGAAGCGGTGTAACCCAAGGCGTGTTTGGTGAGCCGGATTGTTTTCATTTTGTGCCTTCCACGATTTTGATTTCTTCGGGCGTGAGGCCGTAACCGGCAAGACAATCAAAGAAGCGGGTGTTGTTTCCAAGCAACACCCCGAAACGGTCAGCAAGACTTTGACCGTCCTCGTTTGTGATGAATGTGAGGTCAGAGGACATATCGCTCAATGTCAGGCACGCGCAGCATGGATTTGAGATTAGCACCAAGCCCTTACCGCCGACAAGCACGGGAATTTCAAAAATTCCCTTGCTCAAAAGGGTGTCGCTGTAATTTGCGGCACGGGAATTCACCCGATAATTACCATTTTTGCCGGACAATGGGAAATTAGACCTGAATTTCGGGAATTTTAACGGAATTAGATTTCATTCCCCCCAAACGAATTTCAGGAAATTCACGCCGGTTTAATGCAGTCAGGCGGAATCATTCGGGATACGGCATTTTCCGGCAATTTTCAGTAGGCGCCGCCAATTTCCGGTTAATTGTCGGCTTACGGAGTCAACAAGCCTGCCGAGGGAAAATACTTGGAAATTCGATCTGAATCTCGCGTGGCCAGTTTCCACCCCATTATTTCCGCGTGCGCGCCGATAAAAAAGTCGGGCAACGGCATTTTTGGCGCGTCACCGCCGCCGGAAGCCCGGCGCGCCAGGGCATAACGGCGATACGCCTTGCCGCAAGCCAACGCCGCCGCCGCTGGCACGTCCAAGATTTGCACGCCCCAATTTCGCAGATCGGACGCGACATTTTGCGGATTGCGGTCGCCCGCGCATAATTCCGCCACCGTCACGGCGTTCACCGCAGCGCCTTCGCCAGACACGGCTTTGACGATTTGTTTTGCCGCCCAAGCATGATGCGCCGAGCCGGAATCCAGCGCGTCAATAATTACGTTGGTGTCCAGCAGAATCACAATTCACGGGTGAGCGTCCGCAATTTTTCCCAGTTCATCGCCGGGGACATTTTGCTTTGATTGATTGCGCGGAGAATTTCGTTGCGTGTTTTTTTCCTGGCGGGCAATGGCACGGTCAATTTGACCAGCATAAAACGATTTTCGTCCTGCTGTTCACAGGCAAAAACATCTCCGGGCTTGATGCCCGGCACTACCACGCGGCGTTTGGCATCGGCGGTCACGGTCATGGTGGGATTGTCCCACAGGCCGGGTTTGCTGTCAATCCGTTTTGAAAAATACAATCCAAGCCATGCCTGCGTGAAGGCAGATGCCAATAGCCGAAATTCTGACGGTTTAAGCCGAATAGTCTTTATTTTTGCCAATGATTTGCCAAATTCCCTTTATCTGAAAACCATGCAACAGACCGTGTTAATCCGCGGTTAATTTCTGCATTGGGCGTTGAATGTTGAATGTTGGTGGGCGAGCGTCCCCGCGAGTTAGTTTCAGGTTTCAGGTTTCAAGTTTCAGCTTTTTATTTATGAACTCCGCACTCCGCACTCCGCATTTTCTCATCCGGGTCCATCCGCGGTTGAACTGGTAAATCAAGGCTGCGCCGCCGGTTGCGCAGCCGCTTCATGGCGGATGACTGGCTCGCCTTGTGCCACCTTGAGGTCGAGGCCGGAAAAATCCAGGTTGATTGCGTTCTGAACATCAATGCCGCTTTGCGCCGTCAGCTTGCAGTTCTCGAATTTTACGCCCTGAATCGGGCTGTCTTTCAAGCCGTGGATGACGCCGCCGGATTGCGCCGTGCCGGAAAAATTGATGAATTGCACGTTGCTGACCACGGTCAGGATTTTGGCCGGCGGGGCAATCGGCGGCACCATCCGCCACGACATGTCGAATATGACCGCCTGCCGGACGTTGGTGAGCTGAAGGTCCCGATAAACGATGTCTTCAACCACGCCGCCGCGGCTGGGTTGAGATTTGAAGCGCGCCGCATCCCCGGTGCCGGTGAAGGTGCATCGCTGAACCAGCACGTGGCGGATTGACCCGCTGATTTCCGAACCCATC
This sequence comes from uncultured Bifidobacteriaceae bacterium, assembly GCA_964475285.1. Taxonomy (GTDB): domain Bacteria; phylum Verrucomicrobiota; class Verrucomicrobiia; order Limisphaerales; family UBA11358; genus UBA11358. Next base: position 3,062 of record CAYYWB010000110.1, on the reverse strand, counting down.
GTAATCCCGCCGCCAGCGCCAATCGTGCAATCGCTGATGGAAATGTTTTCCGACGGCCGGTTCACGCGCAATCCGTCCGTGTCCTTGCCGCACTTGATGGCGATGTCGTCGTCGTTGCAGTCAATGTCGCAATGGGAAATATGGACGTTGGTGGATGAATCAACGTCAATGCCGTCGGAACTGGGAATCCGCTCAATGGCGCGGATGTTGAGATTGTCCACGACCACGTCCCGGCTATACAAAATGTGCAGGCACCAGACGGCCTGCCGTTGCAGGTGCAGGTCGGCGATGCGGACGGTGCGGCAATTGGTGAAGCAGATCAACCGAGGCCGGCCCGTGCCGCCGCGCCGCGCCGCTGCGTTTGTGGAAACATCCGCCGGAGCAGCCGCGCGGACGATCTGCGGAGCCGGTTGGGCGTTGGTTTGCGCCGCGGGTTGATTGGTTCCGCCGCGCCGCCCGCCGCCGCCGCGCTGCATCCACAAATCGCCGGAGCCGTCAATCATGCCTTCGCCGGTGACCTCCACGTTCGTCATGTTGTTGAAATTGAGGAACGCGCAGGTCCATTCGCGCTCGACGCCTTCCCAGCGGGTGTTGACCTGCGGATAATCGTCCGGATTGGCCGTGCCCTTGAGCACTCCGTCCTTCTCCACGAGCAGATTGACGCCCTGTTTGAAAAAAAGCGCGCCGCTCATAAAAGTGCCTTTGGGCACGACGAGCACCCCTCCGCCGCCGTCCGCACAGCGGTCAATGGCCGATTGAATCGCCTTCGTGTTGACCGTCTGGCCGTCGCCGACAGCGCCGAAATCTGTGATGACGTAGCGTTTGATGGGAAACACGCGGCCGGCCGCCGTGGCGGTTTCAGTCAAGGCGCACAGGGCGGACAGCGCGAGCAGGATAATTCCAATGGGTCTGGCAATTTTTGTGTTCATGATTTTTAGAACAGACGCGCCGCACAGGCTTTTGGTTTCATCGTTGTCCGCCCGTTTCCGGCGCGATTGACTTTATGCGCTTGAACCACCGGACGTTCCGTGGGAACCGAAATATCGCGATTGGCCGTCGCACATCCGGACCACCCGGAAATGATCGGCGTGCCAGTCCACGCCCGGTTTGAGTTGCTGGATTCGCGCTTGCGTTTCAGAATTGGGAGGCGTATTCGTTTTCATTGGCATGTTTGAGATATGATTGTTTACCGACATCATGGTTGTCGCCCGTTGCGCCAACTTCTTCAACATGCCTTCTTTTTTCGTTAGGTCTCTTAACACGCATCCATTATGATTAAGCGCATATTCATTACATTGTGTTTGCTGACTTTGGCTGTGACGTCAGCCAGGGCTGACGACGCTTCGATAAAAATCAGTCTTGGTATTCTCAATAGTATTGTCGACAGGGATATTCCACTCCCGCTCGCCTTTAGGATCCAAAACACCGGCACGAACGTCATTGGCATCGGACAAGCGAGAAACTTGTATTTTAGCGGTCGCATTTTCGTTTCATCCAAAGATGTCAAGGTGGAGTCTGCCGATTGCAAGCGTTTTGATTATGAGTTGGCAGAGTCAATGGCATTCGTTCAGAATGATTTGCATCCGGGCGACACATTTGAAAACAGGATCATTGTCAATTTGCTCACGATCTTTCCTTTGATAAAAGACGGTGATTACGAAGTATGGTGGAGCGTCGGCAATATGAAGTCCAACAGTCTGCGCTTTAAGGTGGTTGATGGAAAGCTTGAGATCATCAAAACCGAGACCTAACACCGCACTGGAGCCAACGCCGACTGCCCCTCGAGTTTATGGATGGTTTGAATTATACAACGATTATCGAGTTTGCGGAGCCGCTCGCCCGTCGGCGTGGCTCAGCTTTGGATCGTTAGGCTGCTCACGTTTTTATGAAATATACGCTCACCATAATACTATCGGGGTTGTTTCTTTGCGGCTGTTCGCAGAAGCAGGCGACACCAGCCAAACAGGCGGCACCGTCATATCCAGCATTAAACCAGATCGAAGACGGAAAGGACGGTATCTGGGGTCGTTATGTTTTGCACGTTGCAAAGCGCGATGGCGCTTCTCTTGAGGGAGTTCAGATAAGCGATACGTTATCAGATGGCCAGAAAGAGACCATCACTGCGGACGCTGGGACTGTTCAGCCAGTCGTGTCTGCGTGGGTCACAAACAATAGCGCCGTGACTGTCTATCTTCGCAATGCCAAGATTCAGGTTGGCACGAAAGTTTCTATACATGAGGGATATGTGGTTTCATTGCAGAAGTGATTATGAATTTGACGCCTAACACCGCGCGAGGCTGTGTGAAAACTGGCGGACAATGGTGGAGTAGAAGCTGGCAGAGTGGGAATAAGTGTCTTTCGTGGAATTTCGGCAGGGTTGATCCGATGGGATGACTGCGTTCCATGAACCGGAGCTTCGGATTGGGGATAAAACGCTCCAGGGGCGTTTGCGGCCCTTGCAACGGGAATGCAGGGGCGTTCATGCCCGCGTTTTTGCCGTTGACAAGGGCGGATGGCAATTATAAAATGCCCGAAAATCCAGTCGTGATGGAAAGAAAAATTTAATCATGATAGGCGGCAATATTTCAATATAATACCTGTTAGGCCACTTTACACGTAAGACAAAAACATAATGACACCATGAAAAAGACGAAGCTCAAACTCATTGGCATAGGCTTGGTTGTTGTCGCTTTTCTGGCAGCAGCAGCTATTCAACTATTCGCTCACGGATTGGTTGTGACAGAGCAGTGGCATGGGCACATTCAAGAGGCAGGGTATGTGCTTACGGGGACGGCCAAGACTACATACCACATGCTGCGCATTCTTCCACTTTTGGCGACTGCGCTTATCGGAGTTCTTTGTATTTTGCTTTCGAGACGACATGATACACCAGTGGCCTAACACCGCGCGAGCCTGTGTGAAAACTGGCGGACAATGGTGGAGTAGAAGCTGGCAGGGTTGGAAAAAGTGTCTTTCGTGGAATTTCGGCAGGGTTGATCCGATGGGATATGAAAACATGACGCTGGCGAAATTGAACGGCTGGGATTTGCGGGGCCAATACG
>CAYYWB010000109.1:0-8184 GCA_964475285.1 uncultured Bifidobacteriaceae bacterium | reverse complement strand
ACGCGCCGGAATTCGTCGTTTTTGTGAACCAGAATTTTTCCTGGGTGCAGGCGCCGCAATCGGACGTGACCATTTTCAGGTGGTGGAATGATTACAAGACCAATTACACCACGGTTGGATTGGTGGAGGAGAACTGGCCGAAGCCATCACGTTTTTTTTGGGGCACAAACGCCGCTGCTTACGGCAAACTAAAAGGCATAGGCCTGGAAATTTATCAGCGCAGCGGCACCCGGCCGCTCTCCGGTGTTTTGACGAACAAATGATTGGCGGAGCTGACAACGACGTTGAGAACGCCGCTTGACGCAGCCGTTTTCCACTGCACACTTTCCGCTGCTTGGCGCAAAACGCGGCAGCGTCGGCGGCAGGCAGTTGGTTCGCCGACATCACGCAGGCTCCCGCCGTGCAATCCCTCGCGCGGCGGCTGGAGCATGGCGGAGCGCTGTCTTGCGCCGGCGTCTGCCCGTCCGCGCGGCCGTTTTTCGCCGCGCTGTTGCAGCAGCTTTTTCCGCTCCGGCCAGTCGTCATCGTCGCGCCGGATTTGAAATCACAGGAAAATTTCCAGCAGGATGTCGAAACGTGGCTCGCGTTGGAGTCCAAAGTCCAAAGTCCAAAGTCCAAAGCCGGGGTTCCCCAACTTCCAACTTCCAACTGCCAGCTCCTGTTTTATCCGGCTTGGGAAGTTTTCCCGCACGAAGGCAGTCTCCCGCACGCCGACGTCATCAGCGACCGCCTGCAAACGCTCGTCGCCCTGTCCCGGCAATCAGAAATTTCAAATTTCAAATCTCAAATTGTCGTCGCCAGCGTGACGGCGCTGCTGCAAAAAACCTTTCCGCCCGGCGAAATCCAGAAACGCACCCGCACGCTCGGGCGCGGCGGCAAAATCGCGCCGCTCGACCTGATTGAATTTCTCGAAGAACAGGGCTGCGAGCCGGAAGCGCAGGTTTCGCAAAAAGGCGAAATCGCCCTGCGCGGCGGCATTGTGGATGTCTGGCCGCCCACCAGCCCGTGGCCCGTGCGGCTGGAGTTTTTCGGCGACGAATTGGAATCGCTGCGTTATTTCGACCCGCTTACGCAAATTTCGCGGGAGGAGATTCCCAGCGTCACATTGCCGCCCGCTGGCGAACTGGGGATTTTGAAGCAATCGGAGGGACGAGTTCCACGAGTCCCGCTTTCCGGTTCGGGGACTCGTGGAACTCGTCCCTCCGAATCCCGCGCATTTGCCACGTTGCTCGACTATTTGCCGTGCGAAACGATTTTCCTTTTATGCGAGCCGGAACAACTCGCTTTGCGCGCAGACGATTATGCGCAGCAAATTCCAGCAGACGATCCATTCTTCATTTCTTGGTCTGACTTTCTCGCTGAATTAAACCGGCGTGGGTTCACAACGCTTGAATTGGCGGAAGGCACCGAAATCAACGAACCAAATCCGCACTCCGCACTCCGCACTCCGCACTTTGCGTCGCTCGACGCCTTTCGTCCGCTTCCCGAACGCGCGCCCGAACTGCCAGTCGCCGAGGCGCAGCGCCGCGAATTTTTCAACCAGCTTCACCGCTGGCTGCGGCAGAATTATTCCGTCCATATTTTTTGCAACAACACCGGCGAGCGCCAGCGGTTTGAAGAGGTGAATGGTGAATGGGAAATGGCGAATGGTGGCGCAGGCGCTTTTCAAACCATTCACGATTCACGATTCACGATTCACGTTGGCAGCCTTTCGCGCGGCTTCATTTGTGACGAGGCGAAGCTGGTCGTCGTCACCGATGCGGAAATTTTCGGGCGCTACAAAATCCAGCGTCCGCGGCGGCTCAAGCCGCCGCACGCGCTGGCCGCGCGCTCCGCGCTGGACATTGATTTCACCGATTTGGAGGAGGGCGATTTGGTCGTCCATTTGCAGCACGGCATCGGACGATTTCTTGGCCTGAAAAACCTCCCGGCGACAACCACGCATCACGCATCACGCATCACGCATCACGAAACCGAATGCCTCGCCATCGAATACGCGCCCGCCAATCCCGGCGACACGCCGCCGAAACTTTACGTTCCCGTCACCGAATCGCATCTCGTCAGCAAATACGTCGGCGCGGGTGGCCGCGGCGCAAGCCGCCCGCCGCTGAACACGCTGGGCGGCACGCGCTGGCACAAGGCGAAGGAGCAGGCCGAGCGCGCCGTGCGCGATGTCGCCGCCGAGTTGCTGCAAATTCAGGCCGCGCGCGAAACCCGGCCCGGCCACGCCTTCAAGCCCGACGCGCCGTGGCAGCGCGAATTTGAAAGCGCCTTCATTTACGAGGAAACCCCCGACCAGCTTGCCGCGATTGCCCAGACCAAATCGGACATGGAAAAACCCAAGCCGATGGACCGCCTGATTTGCGGCGATGTCGGCTTCGGCAAAACCGAGGTCGCCATCCGCGCCGCGTTCAAGGCGGTGATGGACGGCAAACAGGCCGCAATTCTTGTGCCGACGACGGTGCTCGCGCAGCAGCATTTCAACGTGTTCCGCGAGCGCATGGCGGATTATCCGGTTCGCATCGAGTTGCTCTCGCGTTTCCGCACGCGCCGCGAACAACAGCGCGTCGTGCGCGACTTGGCCAGCGGCTCGGTGGACATCGTCATCGGCACGCACCGGCTCATTCAAAACGACATCGCGTTCAAAGACCTCGGCCTCGTGGTGATTGACGAGGAGCAGCGGTTCGGCGTGCTGCACAAGGAAAAATTCAAGCGCCTGCGCACGCTCGTGGACGTGCTGACGTTGAGCGCCACGCCGATTCCGCGCACGCTTTACCTCGCGCTCACCGGCGCGCGCGACATGAGCACCATCCAGACGCCGCCGCACGACCGGCTGCCCGTCGAGACGATTGCCGTGCAATACGACGAGCGCGTCATCCGCGATGCCATCCAGCGCGAGCTGAACCGCGGCGGACAGGTTTTCTTCCTGCACAACCGCGTGATGACAATTGAAACGATGTGCGCAAAATTGCAATCGCTCGTTCCATCGGCGCGCATTGTCGTCGGCCACGGACAAATGGATTCGGACGAACTTGAGGAAGTGATGACGAAATTCGTCAACGGCGAGGCGGACGTGCTGCTCTCAACGACCATCATCGAGAGCGGCCTCGACATCCCGAACGCGAACACCATCATCATTGACCGCGCCGACCGCTTTGGCTTGAGCGATTTGTATCAGCTTCGCGGGCGCGTCGGGCGTTACAAGCATCAGGCCTACGCGTATTTGCTGCTGCCGCGCCACGCAAGCCTGCTCACCGACGTGCGCAAGCGCATCAGCGCCATCCGCCAATACTCCACGCTCGGCAGCGGATTCAAAATCGCCATGCGCGACCTCGAAATCCGCGGCGCGGGAAATCTGCTCGGCGCGGAGCAGAGCGGCCACATTACCGCCGTTGGCTTCGAGCTTTACTGCCAGTTGCTCAGGCAAAGCGTCGGCGCGCTGAAAGGCGAGAAGGTGAAACCGCGCGTCGAAGTCCGCATCGCGCTGGATTTTCTGGAGATGCGGGACGTGAATCGTGATGCATATTCCGTGAATGGCGGATCACGCATCACGCATCACGCATCACTCCCTCACCACTACGTCACCGAGCCGCAGCACCGCATCGAGATTTACCGCAAGCTGGCGCAGGCAAATGAAAAATCCGCGCTCGACGCCTTGCAGAAGGAATTGCGCGACCGATTCGGCCCTTTGCCGCCGCCGGTGGATTTGCTGCTGGCCGTGGGCGAGTTGAAAATTCTCGCCAGCGACAAGGCCGTGACCGCCATTGAAGTCAGCGACGACAAATTGATGCTCACGCGCCACGGCGATTTCATCCAGCTCGGCGGGAAATTTCCGCGCCTCACAAAAAAGGAAGCCAGGGCGCGTTTGAAGGAAATCAAGCGCCTGCTGCTGGCGGTTTGATCATCCAATCCTCATCCACACCGTTTTCAGATACGCCGGCTCGGCGCGGCTGACGGGGAAATCCGGCGGTTGCGGGACGTAATGCCGTTGCAGAATTGTCCGCTTCGCGGCGTGAACCGCCTTTTCCACGTCCGCGAGAAAATCTTCCGGCGGCCAGTCCGCCGCATTCGTCGAGGCGAACAAAATTCCGCCGGGCTTGAGCACGGGCAGGGCGGCGGTGGCGAGTTTGCCGTAATCTTTTTCCGCGCGAAACGTGCCGTGTTCCTTCGATTGCGAAAACGTCGGCGGGTCGAGCACCACGGCGTCGAACGCGCGGTTTTTCTTCGCCAGCCGCCGCAGCCAGTCGAACGCGTCGCCGTAAATGAAATCGTGCGCCGCCGGGTCGAGGCCGTTCAGCGCGAAGTTGCGCCGGCCCCATTCGAGATATTTTTTCGAGAGATCCAGGCTGGTCGTCCGCGCGCCCGCCTTGGCCGCGCACACGGAGAAGCCGCAGGTGTAGGCGAAACAATTAAGAATTGCGGATTGCGGATTGCGGATTGCGGATTCAAGCAGCGGAAAACCTGCGGCAACATGACCGGTTACAAACCGGCGGCGATTGTCGCGTTGATCCAGAAATAAACCGACAGAATAGCCTTCGTTGAAGCTTATTTCGTAGCGGACGCCGTTCTCCAAAATCTCAAATCGTTCCGGCGCGGCTTTGCCAAGGACGAGCCGGGGCGAGGCTTCGGTGGTGGTGGAACGGCGGATTTGGCGGGACAGAATTTTATGATACGCGCCGCGCGCGGAAAAAATCCCGGCGAGCCGCGACAATTCTCCATTTTGTCTGGCGCTCAACGGCGTTTCGGATTGCGAGAGCAGAAAGTCGCCGAGCTTTTCCACGAACCAGCCCGGCCAGCCGTCGCTCGCGCCGTGAATCACGCGGAAGGCGTTCGTGGCGTCCGCCTCAATGATGGCGGAACGCAAATCGAGGCGAAGCGCGGCATCGAAATCCGCCGGGGCGGAAAAAGTCACCGGTTCGCCGGTGGCCGGATGCGTGAAGGAAATTTCCGCCGCGTGAAGGAAGACGCGCGCCGCCGGCGTGCCGCCGTAAAGCGCGTCGCCCAGAATCGGGAATCCGCTTTCCGCCGCATGGACGCGGATTTGATGCGTGCGTCCGGTGAGCGGAAAAGCGCTGACAATTTTTAATTTTGAATTTTTAGTTTTTAGTTCGAAATCCGGCACGGGTTGAAATTTTGTCTCCGCCATTTCACCGCCGGAGCGGCTGGCATATCTCTCGCCGATGCGGGCAAGCGTGGTTTTGACGGTGAATTCCTTTTTCGGCACGGAGCGGTCGGTGAGCAGGAGATATTTTTTGCGGACGCGGCGGCCGGTGAACTGTTCCGTGAGCGAGCGGTTGGCAAGCGGCGTTTTGCCGAAGACGAGGACGCCGCTGGTTTCCTTGTCAAGCCGGTGGAGAATGGCGAGCGACGCCCAGCGCGGCTCGCGGTGGCGCAGCCAGTCGTAAATGCCCTCGCCGGCAAAGGGCGACGGCGCGTGCGTGTTCCAGCCGGCGGGTTTGTGAACCACCAGCAAATGCTCATCCTCAAAAATCACGCACGGAACCATGCGCCATGAAAACATTTTCCGGCGCGGGAATGAAGTTCGGAATTATGTTATGCTGAAAACAAACTCGTGCCACGGCGATTTCATCCAGATCGGCGGCAAGTTCCCGCGCCTGACGAAAAAGGACGCCAAGGCGCGCTTAAAGGAGATCAAGCGCCTGCTGCTGGCCATTTGACCCGCGCCTCAAGGGAACCGCAGCACGCAGACACCGTAATCAATTTCCGGTTTCCCGTTCGCATCTTTGCGGAGGAACGCCGCCGGCACCGCGTGGCTGGATTTGCGTCCGTCCACGCCCGGCACCGCCACCACCGCCACCGCGCCCGCCTCGCGCAACCAGCGCAGGTGCTTCGACACCAGATTGGAATTTTTGCGAAGCCGGCCCGCCAGTTCCAGAACGGATAACGACTCTCCGCCAGCCAGTTCGCGCAGCACCGCCCAGCGCACCGGATCGGCGATGGCCGCCAGCAACTTGACCGGATTGGAAGCGAACTGTGGCGGGATGGATTGCGACGTTGCAGAGACGGCGGGAGGAGTTTGTGGAACGTTGTCTGACATGCTTCCGATGATAAGCCGCAGTCGCCCGACGATGCAATACAGGAACGCGACGGCCTGCATCTGTCGCAAAATGGCCAATTGCAGGAACACAGCCTCCGCCATCTCTCGCCCGAAACGCATTTGCAGGAACCCAATGGCATCAATCAGTCCCGTTTTGAATAATTACAGGAACGCGAGCGCCCCCATCAGTTGCAAAATTGGCATTTGCAGGAACCCTATTGCCTCTATCTGTTCCGTTTTGGACAATTGTAGGAATTCGATGGCCTCCATCGGTTGCATTTTGATGACTTGCAGGAAGCCGAAGGTATCTAAACCACGAAGAATAAACGAAAACATTGGGTTTTATCGAAATTTGTAGCAACAGGCGTAAGTCGGCTTGAACCTTTTTAGAATAAGCCGACTCACGTCGTCTCCTACTCAATAAACGAGGACGAGCACCGCCGCATCCTGCGCCGACTTCACCACGTCCTCAAACTTCCGGTCAGCCGTGACCGGCGCTTTGAGCTTGGCCGAAACCGCCGGCACCGATTCCAGGAAGCTCAACAGCAGGCTGCTCTTGACCGCGTAATTCACATTCTCCGGCAACGCCCCGCTCGCCGCCAGCGCCGCCCCCGCATCCAGCTTGGCCGACACGATGCCGATCACGTTGCCCCGCTCATCCACCAGCGCCCCGCCCGAATTGCCCGGCTGCACCGGCACGCTGATTTGAAATTAGTTCTCACTTAATACACCGGATTCTGCATCGGCTTGGCAGACATCGCTAATAGTGCCGTGTTTATTGGTTAAATATGCTATTTTGGGGTGCCATTTTCGGTCGAATGCGGCTTGCGAGACAAGGGCAAAAAGGCAAAATAGGGGGTCAATTAGGGGGTCAAAGAACGGGGGGGGCTAGGATCGAACCGGGGACAAAACTACTAGGCTACCGCTGAGATATGCCGGCCGCCTGGGGAATGGTGCCACGGCTGCTTCCTCCAGTCAATTTGAGTTTGCTGGAGGAGTTTTCACTTTTATTTTGTGCCCCGTTGCTGGCCGGATCGTCTTGTAATCCTCGTCAACGATGCGTTGCATTTCGCCTTTTCCCTTACGCCTCTCCACCCAAAACCGGCATCCAAAACGATAGATGACGGGCATCCACCGGCTGTTGAGCCTCACTTTTGCCCTAGAAAACATTGCGATATTTTTAGCCCTGATGCACCAGTAGAGGATGCTCGTTTCAACTTCTTTTCTACTTGGCAAGATCAATGGAACATTTTGCTGCACGCAATGGCGGCATGATTTGCAGATGTGTTGATTTGGAATCATGCGTGTGATGATGCCAAAAAGCAAAAGGCCGGTCAAGAGCCGGCCAGTGCTCATTCGGCGATGGCATCCCCAAACTTTTTCGCCAAAATAAAGTCCGTCGCCTTCTGTGCCTGGGCTGACGCCTGAATGATGAGCTTGCTGTCATTCTTCAAAGCCGTTAGCCAGTTGGCGATATATGCGGCTGTGTTGTCCAGCGTGTGTTGCACGATGGCCGCCTCGGCACACAAAAACGATGCGCCAAGCTCGGCGACAAGCTCCTCCTTTGAATACTCGTTTGATCCAAAACCTGCTTGCTTTGTGACTGTCTGACGATTAAGCCGCGTCTCGTGTCCGGTCGCGTGCGTTAATTCGTGAAACAGTGTCGCGAAATATCCCGCTTCGCTGTCGAAACGGTCGCGGTTTGGCATGGCAACAAAATCTTCACGCGGGGAATAAAACGCTTTGGTCATGCCGAATTTAATATCGGGGCGTTGTGGCATGTTGTCTATGATCGCTTGCGCCTCGGTGGTCGCTGGTGTTGCAAGCGGTGCCGAAATGTCTGTCAACCCTTGGCACTGCGCCAAGTTGAAAACATAAAAATAACGGAGCAAGGGGATTTTCTGCGTCTCGCCTGTTTCTTTGTCTGCAACCTCAAGCGGTTTCCAGAATATGACGGGACAAGCCTTTTCTCCACGTCGCACACTGCCGCCAAGCTGTGCCACTTGCTTATATGTTGCCCACAATGGAGACTCATAGGACAGTGCGTGCAATAGCAATACATTCACGCCTCTGTATGCCTTCTTTGAAATTAAATTGCGTGGCATACCGGCTGTGACTGTCCACGG
>CAYYWB010000108.1:0-8402 GCA_964475285.1 uncultured Bifidobacteriaceae bacterium | reverse complement strand
GCCTGAAACGGCATGATGCCGACGGCGGGATCAATCCATTCCTTGAAAATCTTCCCCGGCAATTTGGCGGCGACTTCCTCGATGTCCATGCCGCCCTCGGTGCTGGCCATGACCAGCGGACGCGAATTCACCCGGTCGAGCAGCACCGCAAGATAAAATTCTTTTTTGATCTTCGCACCCGCCGCGATTAGAAGCGTCTGCACCTGCCGGCCCTCCGCGCCCGTCTGCCTGGTGACAAGCACGTTGCCGAGCATTTTTTCGGCGAAGCCGACCGCCTCGTCCACCGATGACGCGACTTTCACACCGCCTTGAAATCCAGTCTTAAACACGCCCTTGCCGCGTCCACCCGCGTGGATCTGTGATTTGACGACAATTTTTGCGCCGCCACCGGCGGCAATTTTCTCCGCCGCCGGACGCACTTCGGCGAGCGACCTGGCGGGAACTTCACACGGGACGGCGACCCCGTGCCGGGAGAGCAACTGTTTGGCCTGATATTCGTGAATGTTCATTTCAGAATTAACTGGACGCATTAAAAACAATTGCCGCCGGAAATCAACTTTTTACGAAGAACAGATTGCAAGTCCAGTCGCGAGGAACGCGTCCGCCAGTTGGTTTTGCCTCCACAAAAAATGGCAATGACTTGCCAATGGATGATAAGCCGTGCAGGCGGCGGCATCCGATACTTGAATTGTGGATGCCAGCGCAAAGCGAATTCTGGTCATTGCCGCGTTTTGCCTTTTTGGACAATTCGCGGCGCGGGCCGCGCTCACCGACAGCGATTGTCTGGATTGCCATTCCGACAAAACGCTGGCCACGACCAACTCCGCCGGCGTGGCAAAATCCTTGTTTATTGACCCGGCCATCCTGGCCGCTTCCGTCCACAAAACCAACGGCTGCATCAGTTGTCATGCGGATGTGACCACAAAGCATCCCGACGACAACCGGGTCCTGGCACCGGTCAATTGCGCGCGCTGCCATGAACAACAAGGTGTCAGTTACGGCGCCAGCGTTCATGGCCTGGCACTAAAAAGCGGCCATGCGGACGCCGCCACCTGCGCGGATTGCCACGGTTCGCATAATATTCTACCGCCGACCTCGCCGGCGTCGCCGCTCCATTTCGTGCGTCAAGCCCAGACGTGCGGCGAGTGCCACACAAAGGAGGCGCGCGACGTGGCGGCCAGCGTTCATGGCAAAGCCATGGCCACCGGCAAACGCGACGCGCCCACCTGCACCGACTGCCATTCGGAACACAAAATCGAGGCGTTGAAGAACGATTCGGTGCTGGCTATTTCCGAGGTTTGCAGCCGCTGCCACGCCTCGGTCTATTTGGATGGCAAGTATAACCTTCCAGCCGACCGGGTGACAACCTACCTGGAAAGCTATCACGGTCTGGCAGCGCAAAACGGCTCGGTCGTCGTCGCCCACTGCGCCAGTTGCCATGGCTATCACAAAATCCTGCAGTCCTCCGACCCGGCTTCCATGATCAATACGAACAACCTGGTTGTCACATGCGGCCAGTGTCATCCGGGCGCGAACACGATGTTCGTGAGCGGAAAAATCCACGAGGACATTTCCGTCACCGGCAACGGGCGCGATTTGGGCGGTCGGATCAGCGGCTGGGTGCGGCGGATTTATCTGACCTTAATTTTCGTCGTGGTCGGCGCGATGTTTGTCCACAACGCGCTGCTGTTTCACAAAAAAGTCGCGGCGCATCTGCGCGCCAGCGGGCGACCCGTGCTGCGGATGAGTCTTTCACAGCGCTGGCAGCACGCCGTGCTCGCGTTGAGCTTCATCACTCTGGCCGTGACCGGGTTCGCCCTGAAATTTCCCGATTCTGGGCTGGCGGGAATGCTGGGTTCAAGCGAGCCGGTTCGCCGCTGGATCCATCGCATCGCGGGTGTGGTTCTGCTGCTGGTCGGCGTGTGGCACCTGATTTATCTGCTCTCATCCAAGGACGGACGCCAGCTGGTGCGCGATCTCTTCCCCGTCAAAAAAGATATGGCCGACGTGTGGCTGGCCGTCCGCTATCTCGCCAGCTGGAGCAATGAGAAGCCAAAAATCGGCCGGTTCGGTTACGCGGAAAAAATGGAATACTGGGCCGTGCTCTGGGGCACAATCATCATGGGCACGACCGGCTTGATGGTCTGGTTCAAGCTGGACGTAACCCGTTTTCTGCCGCGCTGGGCCGTGGACGTGGCGCTGACAATTCATTACTACGAAGCCGTGCTCGCCTGCCTGGCAATTGTCGTGTGGCACTTCTACCACGTCATTTTCGACCCCGACATTTATCCGCTGAACACGGCGTGCTGGAATGGCCGCGTCTCCGAGGAATGGCAGAAACAAGAGCACCCGCTCGAATCGTTGGCAAACGGGAAACCGCCGACTGGAGAAACAAAGCCGTCTGCCGGGGCGAAATAATATGACTTGCCAATTGAGAAGTGTTTGCTAGAAACAAGCAGTTCTTAACACCAAAAAAATAAATTATGAAACCACATCGCGGCACGGTTATTCTTGTTCTCGGTATTCTTGGCTTGATTCTTTGCGCCCCGCTCGGCATTGTGGCTTGGGTCATGGGTGCCGGCGATTTGAAAGAAATGGATGCCGGCACAATGGATCCCTCCGGTCGCGGCAACACACAAGCTGGGAAAATCTGCGGAATGATTGGGACGATCCTGGCGATTGTTGGCCTCATCATTGGAATTCTGGTTGTGGCGCTGATGGGTTTTGGCGCGGTTGCGGCTCACCAATCCCATCCAATGGGACCGTTCCGGTAATCCCGTCTATTTGCCTTGAATCCGCCGCCGCGTGTGGGCAACTTGCGCGCGATGAAGTTGATTTTGTCTTCCGCGCTGCTGATGGTTTTGCTTCCCGCGTGTTTCACAACACCGGCTCATTCCGCCACCATCAACGGCCAATATTACGTTCCCCTCGCAAACTGGGCGGGCGCGAACGGCCTGATCACCTTCTGGCTCCGGCGTGGCGAGGAAGTGGCCACAACGAACCGCACCACGCGGCTGGTGTTTGACAAGGATTCAAACACGGCGGAAATCAACGGCGTCAATGTCGCGCTGTCATTTCCGCTGGCGGTGGACAAAGGCGCGCCGCTCATCGCGCAATTCGACCTCGACAACGCCGTGCGTCCCCTGCTCTTCCCGTCACGCTACATCGAGCCGAAAAAAATCACGACCATCTGCCTCGACCCCGGCCACGGCGGCAAGGACACCGGCAATCGCGTCGGCGGACTTTTCGGGCGCAACGAAAAAGCCTACACGCTCCCGCTGGCATTGGAGTTGCGCGACCAGCTCACAAAAGCCGGGTTCAAAGTGATCCTAACCCGGAACAGCGACACCTTCGTCGAATTGCCGGCGCGTCCGGCAATTGCCAACAAGGCGGGCGCGGATTTGTTTGTGAGCCTGCACTTCAACGCGACCCCGAATGGCTTAAACGAGGTCGCCGGCCCGGAGACGTATTGCATCACGCCGGTCGGAGCCGCCTCGTCCAACGCGCAGGGTGAAGGCGCGGACCACGGCGCGACCACGGCCAATCGCGTTGAGAAACAAAGCCTGCTCTTCGCGTATCAAATCCAGAAGTCCCTCGTCCAAAATCTGGGCGTGAACGACCGCAGCGTCCGCCGCGCGCGTTTCGCGGTCCTGCGCGACGCGCAGATGCCCGCCATCCTCATCGAAGGCGGCTACATGAGCAATCCGACGGAAGGCAAAAAGATTTACGACGCGGCCTGGCGGCGGCAGATGGCGGCGGCGATTGTGAAAGGAATCCTGGCTTATCAAAAAGTGACCGCGCCGGCCATTTCGCCTTCGACACCGGTGAAAAATAAAGTCCCGGCAGCCATGACTCCGGCGCCCAATCAACGAAGCGGAAATTCTTCCAGCTTCGGCGGGACACCCATGCGCCGGTCCGGCTGAAATTCCGCCGTGAGCCAGTTCACGGTGAAAGTCGTCCTGCCCGCCAGCGCCAGCGTCTCCAGCATTTCCCATTCAGTCACGCCGCACGCCGCAAAGCTGTGCCGGTAAAAATGCCATGTTTCCGACGCGTTCTCGAACGGGCGCAGACCGACGCTCAATTTTCCCTTGAGCGCGCTTCGCACATCCCCCCAATCGGCGTCGTTCAGTAGCACGCGGCCAGGCACAAGCCGCTGACGCAATTTCGCCGCCGTGGATTTGTTTTTCACGAGGGCAATCACGTCCAGCGAATCTTCCGTCGTGTGCAGCAGCAGCAGCGGCGGCTGAAACGTCGCTTGGATGTGGGTTTGGTTCGTCAGTGCCGACACTGCATCTAGCAGTGTTGGATTGGCGTTGGTCAGCGTCGCTCGCGCCCGCCGGAAAAAATAAAGTTCATCCGTCGCGCCCGGCATGAAGATGAGCGCCTTCACGACATCGTTCGATCGAAAAGCGTCCAGCATCAGCGGCACGCAGTTCGTCCGGTTCAACTCCGTCGCGCCCGCGCCCAGCGGCATCCGCCCCAGCGCATCACGCCACGATTCACTTGCGGACGCGCCTTGCGACGCGACGAGCAGGAGAAGCAAACCACCCCATTTTGTCAGATTGTTCATTCCGGCCGCCAGCAACGTAGTCATCCTCCGCCTTCCCGTCAACGAATCCAAAATCCTCCTCATCCTTGTCCTCATCCTCGGAATTTCCGATTACGAGGACGAGGACGAGGATGAATACTGCTACAAATCAGGTTTATCCATCTCTGTCCCTGGTTTATTCTTCCGCCATGAAATTGATTTCATGGAACGTCAACGGCCTGCGCGCCGCGATGAAGAAAAACTTTCTGGAATTTCTCGACGCCGGGAAGCCCGATGTCCTCTGCCTGCAGGAAACCAAATGCACGCCCGACGACGTTGAACAGCTCTGGCCCGCGAAATACACCACCTACTGGAACAGCGCGGAGAAAAAGGGCTATTCCGGCACGGCCATTTTCGCCAAAACACGACCGCTGAATGTCATTTCCCACATGGGCGTCGTCGAGCACGACAAGGAAGGCCGCGTGCTCGCCGCCGAGTTCGCCGATTTCTTTCTCGTGAACGTCTATGTGCCGAACTCCAAGCGCGATTTGTCGCGGATCACTTACCGCCAGAAATGGGACCGGGACTTTCTGGCCTATCTGAAAAAGCTGGAGAAACGGAAGCCCGTGATTTTCTGCGGTGACCTCAACGTGGCGCACACCGAAATTGACCTCGCCAATCCCAAGGCCAACATCCACAACCACGGCTTCACAGCCGAGGAACGCGCGGGCTTTGACGCCTTCGTGCAAGCCGGCTTCCTCGACACCTTCCGCGAATTTGAAAAAGGCGGCGGCCATTACACCTGGTGGAGTCCGATGGGCGGCGCGCGTTCACGGAACATCGGCTGGCGCATTGATTATACCCTCATCTCAAAATCCCTTCGCCCGCGACTCAAACGCGCCTTCATCCAGCCGGACGTGGAAGGTTCCGATCATTGCCCCGTCGGAATCGAAATTATCTGAACGGCACGGCGCGAATTTCCTATCGGACCAATTTCTTGGCCATGACATAATCGTCCATGACAAACCCGCCGCCGATGTCCGTGACAACGGATTCGGCGATGACAAAACCATTCCTCTGGTAGGCGGCGATGGCTCTGGCATTGCGCTTGTTGACGGAGAGAATCAGCCGCCGCGCGCCGGATTTGCGGATTTCCCGCTCGCAATGCTGCAACAGCAAACTGCCGAGGCCACGACCCTGCCAGTCCGGATGCAGGTAAATTTTGTGCAATTTGAAGGCAGGGACAGCGCGCTGCGCTGTCCGGACGCTGCGGCGCGGCGTCCCTGCCTCCGATGGACCGTAAGAAGCGAATCCAACAGGCTCGTTGCCAACGAGCAGACGGTCATAACAAATTCCTTGCGACCTAATTTCCTCGCGCATCGTGTCCAGCGCATACATCCGCGCCAGCATGTAATCAATCTGCGCCGCAGTGATGATGCCCGGATAACACGCCCGCCAGATGACGCCCGCCAGTTCGGAAATGGCCGGCAAATCCGCCCCGGTGGCCCGGATGATTTGGCCGCGCGCCAAGCTGTCGTGAATCCGAAAGGCCATGCGATTCTTTACCACGGATGACACGGATGGGCACGGATTTTTTGCCGCTAAAAAGCGCAAAGAGTTGTCAGGCTGAAGAATTTTGCCCGCGTCACCGTTTTCCTGTGTTGCGGGAATTGTGTTCGCATCCTGCCTTCCTTGCGGGATCTGTGCAAGGAGTTGTCCTTTTTACGACATTGGCAATTACTGCGGGGCCGTGGCGGGCTGATTGGCCGGTCTCGCCGGCGCCGCCGCTCCGGCAGCACCGCGCGCGCCGCGTCCGCCACCACGACCACCGCCGTCGGGCGGGAGATCGAACTGCGACAGCGTGGGTTCGGGATGCTGCGGATCGAAATTGCCCAAGTCATCCAGAATATATTTTGCGAGCGGCAGATTGTCCTGCTTGATTCCCAGCGCGATGCATTTGGACTGAAGGTAGCCGCCATATTCGGACGGGTGGGTCTGGTCGCTGTAGGCTTTGGCAACATCCGCGCCGAGCGCGGCATTCAGTTCCAAGCCCATGGAATTCAAATCAATGGACGGCACGCCAATCTCCTTCGCGGCGGCCATGGCGGCGTCCGCGTAGGCCTGGAGCGAACCCGGCTTCTTCGTGTCCTGCCGGCGCGCCGAGCACGACGCGATTATGGGAAATGCGCCTTTTTTCTGCACGTCCGCCGCGAACTGTTTGAGCAAATCCTTGTAGGTGGTGCCTGCCTCGGCATAGGTTTCGGAAAAATCCTGGCCGGGGTAAATATTTTGCGGGCCGCGCTGCTTGGAATCGTTGCAGCCGAACTCGATGATGACATAGTCGCCCGGATGGACGGAATCCAGCAGTTTCTCCCAGCGCCGCTCCTTGAGAAAGCCCTTTAGCGTTTCGCCGGACTCGGCGTGATTGGCGACGGCGACATCGGAGTTGAACCAGCGCGTGACATTCTGCCCCCAACAGGTGACGGATCCTCCGGGCTGGTCGGTGACGGTGGAATCGCCGGTGATGAACAGAGTGATGGCGTTGTCCACTTTCTGAATTTCAATCGCCGCCACCGCCGGATGGGAATCGCTGAACTCCAGCGTGAGCTTGTCGTCCCAGTCGCGCGAAATCGCCACGTGCGTGGTGAGATTCATTTCGCGGCTGTCGAGATTGACCTCGCCGCCGGTGGAAATTTTAGGCGTGCGGACATTGACCGTGAAAGTGCGCGTTTCAAATTTGCCCGCCGCCGTGCGGATGCGTTCGAGCATGAGCCGGCGGGATTCCGCCTTCACCGTGGTGATGGCGTCCGCCTTGGGGTCGCCCAAGGTGACGGTCACGCGATAATTGCCCTCCGGCACGGCGACCGAGAAATAGAACGGCTGGGCTGCCGTGACCGCGCCGCTTTGCAGCGCGTTGTCCGACGGCTGGGTCACGGTCGTGACGGTTGATCCCGGCTCAAAGCCATAGCCAGCATCCGCCGAATACAGGCTGGTGGGCGAAACCAGCGTGTAGCCCGGCACGGCCTTTTCCGCGCCGAATTGAAACTTGAACGCCGTGGCTGGCGCGGCTTGAAGTGATGCAGCCGCAAATACGGCGAGCATCGCGACGAGTGGATATTTGTTAGAGAAACGAGTTTTCATAATTTTTGTTAAGCAGTGGTTTATAAAATGATAATTCGGAGCGGTTCAACATGTGAAGCGTAGATCGAGCTGAGCTTCCGCCGACTCGTGATGCGAATCGCGACGGCGAAACGGACAGCGCCAACGGGGGTTGGCTCCCGACTTGTTAGAAAACAGAATCATCACCATATAATCGTTCTGTTTGCGATGAACTGCCAAACACATAAAGCACACACGAGCAAACCGATGACTGCTCGGAATCGGTAATGAATAACACCTCCCAGTGACCAACCTAATAAAGCCAAAAAGACGGCCAATCCGATAAAGTCCAAACTCACGATAATCCTCGCGTCACCAATGTGTAATAGCGCATAGCAATCCAATAGCTGCACACCATAAGCGGCAAAGCACAACGCAGTAAAAGCAAGTGTGGCATTTCTCATAGGCACTCTCATGTGGCCTCCTAACAAATGATTAGACATAATCAGGAGATTTCATTTCCTCAACACGATGAAGCGCGTTTCCTGTCCGGCAAGCGTCAGCGGCACGGTCACGCTGCCCGCTCCCGCCTTGGCGCTGTCCAGCGGTTGAATCTTTCCGCTGGCCGCGTCCCACACTTCTGCCTGGCCGCTGCCGGCCAGTGTCGCGGTGCGCGTCTGCGTCTCGTTGGATTCGTTGAAGAAGAAATACACTTCACCGTCCTTCAAGCTGCGGTGGATGTATTTGATCGGCGGACAGGCGGAATCGAGTTTCA
>CAYYWB010000107.1:0-8403 GCA_964475285.1 uncultured Bifidobacteriaceae bacterium | reverse complement strand
TCAAAGCCGCGCGCGCCGCCGGAAAAGTGATGCGCGACAACTGGCTCAAGCCCAAACGCGTCAAGCTCGACGACGCGCATGACATCAAGCTCGAACTGGACGTTCGCTGCCAGGAGATCATCGAAAAAATCCTGCGCGCCGCGTTTCCCGAAATTCCGCTGCTCGGCGAGGAGGGCGATTCCGGCGATGTGAAGGCAGAATATCGCTGGGTGGTTGATCCGATTGACGGCACGGTGAATTATTTTTACGGAATGCCGCACGCGGCGGTTTCCATCGCGCTACAAAAGCGTGATAAGTGGCAGGTGACAGGTGACGCCCGGAGTCAGGCCCAAAATCATGTCACCTGTCACCCGTCACACGTCACCGTCCTGGGCGTGATTTACGGCCCGTTCACCGACGAACTCTGGACAACGGTTCGCGGCGAACCCACGCGGTTGAATGGAAAAATCGTCCGCGTCAGCAACCGCTCGAAGCTGGCGGACGCCGTCATCGCGATGGGCTTTTCCAAGAGCCGGGAAAATCTGGAAAAAACCCTGCCGCATTTGAACCGCCTCGCACGGTGCGTCAAAAAAATCCGCGTCATGGGTTCCGCCGCGCTGGAGCTGGCCTACGTCGCCAGCGGGCGGCTCGATGCCTACATCGAGCGCACCATCAATTTGTGGGACGTGGCGGCGGGGCAATTGCTGGTGGAAAACGCCGGCGGCGAATTTTATGTCCTGCCCGCGCCAAATGGCAAAATGCGGATGTGCGCCTCCAATGGCAGGCTGCGGCAGAAACTTCAGATTGGCAGCCTGTTGAAATAAGCAGTTCATTTCCCGCTCAAATTTCCCGCAAAAATGTTGTTGACAAAAACTAGTTTGTATTGCAAACTAGTCTGCGATGAAGAATCCAATCGCTCAATATATCCAGCTCGTCAGAAACATTGAACGCGCCAAACGGGAGGGGCGGACCGGCGAACTGCTGAAGGCGGCAAAGGAGAACGCCGAGCTTCAAAAAATCATGATGCGGCCCCGGCAATACGCCACCACCAATGGCACCGGCGAAATCGGCTGGGGAACGGCGTGGCTGTTTCTTGCCTTGCCGAGCTATGTTTCGGTCGTCTTGCCAGATTCGCCGTGGCGGGGGCGTGTCGGGATGTTTTTCCTGTTGTGCGGGTGCGTCGCAATGCCCATTTGTCTTTGGGCCAGCAAGAAATTTGTCATTCAGCCGCGCATCGGTTATGTCGCGTTCCGACGCGGCAAATCCTGGTGGACCGGCATTATTGTCGGCATGGTGGTAGCGGCGGGTATCAGCATCGCCTTGTCGCTCTGGCTGATTCCAGAAATGATCCACGCCGCGCCGTCGTCCGCGCATCACGCCGCCGCCACCACCGTTTCTATGCACGACACGCCAAGCGGGTCGGACAAACTGCTCATTGCCGGAGGTGGGCTGATGAACGCGATTTTGTATCTGATGTTCAATGCCGTTTCCATCAAGGAGCATCGGTGGAAATGGGCGTGCTTCGTTCTGATTCTGGTCATGCCGCCCGTGATTGGTCAGTTGCATCCCGGAAATTATTTGCAAATGTCGCCGCCGGTGATGCTGTTCCAAGGTTCGGTTTATTTCCTTTCCGGAGTCATCACGCTCATCTGGTTCCTTCATCATCATCAACCCATCACCCTAGAAGCCGAATGAACGAGCAGCTTCGCGCCATTTCCAAACTGGACCGGGTCATTCATGAACCCGGACGGCTGATGATTGTCGCCCTGCTCGCGGGCGTGAAGGAGTGCGACTTTCTGTTCCTGCTGAATGAAACCAGGATGAACAAGGGCAATCTATCCAGCCACCTCGCGCGCCTGGAAGAAGCCGGCTACGTCGAGATAGAGAAAACCTATCGCGGCAAAGTGCCCATGACATTGCTGCGGCTGACGCGCAAGGGCCGCACGGCATTTGACGAATATCGAAAGGGACTGATGGCCGCGTTTTAGCCGAACATATTGATCTGCTTTACTGGTTTCATCGCTGTGAAAAATTCCTTCAGCTTTCCCAGCGCCTTCGCGCGATGGCTCAACTGGTTTTTCACGCCCTCGCCCAGTTCGGCGAAAGTCTGCTCGAAACCAGCCGGCACAAACAGCGGGTCGTAGCCAAAGCCGTTTTCCCCGCACGGCTCGAAAATAATCCGGCCTTCGCAGGCACCGTCAAACAACTGCGGAGTGCGGATTGCGGATTGCGGATTGATTTCGGCCAGCGCGATGACGCAGTGGAATCGCGCGGTGCGTTTTTCCGGCGGAACATCTTTGAGCAGCCGGAGCAGCTTGGCGTTGTTGTCGGCATCGGGCGTGTTGCCGGATTTGGCCGAGTCCATCGCCGCGAAACGCGCGGAATGGATGCCGGGCGCGCCACCCAGCGCGTCCACTTCCAGGCCGGAATCATCGGCCAGCACAAAGGCGGAATCTGAAATTTGAAATTTGAAATTTGAAATTCCCGCTGCCAGCCAGCGCGCCAGCTCGACAGCCTTCTTCGCCGCGTTGCCGGCAAACGTGTCCGCGTCCTCGATGACTTTTGGCGCGGCGGGAAAATCATTGAGCGTGAGAAATTGGAATTGCGCGCCGAGAATGGCGCGGATTTCTCCGACCTTGTGGGCGTTGCGCGTGGCGATGAGCAGCGTCGTCATGCGCGGAGGCTAACAGAAATTATTCCGCGGGCGAGCTTGACGCGCAAATTTTCCGCTGCAAAATCAGCGGATGAAATCACGCCTGTTGCTCGCCTTTTGCTTCGGTTGCGCCCTGAATCTCCACGCCGCCGCAGACGCGCCCGCCGCGCCCTACATCCTCACGCCGCCCGCGCCGGCCACGCCGCGCATCAACGGCCCGGACATCTTCGGCGTGCGGCCCGGTTCGCCGTTCCTTTACACCATCCCGGCGACCGGCGACCGCCCCATGACCTTTTCCGCGAAAAACCTGCCGTCGGGATTGAAACTTGATTCCCAGACCGGCCGCATCACCGGCTCGTTGCCAAAGGCGATGCCAGTGCCCGCGAATGCCAAGGGCGGCTACCTGCTTTCCCATCCGACGCAGGCTTCGGGCAGTTACGTCGTGACGCTGGCCGCGCAAAATGCGCTCGGCGCGGCGGAGAAAAAATTCCGCATCGTGGTCGGCGACCAGATTGCGCTCACGCCGCAAATGGGCTGGAACAGTTGGAATTGTTTCGCGGGCGCGGTCACGGAGGAGCGGGTCAAGAGCGCGGCGGACGCGATGGTCAAAAGCGGCCTCATCAATCACGGCTGGACCTACATCAACGTGGACGATTACTGGCAGAACCATCGCAACTCGAACGACCCGACGTTGCGCGGTCCGTTCCGCGACACGAGCGGATTCATCGTGCCGAACTCACGTTTTCCCGACATGAAAGGCATGGCGGATTACATCCACGACCTCGGTTTGAAGGCCGGGCTTTACTCCTCGCCCGGCCCGTGGACCTGCGGCGGTTGCGCGGCGAGCTGGCAGCACGAGCAGCAGGACGCGCAGACTTACGCGAAATGGGGCTTTGATTATTTGAAATACGACTGGTGCAGCTACGGCAGCGTCGCGTCGGGCCAAATGACGAACGCGATGAACATTCCGCTCTGGGGCAGAAATGCCACGAACGATGCCGGCGCGATTTATCCCTACAAAGTCATGGGCAAATTCCTGCGCGAGCAAAACCGCGACATCGTTTTCAGCCTCTGCCAATACGGCATGGCCGACGTGTGGAAATGGGGCGGATCAGTCGCCGGCAATTCCTGGCGCACCACCGGCGACATCGTGGACACGTGGAAAAGCATGAGCAACATCGGCTTCAATCAGGGCAAGGCCGCGCCTTATGCCAAGCCGGGAAATTGGAACGATCCCGACATGCTTGTCGTCGGGCAGGTCGGCTGGGGAAATCTGCATCCTTCGCGCCTGACGCCGGACGAGCAATACACGCACATCAGCCTCTGGTGCCTGCTCTCCGCACCGCTGCTCATCGGCTGCGACATGACCAAGTTCGACGACTTCACGCTGAATCTCCTGGAAAACGACGGGGTGCTCGCGCTCGATCAGGACGCGCTCGGCAAAGAGGCAACGTGCGTCGTCACCAACGGCGACGTGCGGGTTTATGAAAAGCAACTGGAAGACGGCGGCCGTGCGCTCGGATTTTTCAATCTCGGTTCCGCGCCGGCCAGCCTGGAATTCAACCAGCTCGCGCAACTCGGCTTCACCGGCGCGCAACACGTCCGCGATTTGTGGCGGCAAAGCAATTTGCCGGACGTGGACACCGCCGCCGGCGTTTTGAAAATGACAATCCCGGTTCATGGCGTGGTTCTTTACAAATTGACACCGGTCAAATGATCCGTGGTATTAGCGGCATTCTTGTAAGGCATATTTCTTCAGAATGGGTCGTGTGATATAGTAACTGAGTGCAATTAAAACAACAATAATTGCAATGTCGCACATTTTATGAGCTACACTGCCTGCCATAAAATCACCAAATATCTGAACTGGCCACAACAAAGCGGCAAACACTTCAAACAACAAAAACGCAAAGAAATTATCCGGGAAATTATCGCCGGGATTCGTTATCACAGCAATCAAACCCCAAACATTGGCTAATAGAATGCCCAATGTGTAGAAAACCACGGTATACAGAAATAGACGGACCATTTTCATAAACTCGTCATGTCTGTTATTCTGGTGAAAAAGCACGGTTCGTTTTTCTTCACAGATGCTACCCTATTACTGTCTTTCGATTTTGTCCACAGAATTGGAATTCACGGCGTCCCCGGTTTCGGCTTCAGGTATTTGTCCGCGAATTCCAGAAAGGCGTTCCAATCGGATGGCATGATGGCGTGCGGGCCGGTGTGATAATTGAAACCGAGACCGCCGGTGATGATCGGCGTGTCCACGGGCGGAAAGTTGGTCGTGCCGAGGTCCTTCAAGCCGGCCAGCCGATAGACCGGGCCGGCGGCCACCTCGCCAAGAAATTCGCCGCGCGGGTCGGCCCATTGGTCTCCCGTGCCTCCAGTGATGAACACCGGATGCGGCGCGTTCAAGGCGATGATCATGTGCGTGTCCACCGGCATGTTGTTCCAATGGCCGGCGTATTTCTGGAAATTGCCGGCGAACTGCCACGGAAAATTCGACGCCATGTCGTCAATCGTTTCGCCGTAATCGCGCCGGGCGAGCGCGGAACCCATCTCGCCGCCGCAACTGGAAAAGATGAGCGCGAACCGCGGGTCCCGCGCGCCCGCCAGCAAGACCGTCTTGCCGAGGCGCGAATGGCCGATGAGCGCGACGCGTTTGGCGTCCACCGCCGGATCCGTCTCCAAATAATCTAGCGCGCGGCTCGCGCCCCATGCCCAGGCGCTGATGGTTCCCCATTCGTCGGGCGCGGGTTTGGCCTGGCCCGGTGCGAGCGCCAGGCTGATGACGCCGGATTGAAAAGTGTTGGAGGAATCCGGTTTGAACTTCGGTGTAACGGAACGTGGCGTAACCGTAGCCGCGCGCAAGAATGTTTGTGAGGGGACCCGTTTCGCCGGACATCGGCCGTCCGCCGGGACCGGGCGGAACGGCATTCGACGCAGGCAGGTTGGCGGAGAAAACAATCTGGAGCAGCACGGGCACCGGTCTGGTGGCCTTGGCCGGCAGGTAAATGTGCAGTTGAACAGCCGGACCGTCCGGCTTGTCGCCAAATTGAATCAGGACCAGCTTCCGCACGGCCATGCCGCCCAACGCGTTTGTGTCCGTCTCGACAACTTTGAAGGTGGCCTTCGGCGCGCTGGCCGGGACGCGGCCAAAAATGTCGGTGTCGTAAAGCTTGAGCAGCTCCGGCCGGCGCACGTTGAACCACGTTTGGGCGTCGCGCACGGGTTGTCCGTTTGCCAGCACGAGCAGGTCGGGCAGCGTGTAGTTGCCGACCTTGGATTCGTCGTAATTCGACACGTGGCCCGTCGGCGCGCGGCGGAGGGGATTGCCATTGGCGTCCGCGCGGGGCAGCGGCGCGTTGGTCGCGCCCGGCGAATCCACCGCGACGGCGGAAAAAACAGCGAGGAGACTGGCGCACAAAAAAACCGGAAGGACGCAATGGAATTGTGTTCGCATAAAAATTGGTGTTCTTACAGGCTTAAATCTACTTACGCCGCAAGCCGTGGGAAGTCAAATCTACGCCGCAATTCCGGCGCGCGCAAATTGAGCTTGCAGCCTCCGGCGGGCGCGGCCACTCTCGGCGCATGAACTTTCCGCCGTTTTGGGCCAGGGGCGCCAGCGGAGATTTTTCCTGCTGGCGCTGGTCATCCAACAGCGCCGACGAGGCGCAATCGCTCGCCGTCCAGGCCGCGCAGCAACTCGCCGAGCGGCTCGCACGCGGCGATTTTCCGCCGAAGCACGGCGGTTATTATCCCAACCGCCCGTTTCGCGAGCCGGTGCTGCGCGAAATCAAAGATGATGCCGGCGAAACCGCCGCCGTCGTCACGCGCAATTCCTACGGCTGCCTCGTGTTGAACACCGCCCGCGTGATGTTCGTTGACGTGGATTTGCCGGAGCCAAAGCCGGCGGGATTGTTCCAAAAGCTTTTCGGCAAACCGACTGCCGCGCCGGTTGTCACGCAGGACAGCGCGATTGCGAGAGTTGAGAACTGGACGCGAAACAATCCGGGCTGCGGCTGGCGGATTTACCGGACGCGCGCCGGGCTGCGCCTGCTGGCCACGCACGCGCTGTTCGATCCCGAAGCCGCCGCGTCGGACGGCGTGTTTGACGCGCTGGGCGCCGACCCGCTTTACCGCCAGCTTTGCAAGGCGCAGAAATGTTACCGCGCGCGCCTGACGCCCAAGCCGTGGCGCTGCGGCGTCCGCACCAAGCCCGAACGCTGGCCGTTTCTGGACGCCCGCGCCGAAAAACATTTCCAGAAATGGGAGGCGCAATATCAATCCTTCGCCGCCGGCTGGGCCACGTGCGAGTTCGTCAAAAGAATCGGCAGCGACGAAGTGCATCCAGCCGTCCAGCCCATTCTGGCCGTTCACGACCAGATGACGCGCGTGGAATCGAAATTGAAACTGGCGTGAGCGTCATTTTGTCTGCCAAAATTTGATGACCTCTGCCCAAAATTTCACAGGTGGTTCCATGATTTCAATGTGTCCACCACTCGGAAATCCCCAAAGTCGCTTTGGACCGGAATAGTTATCGTAGAGACGCAGGCTGAATTTCTCGGGCACAATATTATCCCGACCGTCCGCCGTTATTCCAACCGGCCCGTGATATTGACGCAAATAATCCTCTGACGGGAAATGGTCCACGAGTAACAGCCAAACAGGCAAAATTGGATAATGATTTTGCGCGACGCTGGTCAAGCGATTGAAAGGCGAAAGCAAAACCACACCGGCCACTCGGTTGGAATAAGTTCCGGCCAGATACGAGGCAACGCCGGAGCCGAGCGATTCACCGAGGAGATAAATGGGTTTGTTCGTGGCCAGCATCTGGAACCCTTCATCGGCGGCGCGGAACAAACTGTTCTGGCTCGGCGAGCCGGAACGATCTTCATAACCCGGATATTCCAAAATGAAAACGTCGAACGCCGCAACGCTTTGGATGTCGTCTGCGTAATCTGATGAGCCGATAGCCGTGCTGCCATTTCCATACGCAATCAGAACAGTTCCATCGGCAGGTTGTTTTGGGGAATGACGTTTGAACCCGATGAACTGGCCTGCGGAATTTGTCCAGCGCTCCAATTTAGCAGATTGAGCCATTTGATCCACCTGTGCGGTGGTAAAGGCAGAGGGATAGTAGATGAAAGACCTTTGATAAACCGCCATGAGCACGCAAACAACCAGATAAAATGCGAGAGCAGACAGGATTAGCAGCCGAAACAGGCGGGATAGAACCACCGGTTTGGGTCGTTCAGTGTGCTGGCTCATGCGGCGTCAGAATCGCAAAAACAGGATAGCAAAACGAATTGAAAATTTGCGTTGCTCGACCACGACAAACGCTGACGGGCTGCTATGGAGAAAGTGAATGATTGGTCTGCCAAAATTTGATGAGCTCTCCCCAGAATTTTTCCGGCGGTTCAGCAATTTCAATATGCCCGCCCTGCGGAAATTCCCAGAGCTGTTTCGGGCCGGCGTAATTTTTGTAGAGACGAAGGCCGAATTTTTCCGGCACGACCGCGTCCCGGCCGTCCACCGTGATTCCGACCGGGCCGTGGTAGCGGCGCAAATCGTCCTCCGAAGGGAACCGGTCCATGAGGATCAGATGAACCGGAAAAACGGGCATGTGATACTGCGCGACGTCGGTCAGCGAGTCGAACGGCGACAGCAAGATCGCGCCGGCAATCTTGTCGGGATGGGTGCCGGCCAGATGCGCCGCCACGCCGGAGCAGAGCGATTCGCCCACCAGGTAAACGGGCTGGTTCGTC
>CAYYWB010000106.1:0-8458 GCA_964475285.1 uncultured Bifidobacteriaceae bacterium | reverse complement strand
GTTTCTGGCAATGAAGCTTCCCAGCGGCAGCGCGGAGACGCGGGCCGGGTCCATTGGCGTTCGCATCGGCGAAGGTTGCAAACGCATCATGGACGAAAAGCTCCGCAATCTGAATTGCGGCCTGATTGAAGTGGACGAAGTTTGGGGATTCATCGGCGCAAAGCGCAATCGCGCCGACGCCGTTGGCGCATACGGTGACGTTTGGACGTTCATCGCGCTGGACGCCGATACCAAGCTGATTCCGTCTTTCATCGTCGGCAAACGTGACGCCTACCACGCAAAGGCGTTCATTGCTGATTTGGCCGGACGCCTGAAAAAGCGCGTTCAAGTTTCCTCTGATTCTCTGGCCGCATACGCCGACGCAATGGAGCGCGGGTTTGGCAACGAAGTGGATTACGGCCAGATTTCAAAAACCTACTCATTCGTCAACCTCACCCAAAATGCCGCTGGCCGTTACAGCCCGGCGGAAGTTGTGAAAACTGAAAAAACGATTGTGTCCGGTATGCCGGACGTGAATCGGATTTGCACGTCTCACATTGAAAAACAGAATCATACGCTGCGGATGCACTGCCGCCGTTTGACTCGCCTCACGAATGCGTTCAGCAAAAAGTTTGAAAACTTTCAGGCTGCGGTCGCGTTGAATTTCTGCTACTATAATTTCGTGAAAACGCATGGCGCAATTCGCATGACACCGGCACAAGCCGCTGGCGTGGAAAACAGCGCGTGGACGGTCACGGAATTGGTAGAACGCTGCGGTGAATAAACAGGATTATCTGGCACAAGTTCAAGTTGCGGTTTCGCAGTTGCACAACTGCGGCGCGACATGGCGCGAAACCGTGCCTGTCCATGAAGTGTTTCGCGGCGAAACGGTGTGGCAAGGCGACGTGGAGGTTTTCGATCTGACCGGACACCCAAAGGCCAAACGCTGCTACGCCTGGAGCCATTTGGACGGCGCGAATGACGAGCGCACAAGGTTTGTTGCCGTGCTGGAAATCCCGCCAGTCGTATCAGCGGAAACCGCGGTGCGGGTTCAGGTCGTTAAGGATTTTAAGGAGCGTGACGACTTATTTTAAGTAATTGACGTTTTTTTTCGCCGTTTTACGGCGAAACCAATGACAATAGCGAAAATCAACATAAGCACAATCCCCAACCAAGAGCCGTTATTTTTTAGAAATTTAAGGGCGGTTTCATCGGTCACAATTTCAATTATCAGTCCTGCCAGCAGCCCTATCGCACCTATGATTGAAAGCGCCCACCGAAAGTTTATTTCTGAAGTGCGGGTATTGAGAATTTTTTCAATCGTGTTCTCAATAGTGGTTGGTAAATCTCGCCGCAGCGCACCAACATCTTGATTTAGACCCTCAATGGATTTTTGAATGTTTCCATATTCATTTGTAACAGTTTGCATCTCGTTGTGGATGATCTGGAGCCTTTGACCGAGCAAATTCCACGGATAGCCTGATTTGATAAGGTTTTCCAACAGTGCTTCAGGGCCGCCCTCTATACAGGAATCTTCCCACTGGCTCTCCTTCATGCCCACGGGAGCGCCACGGCGTTGAGATCGGATATATCCAGTTTTTCCCTGATAATCCCCTTTGTATGGGCTTTTGGGAGTTTCGCCGGGAGCCAGTTTGAAAATAGTCAGCCTGAATAATTTTTCCTCAATTAAAAAATTACGCACTTCGTTTGATGTATTCGTAAGCGTCCAATTGAGCGTGCCGTGATAGCCACCCCAAGTTGTTCACCGCTGAAATCGGGGGTTTATTCATGGCTTATTTACATTTTTATTAACAATTTTGTGAATATCTTGACATGGGGGGTTGGACAATGGCTGTCCAAGGCTAAAGATTTTCCAAATTAGGACACTACCAAAAAATGAAACAGGAAAAAATCGTGGGAACGGTTGGCCTTATATCAGCTTTGGTCGTTCTTGTTTGTGAAATCATTGGACAAATTCAGTCTGATAAGGGGTTTCTCCGCATCCGAAACGTAGCGAGGTTTTTTGCTAAAATCTGCGACACTGATCCAAGGAATATCTCCACCCCAGAAGTCGGCGCGTTTTGTGTCGGGCGTTCCGCCGCTAATCACATGAGCAAGATCCAAGACGGATAAAAGCGGCCATTTACTTTGGAAGATATGGACATCAATGAAAGAAAAATCGTTGTTCGTGAAAAACTTTTGCTTAATGAACAAGTCCCAAACAGCGCGCTGTGTTGCATCCGGTTTGCGCCGATAGAAACGAAGCGCCTTTTTGACGTCGCCCTCGTTGATGTAAGTGATTACCTCGCCGAGAAATTTGCCCATGCCCTTTTGATAGAGCAGTTGCATTCGGTCTAGCAGATCGAAATGGTTGTCGTAGGCAACACCACGCCAATAAAATTTCAGGTCATCGGGATTTTCCGTTTCGTCCACCAGTTTGCAGAGAAAAAGATTCACCAATTTGTCGAAAGCGTTTTCCCGTCCCGAAACATTGTGCTGACGTAGAATCGTCGCGAATTGGTGATACTGCTTCTGCTGGTCTGCGGCGGTGATGGGTTTCAGGTTGGCAGCCGTCATTTTCGACATACCAATCAGATACGGCTGGACGTTATCCTCAAAAATTCCGTTGGGCGTGTAGGCAAGTCGGTAAGTATCCCGCCACACAGTAAAGCGCTCTTTGCGGTCGGTTGCGTCCTTGAAACCTTTCAGCTTTTTGTCGGTGAGATATTTTTCATTGTCGCGGTGGGCGATGATGTTGCTTTGAAACAGCAATACGTCAGATTCCACGCGCGAGGCGTAAAGACAAAGAAACTCGGTTGCCCGCTCTTGCTCGACATAGCCGAACAACTGCCCGCCATCCTGCAATGTGTCTTTGGCGTGGTTCGCGGTTCACCTCATCCGGCCTTCGGCCACCTTCCCATCCGATGCGGAGAAGGGATGTTTTGTAGGACGCTTTCCCAGGGTAGCTCGGCCACCTCGCAACCCTGGGCTAATTTCCGCAGCCCCGTTGGGGCATTCAGTCAGGGCTGCGCAGCAACGCAGCCCTACCGGAGAAAAATCAATTCGTGTGAATTCGTGAAATCCGTGTTTATCGGTGTCCATCCGTAGTCAATTTCATTTTGAGATGGCTTCGCCCGGCGGGAATTTCTCGAAAATCCAACGTTTTCAGCGATTTTGCTGGCGGCAGCACCCATAAACCGACCGGCAGAGGTCATTTGGCGACTGCCAGACGCAATAAAGCAATCGTCAGACGCGATTTAGCGGTTGTCAGTGGTCAAAAAGCGACAGCACGAAGCCATTTTCCAACCGGCAGATGCGATTTGGCGGCTGACAGACGCAATCTTTCGACTGACAGATGCCATCTGGCGACTGGAAGAGGCCGTCCGGCGACGGGTCATTTTGATCCGGTGGCTGGCGTTGCGAATGCGGAGAAATGGGACTCGTTTAACTCGTCCCTCCGAATCCGTATTTGAAATGCTTTCGACACCTCATCCGACTGCGCCACCTTCTCCCCGGTCGAGGCGGAGAAGGCATCCGTGTCCATCTACAGTTAATTTTCCTGCTTCTCTGTCTGCCCGCGCTTCGTTATGTTTCACCAGCATCATTTTTACCGCCATGAACAACCAAACTTCTCGTCGTTTCTTGCGACTCATTCTGTTCGGATTTATTGCCGCGATCTTCGTTCTCAATTCATCCGCCCAAACGGTCACGGGCATTGTGCCGGACGGCAAGCCGCACAAGTTCGAGGCGCGCGATCATCAATTCTTCATTGACGGCCAGCCCACGATGCTGGTCGCGGGCGAGATGCACTTCGGGCGCGTCCAGCCGGAGGATTGGGACACGCGCATCAAGCAGGCCAAGGCGATGGGTTTGAACACGATCAGCTTTTACCTTTTCTGGAACCAGGTGGAGACGCAGGAGGGAAAATTTAATTTCACCGGCATGACGGATGTGCGGCGCGTGCTCAAGCTCTGCCAGGAAAATGGAATGTGGGTGATTCTGCGGCCCGGCCCGTATTGCTGCGCGGAAATCGAGTATGGCGGCATTCCGTGGTGGACGCTGAAATATCCCGACGTGAAAATCCGCACGGCCGATCCCAAATGGCTTGAATGGTCCCGCAAATACCTGACGCAGGTTCACAAACAGGTCGGCGATTTGGACGTGAGCAAAGGCGGGCCGTTGCTGATGGTCCAGGTTGAAAACGAATACGGCATCACCGGTCCCGCGAACAACGATTACATGGCGGCGATGACGAAGACTTTCAAAGAGGCCGGTTTCAGCGGCCTGCTTTTCACCTGCGAGCCGACCACACAAATCTGGAGCGATCCCAACCTGCGTGTTCCCGGCCTGATGTATGGTCGCAATGGTCTCGACAGCAATCAGAAGTTTCAACAGAGCGCTGCGGGCATCGGCGATTTTCCGGTCTATGTTCCCGAAGTTTACACAGCGTGGTTCAGCGGTTGGGGCGAGCCGATTGCCACGCGCAATTCCACCATCCCGCAGATCACCAACTGGATGACGTATCTGCTGAACCACAGTTATTCGTTTTGCCTTTACATGTTCTTTGGCGGATCGAACTACGGCTTTGACAACGGCTGCAACGAATACCTGCCCGTGCAGACGAGCTACGATTACAACGCGCCGGTTGATGAAGCCGGCCGGACGACCGCGAAATACCTGTTTTTGCGCAAACTGCTGACCACGCGACTGAAAATCAATCCGCCTGCCATTCCCGCCGAACCGCCGGTCATCGAAATTCCCACAATCAAACTCGAACAAAGCGAGCCGTTACTCCAAACCCTGCCACGCAAGCCGACGCTGGTTTCCGATAAAACCGTTTCCATGGAAGACTTGAACCAGGATTACGGCTTCGTGCTTTACCGCAAAACATTTCCGAACGGCTTAAAAGGCAAACTCGAACTGAAAACGGCGCAGGATTATACCGTCGTCATGGTCAACGGCAAAACGGTCGGCACGTCGTTTGTCGGCGACGGATTGGACAGCAACAAAATCGAACTGCCCGAAACCGCCGGGCCGGCGACGCTGGATTTGCTCGTCTATAATCTTGGCCGCATCAGCGTGATCGTCAGCCCTCAAACCCAGAACCTCGCCCGCAAGGGGTTGATTGACGGCGCAACGCTCGACGGCCAGGACTTGGGCGGCTGGCAAATTTATTCCCTGCCCTTCAACAGCGTGGACAATTTCAAGGCGTCCGACGCGGCGCACACCGGCCCGACATTTTATCGCGGCACATTCACGGTGGACAAATTGGGCGGCACGTTTCTCGACATGAGGAATTGGAGCATGGGCGCCGTGTGGGTCAACGGCCACAACCTCGGCCGGTTCTGGGATCGCGGCGGCTTGCGCTCGCTGTTTTTGCCGCGCCAATGGCTCAAGCCGGGACGCAACGAAATCATCGTCCTCGAATTGCACGGCGCGCCGAAAGTGGCCGAAGTGAGCGGCGGCACCAAAATCATCGAAGAACCGCCGGTGCCCTTCGCGGTGCGGCTGGATCAAGCCAACCTAAAGCCGGCGGTTGCGTCACCCTGATCGCCGTTGCGAGCCAAACACGGAAATTGACACCCGTCCGAAGCTGCTTAACTGCGCCGTGTTTTGGCGGAAAGTCGGGTTCGGTAAGTCACTTTCTTTTCTGCAAAAACCATTGCCAACTGTTGCTTCTCCTCACGCTCAATAGAACCATAGTCACCATTCATTTGAAGTTCCTCACCGATGAAATCTGGATACAACGCCGCGAGTCGTGGAATTGAGCATTCGGCCAGTTTGAAATACTCATTGTCTATCTCAACCCCGATGGAATCATAGCCAACAGCTTCTGCGGCGGCGACGGTCGAGCCTGAACCCATGAATGGATCGAGCAACATGCCTTCGCCAAGTGGCAGCAGCGCGCGCACGATGACACGCATGAAATGTTGCGGCTTGAGACAAGGATGGTTTGAGATCGCCTCCTCGCGGTCTGGCGTGCGCCCGCTAGGAATCGAATCGGGCAACGGTTTGTCAATTGAAAGCCGCCGGAGCCCGCCAGTCTTCCACTGGCGAAGGTTTTCAGCGACGGTTTTCGCCTCAATGGGCTTTCGGAATAGCATCCACGGTTCGTAAGCGCCTTTTGGCGTCACGCAAACTTCGGGAAATTCCCGCTCAGCATTTTTCGGTCTGTCGCCACCGCGAAAACTGAAATACAGCCGCATGATGGCCGTGCGCACCTCGTAGCCCGCTTCAGCCATCGCATTTTGAACAAGATGTTGCAAAATCGGATGCCCGGCGATACAAACATGAGCACCCGGCACGAGCGCGGGCCAGAGGGTTTTGCCCCACTCGTGAAAGAAACGCCGAAGCTCCAGCTTTTGTGCGTCAGTCAAGACAGTAAAGCGAGGCAACGGGTCACGCTGGCTTCCGCCGATTGTCGGCGGAAGGCGCCACACGCCGCCGCGTCCGGCGCGAAGTTTGGAAACTTCTTTTTCCGTGAATTCCAAAACGCCGTAAGGCGGGTCTGTGCAAACCGCATGAAGCGAGTGCTGCTTTCGTTCGCGCAGCCAGTCAAAACAATCGGCATGAAAAATGTGATACATCGCCAGCCCGGCAATTTTCAACTATAGGCGAAAGACAAGCAAGCCAAAAATGTGTATCAACTACGGGCGAAATGGATGCCAAAGTGACCATCGGGCGGTTTATCCGCAAACTCCGCGAACAGAAGCAACTCACGCAGGAGCAGCTCGCCGTCAAAACAGGCATCACTTACCAGCATCTCTCCGGCATGGAAAACGGTCGCGAGAATTTCTCCATAGACATTCTTGAGTCTCTGGCTCACGCGCTTGCTTGCCCACTGCCACAATTGATCGCAGGAGCATTTGCTCCCGAACCGGCTGCAAGCCCAACGGTCAACCGTGTTTTTTTCCGCCCACAAGTTCCGTTGCCGCCGGGAATGAATATTTCGCATTTGGAGGCAGCAATGAATGCCACGCAGGAAATCGTCGCCCGAATTAATGCGAACCTGCTGGCCAGCGGAGGAAAAGTTTTGCCGGAATACATTCAAGGCAACAATTTCAGCGGACTTGTTTCAAACATTCTTTGCGATACGCTGAATGATTATTCTCCTTACAAAGACAACTCCGACCAGGCTTATCCCGACCTCATAAATCCATCTGTGAAAAAAAGCGGCAAACCAGTTGGCCTGGAAGTAAAGTCCACCATTCAGATTGGCAAGGGTGGCGAGAGCCACAACGGTCACTCCGGCTGGCATCTCGTCGCGTGTTTTCAGATTGAGCCAAAAACAGGTAACATCCGCTTCATCCATCTCATGTTTGCTGTGTTGATTGGACACAATCAGCCTGAAGCAGACTGGACTTACGTTGGCAGCAAGGTCAACACCGATACCGGCAGCCGCCGCACCGAAACCTACAATACGACATTAGCGGGAACGACAAAACTTCGCGACGGCTCTGTGTTTCTCGATCCAACGGCTGTAAATTTCAAACGCTGGCGACAGAAACGCAAAGGTGTTGTTCCCGCTCATTCAATTTTCGCAAAATCCTAGACAGTTTCCGCCACGCGCTGAATATTAACCGCCCTGCCGCTGGCGTCGTCAATTTCAATCACCGCGCCGTGAAGCAGCACGCGGCCTTTGGCCACTTCAAACCGCTGCGGCATTCCGGTGAGGAATTTTTTTATCACCGGCTCGATTTCGCGGCCAAGACAGCCGTCGTGCGGGCCGGTGAACCCGGCGTCGGTCAGATACGCCGTGCCGCCGGGCAAAATCTGCTCGTCCGCCGTTTGCACATGCGTGTGCGTGCCCACCACCGCGCTCACCTGCCCGTCCAGAAACCGCCCGAACGCAATCTTCTCCGAGGTCGCCTCGGCGTGAAAATCCACAAAGATGATTTTCGTCCGCTCGCGCAGCCGCTTCACTTCGTCGGCTGCGTGGAGAAATGGATTGTCCAGCGGCGGCTGCATGAACGTGCGGCCCTGCACATTCAACACGCCAATTGAAATTGGACTTTGGACTTTGGACTTTGGACTTTGGACTTCGAATACGCCGCTTCCTTGCCCCGGCGTTCCGGCGGGATAATTCAGCGGACGCAAAAATCTTTTTTCGTTCGCGAGCAGTTCCATCACTTCCTTCTGGTCCCACAAATGGTCGCCGCTGGTGATGACGTCCACGCCGGCGGAGAAAATCTCGGCGGCGGTTTTGGGCGTGATGCCGGAGCCGCCAGCGGAGTTCTCGCCGTTGGCGATGACGAAATCCAGCGCGTGCCGTTCGCGCAGCTTCGGCAGCAGGATTTTGACCGCGTTGCGTCCCGGCTGCCCGACGATGTCGCCGATGAAGAGCAGTTTCACGCGGAAAATTTTAACCACGAAAGACACGAAAGACACGAAAGAAAAAATCGCGGTTAAAAAAGACAGGCGAGGATGCCAATCATCACGGCAATCATCCAGAGGAGCAGCACGGCGCGGGTGCGGCTCA
>CAYYWB010000105.1:0-8642 GCA_964475285.1 uncultured Bifidobacteriaceae bacterium | reverse complement strand
CTGCTGGCCGCGCTCCAAAAAATTCCAGGGCTGAATGTCGTCATTCAACCGGACCCGAAACCGCCTTTGGCAACGCCGGGCCGGCAGACGAGACTGGAAATCGTCGGCAGCGACCGGCCGGGCATCGTCCGCGAAATCACCAGCGCGCTCGCCCGAGCCGGCGTGAATGTCGAGGAATTTTCCAGCGAGGTCGTCAGCGCGCCGATGTCCGGCGAGACCTTGTTCAAGGCCGGCGCGCGGTTGCAACTGCCCGAAGGCTGCGATCTCGCCGCGTTGAAAATGGATTTGGAGAAAATCGCCGCCGATTTGCTGGTGGACGTTTCGTTGGCGGAACTTTCCACTAATGTTTGAACTCCTCAAAACCGACTCGCACACCAAGGCGCGGCTTGGAAAATTAACCACCGCGCGCGGCGTCGTGGACACGCCGGTGTTCATGCCCGTCGGCACGCAGGCCAGCGTCAAGGCGCTTGACCCGCGCGAGCTGCTGGAAATGGGCACGCAAATCATCCTCGGCAACACCTATCACCTCAATCTGCGCCCCGGACTCGACATCATCCGCGCCGCCGGCGGGCTGCACAATTTCATGAATTGGGAGAAGCCGATTCTCACCGACAGCGGCGGCTTCCAGGTTTTCAGCCTCGCCAAAATCCGGAAAATCAAGCCGCACGGCGTTGAATTCCGTTCGCACCTTGACGGCTCCCTTTTGTTTCTCGGCCCGAAGGAGGCGATGGAAATCCAGCGCGTGCTCGGCTCGGACATCGCGATGGTGTTCGACGAATGTCCGCCGCACGACGCGCCCGCCAAGGAGCAGCGCCTCGCCGTCGAACGCACCATCCGCTGGGCGCGCGAATGCCGCGAGCAACCGCGCGCCGGCGGCCAGAAAGTTTTCGGCATCGTCCAGGGCGGCTCCAATCCCGCTTTGCGCGAGGAATGCGCGAAGGCCCTCGTTGAAATGGAATTTGACGGTTACGCCATCGGCGGCGTGAGCGTCGGCGAGCCGGAAGCTGAAATGTTGAAGGCGATTGAATTGACCGGGCCGTTTTTGCCCGCGAACAAGGCGCGCTACGCGATGGGACTTGGCACGCCGGCGCAAATGATCGAGCTGATTGCCCGCGGCGTGGACATGTTTGATTGCGTGCTGCCGACGCGCGTCGCCCGCAACGGCACCGCTTACACCCGGCGCGGCGCCATCGGCATCAAGGGCGGCCAGTTCAAGGCCGACTTCCGGCCAATCGAGGACAATTGCGACTGCTTCGCCTGCAAGAATTTCACGCGCGCGTATCTCCGGCATTTGCTGAACGTGAACGAAATCCTCGGCCTGCGGATGGTAAGCGTCCACAACTCGCATTTGTTTCTGAAAATCATGGCCGAGGTGCGCGCGGCGATTGACGCCGGAACGTTCGCGGAATTCTACCGTCATTTCATCGCCAATTACACGCCTTCACAAAAGGTTCTCGCCCAGCGTCGGCGGGAAACGGAGCGTTAAAAATTCATCTTGCATCTTTCCGCGGTTGTGGCACTATATTGCCATCGCAAAGACAATTTATGCAAACCGTTGAAAAGCCGAAAATCATCGCCTACTTGAAACCAACCTGCGGCTGGAGCCAGGGCGTCCGCGCCGTGCTGCGCAAATACGACCTGCCGTTCGAGGATCGCGATGTCGTCAACGACCCGTTGCAGCGCCAGGAAATGATGGAAAAGAGCGGCCAGCCGTTAAGCCCGTGCGTCGAGATCAACGGCCAGATGCTCGCCGACATCAGCGGCGAGGAAGTAGAGGCGTGGATGCTGGCTAACAACCTCGTTCAGCCGAATGACCGCGTGCCCGACGCGCCCATCAACAAGTCGTGCGGCAAGCACACGCATTTATTCGCCCAGGCTTGAGCAAAATTTGAGGTGGGGAACAAAAGCCGCGCCGAAACCTTCCGGCGCGGTTTTTCTTTGGTGAAATCGCCGCGCGATCTGGTTCCACAAACCAGTCGTGCTCCGGAATATCCGGGAACACAATTCAAATTCACTTGAACCGGCAACGGAAAATTCCGGGCGTCAAATTGTCACCGCGCCAGCCAGCCGCCGTCCACGTTCATGATGGTGCCGTTCATGTAATCCGCCTCCTTGGAGGCCAGGAACAGAATCGGCTCCGCCACATCCTCCGTATTGCCCCAGCGGCCTTCGGGGATGCGGACGAGAATGGATTCGTTGCGCTTTGCGTCCTCGCGGATGGGCCGCGTGTTTTCCGTGGCGATGTAACCGGGCGCAATGGCGTTGCAGTTGATGCGCTCCTTCGCCAGTTCGTTGGCGAACGCCTTGGTGATGCCCGCGATACCGCTCTTGCTGGCGGTGTAGCCCGGCACGAGGATGCCGCCCTGGAATGAAAGCATCGAGGCGATGTTGACGATCTTGAGCCGCGCGTCGGCGGGGGATTTTTCGCGCCCGCCGGTCATCCACCATTTGCAGACGGCCTGCGTCAGGAAAAACGGCGCGGTCAGGTTGATTTGCAGCACGGCGTTCCACTCGGCCTCTGGATGGTCCACAATCGGAAAACGCTTGATGATGCCGGCGCAATTGACGAGCACATCCACGCGTCCGGCCTCCTTCAAAATTTTGGCGATGAGGTCGGCGGCGCCCTTTTGCGTGAGCTTGCCGAAATCCTCGGTGAAGGAACTGAACTTCGCGCCGAGCGCCTTCGCTTTCGCGCCGGTTTCCGACTGGTCGCCGATGTCCACGCTGACAACGTGGGCGCCTTCGCGGGCGAACGCGAGGGCGATGGCCTGGCCGATTCCGCGGCTGGCCCCGGTGACGATGGCTGTTTTGTTTTCGAATCGTTTTGTGTTCATAAATTTTCAACGGAGCGCCGGTCTCCGACCCGGCGCGGTAGGCGGAAAACATTCAACAACCAACATCCAACATCGGACATCCAATGGGGAACCGGCGTGCCGGACGCCGTCATTGGATGTTGGGCGTTGAATGTTGAATGTTCGATGTTTCCCATTTTAATTTCGCCGGGTCGGAGACCGGCGTTCCACTTACCGCAAATCCACCGGCTTGACCACATCCATGTCATCAAACACCTGGTTTTCGCCGGCCATGCCCCAGATGAACTTGTAATTGCCCGTGCCGCAGCCGCAATGGATGGACCAGTTCGGCGACAGCGCGACTTCCTCGTTGTGCAGGAACAAATGCCGCGTCTGCTGCGGCTCGCCCAGGAAATGCGTCAGCACGTTCGCGCCGAGGTCGAAGTAAAAATAAATCTCCGTGCGCCGCCAGTGCGTGTGCGGCGGAATGGAATTCCACACGCTGCCTTCATCGAGCGCGGTGAAGCCCATCACCAACTGGCAGCTCTGGATGCCGCCGGGATGGATGTATTTGTAAATCGTGCGCTTGTTGGCCGTGGCCTGCGCGCCCAGCGGCACCGGCGCGGCGTCCTTCGGCTTCATCATCGTGGCGGGATGCGCCGCGTGCGCCGGACAGCTCAAGAAATAAAACTTCGCCGGATTGCCGGCATCCTTGCTCTCGAACGCCGCCGACTTCGTGCCCATCGGCAGATAAACGCAGTCGAGATGATCCACCGAAAATGTTTTTCCGTCCGCGTGAACCGCGCCCGCGCCGCCGACGTTGATGGCGCCGAGTTCGCGGCGTTCCAGAAAAAATGCCCGTCCGGTTTCCCGGTGATTCGGAAGTTCAACGGGCTTGCCCGCCGGCATGATGCCGCCGGCGACGAGACGATCCAGGTCGGTGAACGTGCCGGTCAACAATTGTCCCGGCGCGAAAAGGCCGGTGAGCAGAAAAGTATCGCGGAGTTCCTGCGTGGTCATGCCCGCGACATCCTGCGGGCGCGGCATCCGGCGAATGGTGTTCTCGAACATGGCGGGAGTTTAAGTTTCAAGCCCGCCGTTGGTCAATCGGATTCAAACGCGGGCGATGACTCAATTCGGCGGCAGGGACAGCGCGCTGCGCTGTCCGGACGCCGCAGCGCGGCGTCCCTACCATTGAAAATGACTCATACACAAACATGCGCTGTGAAAGGAATTTTCTTCGCCGCTGGACGGCGTTTGGTAGATTGGCGGCGTCATCACCGGCGATTTATGAAAACGATTTTGTCGCGCACCGCGTTCCTGTCGGGAATTGTCCTGTTTTCCGTTGCGGGCATCCCCGGCGCTTTCGCCGCCGCCGCGTCACAGACCTTTTCCGGCGCGACACCGCTCGAATGGTCGCAACGGCTGGCGAACTCCGAACTGACGCGGTTCAATTCCACGCCGAAACTGGATTACTCGGTCGGTCTATTTTCGCTTTCGCTGCTGAAGCTGGACGCCGTCGCGCCGGATGCGCGCTGCTTGAAATTTGCCGAAAGCGCCGTCGGCTCGCTGGTTTCGCTGGACGGAAAAATCCAAACCTACAAGCCGGAGGAATACCAGCTCGACTCGATCAATCCCGGCAAAACCATCCTCGCGCTCTGGCAGATCACGCGCGACGGGCGCTATCAAAAGGCCGCCGCGCTGTTGCGCCAGCAGCTCGACACGCAACCGCGCACGGCCGATGGCGGCTTCTGGCACAAGCAGCGATACACAAACCAGATGTGGCTGGACGGCATTTACATGGCCGAGCCGTTTTACGCCGAATACGCGAAACTGTCTGGCGAAACGAATTCTTTCGACGACGTGGCGAAACAAATCCGGCTGATTGACGAACACACCTACGACGCGAAAACCGGCTTGAATTATCACGGCTGGGACGCGGCCAAAATCCAGCCGTGGGCGAATCCCGCGACCGGTTGCTCCTCGAATTTCTGGGGCCGCGCCGAGGGCTGGTATGCGATGGCGCTGGTGGACGCGCTGGATTATTTCCCGACGAACCATCCGGCGCGTCCGCAAATCATCGCCACGTTCCAGAAATTGTGCGCGGGCGTGATGAAATGGCAGGACCCGCAGACCGGCCTTTGGTGGCAGGTGATGGACCAAGGCGCGCGCAAGGGTAATTACCAGGAAGCCACGGCGTCGAGCATGTTCGTCTATGCGCTGGCGAAGGGCGTGAATCGCGGCTACCTCCCGCGCGCCGACGCGGCAGCCGCCGAAAAGGGCTTCGACGGGATCGTGAAAAATCTCATCAAGGACGAAGGCGGCGGAAAATGGTCGCTCACGCAATGCTGTTCCGTGGCCGGACTGGGAGTCGCCAGCGCCGCGGGCCGCCCGCGCGACGGCTCGTTTGATTATTACATCAGCGAACCCGTCGTGAAAAACGACCTCAAAGGCGTCGGCCCGTTCATCCTCGCCGGAATTGAATTGCAACAACTGTCCAACATCCAATAATTTCAGCCCATGAAAATGTCCATCCAACGATCCGTCGTTTTTGCCTCCATTTTTCTCGCCGCCGGTTTTCAACTGCCGGCGCAACAACAGTCTTTGCCAGTTGGCCGTTCCGAATATTTGATCACGCAGGCCACCAACACCACCAGCCTTTCATCCGACATCATGCCGCAAGCCGTTCTCACCGCGATGCAGCGGGTG
Source organism: uncultured Bifidobacteriaceae bacterium (assembly GCA_964475285.1). GTDB lineage: Bacteria > Verrucomicrobiota > Verrucomicrobiia > Limisphaerales > UBA11358 > UBA11358. Next base: position 3,141 of record CAYYWB010000105.1, on the reverse strand, counting down.
GCCGACTGGCAGCTCGCGCATCCGATCACGCTCCGCCCGACCGGCTGGATTTGTTCAGTCGGCGACATCGGCATGATGGCGCTGGCGGGAATTTCCGGCGACCCGAAATACCGCGACGCGATGCTCGCCAAGGGCGAGACGAACGCCTGGGTGCTGCCGCAATATCAGGGCCGCAAATATCACGCCGACGACCAGTGCTACGGCCAGGTCTGCGCCGAGCTTTATTTTCTCTACCGCGAAAACCGGATGATTGCGCCGATGCGCGAGCATTTTGACTGGATCATCGCCAATCCGCCGCCGTCGCGCGGCCTGGAAAACAATCTGGGGCAGGACCAATGGTCGTGGTGCGACGCGCTCTTCATGGCGCCGCCGGCGTGGATGCGGCTTTACGCGGCCACGGACGACACGCGCTACATGGATTTCGCGGTGACGAACTGGTGGCGCACGGCGGATTATCTTTACGACAAGGACGAGCATCTGTTTTTCCGCGACAGCTCGTTCTTCACCAAGACCGAGGCGAACGGGAAGAAAATTTTCTGGAGCCGCGGCAACGGCTGGGTCTTCGCCGCGACCGTCCGGATGCTGCAATACCTGCCGATGAACAGTCCCGAGCGCCCGCATTTCGAGCAATTGTTCAAGGACATGGCGGCGAAAATCCTGTCGCTGCAAAAGCCGGACGGGATGTGGCGCGCGAGCCTGCTCGACCCGGACAGCTATCCGATGCCGGAAGCCAGCGGTTCCGGGATGTTCATTTACGGGCTGGCGTGGGGCGTGAATCAAGGCCTGCTGGATCGCGCGGCTTGCGAGCCGGCGGTGCGCAAGGCGTGGCAGGGGCTGGTCGGCTGCGTGGATGCCGACGGCAAGCTCACGCACGTTCAACCGGCGGGCAGCGCGCCGGTGAAATTCGCGGAAGATTCAACCGCGCCTTACGGCGGCGGCATCTTTTTGCTCGCGGGCAGCGAGGTTTATCGGATGGCGGTTTTGGAAAAGGCAAAGACCAGGACTGTTCAAGTCAAAGTCACTAATCCGGCGAATTTTTGGCGAGAGAGCGAAACCATTGAAATCAACTTGATACAGGCCATCATTAACCAATGGAAGATTAGCAGTTCAAACGAATATTTGGTTCCGCATATTATATCGCAGCGTAATTTTGCCGTTATGGATGGTTTGTCCTCGCGGATTCTAAATTCACAAATCTATTCGGCCGACACAAATTCCGCACCGGATAAATATCTTTTCCAAGTTGACCTCGCGCCGGGTGAGACGCGGACGTTTTATATTTTGCCCGAATCGGCTATGGATGATTCCACTCTGGCCGCCGTGCCGCCGCCCATCGTGAAAACCATGGCGCGATATGTGCCGGAGCGCATGGACGATTTCGCGTGGGAAAGCGACCGCATCGCGCATCGCACCTACGGTCTGGCGCTCATCAAGGCCGAGGGCACCATCAGCAGCGGGCCGGACGTTTGGATAAAGACCTATCGCAATCTCATGTGCAACGAACTGTATGCGAGCGGTCGTTACCACATGACCAACGGCGTCGAGATGGATGATTATCGCGTCGGGAACAGCCGCGGCTGCGGCGGTGTCGGCATCTGGGACGGCAGGAAGCTTTATGTCTCCAGCAATTACCGCAACTGGAAACTCATCACGACCGGCCCGATCCGTTCCGAATTTGAACTGACTTACGACGCGTGGGACGCCGGCAACGGACGGATGGTTTCCGAGACGAAACGCTACAGCATTGACGCCGGTTCCTATTGCACGAAGGCGCAAAGCACGTTCGCGAGCGACGACAAATCGCCGCTGACCGTCGCCGTCGGTCTGGCCGAACGCGCGTGCGGCGCGAACGGCACGGAACTCATCGCGCAGGATCAAAAGGAAGGCTGGATGAGTTACTGGCAGCCGGAGGACGCGCCAAAAGGCACCATCGGAACCGCCATCATCCTGCCCAGGGACAGCGTGCAGGAATTCACGAATGACAAGCCTGACATGCCCGATTCCCTGGTCCACGCCGAAGTGCCGCAGCCGACGGTTGAAGGCGCGCCGCCGATTCGCAACCTGCTCGCCGTCACCAAAGTCGAAGTCGGCCAGCCGCTCACCTATTACTTTGGCGCGTGCTGGGACCGCAGCGGCGATTTCACGAACCACGTCCAGTGGGAAAATTACGTGAAGCGCTTCGCCGAGCGCCGCGACCAGCCGCTACAGGTGACGGTGGGGAATTAATAATTTGCTGGGAGAGACGGCGTGCCGCCGTCCCAAACAATTTTAATTGGGGACGCCGACACGGCGTCCCTCCCGAATCATTTCACCTGTGCCGCAATCACTTTCATCGCCTCCGCCGTGAGCGCCGTGATTTTGGCCCAGGCCTTTTCCTTGACGAGCTTGCGCTCGGCCATCCACGAGCCGCCAATCGCCGCGACCTGCGGCACGGCGAGATAATCCGCCAGCGACGCGGCGTTGATGCCGCCGGTTGGGACGAATTTCACGCCGGTGTGGCCGAACGGCCCGGCGAGCGCCTTGAGCATTTTCACGCCGCCGGCCGCTTCCGCCGGAAAGAATTTCAAAAACTTGCTGCCGAGATCGAGCGCGCGGCCCACTTCCGTCGGCGTCATCACGCCGGGGAAAAACGGCATTTGATTTTTATTCGCGGCGGCCAGGACGGCTTCATTCAGGCCGGGCGAGACGCCGAATTGCGCGCCGGCATCGGCCGCGCGCTGCACCTGGTCGGGCGCGAGCAGCGTGCCCGCGCCGATGGCAATCGCCGGAACTTGCTGGCGGATGCGCTGGATGGATTCGGCGGCGGTGGCGGTGCGGAAGGTGACTTCGATGCAGTTCAAGCCGCCGGCGAGCAGCGCCTCGGCCAGCGGCACGGCGTCATCCGGCTGGTCAATCACGGCCACGCAGATCAATCGTTGTTTGAGGAGGGAATCAGTGTTCATAAATTTGCGGGCGATGATACACGGTTGCGGCGGCAAGTGAACTGAAAATTGAAACTGCGGCCAATCCGACATTTCAAGCGCGGAATGATTTGCCCTGAACCGCAACTCCGCCTTTAATTATCCGCGTGATTGCAAAACGTGTCATTCCCTGCCTCGACGTCCACGACGGCCAGGTCACGCGCGGCGTCCAGTTCGGCGT
>CAYYWB010000104.1:0-8847 GCA_964475285.1 uncultured Bifidobacteriaceae bacterium | reverse complement strand
GTCTTTTTTGATTTTACTTTTTCACCGCCAAAATCAGTTTCCATCGCCGCATTTCTTGGCGGAGATGAACGAATCTTTGCCCTGCATGAACGGGCAGTGCGGCTGGCGTTGAAGGAATTCGAGGCGTTTGCCGCGACACGCATTCGGACGGATGGGGCGCAGGACGACCGTTTCACCGGCAATTTTGTGGCGGCGTTATTCGCTCACGATACTTCCCGCGCGCTCGATCCGCATCTGCACACGCATGGCATCGTGTTCAACGCCACGTTCGATCCGGTTGAGCATCGCTGGAAGGCGCTCCAGAATTATGAGCTGCTGCGGACGCGGAAATTTGCCAGGAATGTCTATTACCATGAACTGGCGAGTGAACTGCAAAATTCCGGCTATCGAATTCGCAACCATGCGCGTGGCGACTTCCAAATCGAAGGTGTTCCCGAAGAAATTTGCGAACGGTTTTCCAAACGGCACGCGCAGATAGATGAATCGCTGAAAAAATTGCTGGCCGAAAAGCCGGAACTCGGCGAGGCGAACATCCAGAGATTGCGCGCCATGCTGGCGGAAACCAATCGTGCCCGGAAACAAAAGGATTTGTCGCGGGGCGAATTGCGGGTGTTATGGGATTCGCAAATGACCGCTGGCGAACGGGCAGCCTTGAGCCGAATCTCCGAAAGCCCGGCTGTCCCCGCGAAAAAGCGGGTGGGTATCGCCGAGGCCGTGCAATGGGCGGAAGAACATTTGTTTAATCGCAACTCCGTCGTGCTGGAATGCCAGGTGTGGCAATGGGCATTGGAACGGGCGCGCGGTCAGGGCTTTTCCGTTGCTGAACTCAAGGAGTTCACGCGCCAGCGTAATTACATCCGCAATGATGAACGGCCAGGTGAAGTGACCTTGCGCGATGTTCTGATGCGTGAATGGGAAATGGTTCAAAGGGTCAAGGATGGCATCGGTGCCTGTCATTCACTGGTCTGGAATCCACGTCCCGCCAATCCCAACCTGGACGATGAACAGCGGCGCGTCCTCGACAGATTATTGGGTTCAATCAATGCGGTGACGATCTTTCGCGGCGGTGCTGGCACTGGCAAAAGTTTTGTCCTGCGCGAACTGGTCGGGCAGGTTCGCCAATCAGGCGGGGAAGTGGTCGTCCTCGCGCCGCAACGCCAGCAGGTGGTGGAGATGGAGCAGGCGGGGTTTCCTTCGCCCAATACGGTCGCAAGTTTTCTGCAACGTCAGGAGCTTCACCAGGGTGCATTGATTATCGTGGATGAAGCCGGACAGATTGGCGGGCGGCAGATGCTGGAACTGTTGCGACTGGCGCAGGAACGAAATGCCCGGCTGATTCTTTCGGGCGACACGCGGCAGCATGGCGCGGTCGAGGCTTCGGATGCGCTGCTGGCCATTGAGCGGCATTCCGGTGTCCGGCCCGTTGAATTGCACAAGATTCGACGGCAGGACCCGGCGCGTGGCCGGGACAAAAATGAGCGGGCGCAAATCAGAGGTTATCGCAAGGCCGTCGAAGTCGCGGCGAAAGGTCAACTGTCCGAATCCTTTGAACGGCTGGATAAAATAGGCGCGGTGGTCGCGTGCGGCCTGGGCGAACAGTCTGACAAACTTGCCGGTGAATACGTCCAGCTTGCGGAGCAAAAGGCTTCCGCCGTGGTCGTCTCCCAAACTTGGGATGAAGTGCGTCGCGTCAATGCCTCCGTGCGCGATGAGTTGAAAGCAAAGGGGCTGCTGGGCGCAAAAGACACGGCCATTCAGGTGCTGGATAAACTGGATTTGACCAAAGCGCAAAAGCGCGATGAGCGTTTTTATCCGCAGGATGCGGTGATTATATTCAATCAGAAGGTGCGCGAGGTCGAACCGGGCGCGAAAGGAAAGTTGACCAACATTTTCAAATGGGGCGCGATGGTCGAGGTCAATGGCACAATCGTTTCCGTCTCGAACCGGCTGCTCGACCGGCTGACGATCTGCCTTCCCCGCGAAATTTCGGTTGCGGAAAACGACCGGCTGCACCTCAAAGCCAATCGCAAACTGGCTGCCGGTGGCCGCGTCACCAACGGCGAGCTGGTCACGGTAAAATCCGTCCGCGCCGATGGCGGAGTCGAATTGGTGGATGGCCGCGTGTTGGACAAGGAATTCCGGGAATTTCTGCCCGGCTATGCCGTCACTTCCTACGGTTCACAGGGCAAGACGGTGGATTACGTCCTGTTTTCGGATTCGACCATCAACACGGCAACCAACGCCCAACAATGGTATGTGACGATTTCACGCGGTCGGCGCGGCATTCGCATTTTCACGCCGGACAAGGAGCAGCTACTGGAAAATGTCGCCCGCTCCGGCCATCGTCCGCTGGCGTTGGATTTTGCCGACGGTTTTCGCCAGCAGGAAGGCGTCCTGCTTTGGGGCAAGCTGCGCGGTTATTTCCTGCGCTTTGGCGAACATGCCGCCGACACCATTTGCCGGTTGAAAAAATCCCGCCGGCATCATCGCAACCAAATACAAAAACATGAGCACCAAATCACCCGAATGTTGGGCGATTGACCCGCAGGCGCGCGGGCTTCGCGTTATCGTTACACCGGAGCTTTCGCTCACGCTGCCGTTCGATCAATTCGCGTTTGCCGAACTGACCACCGGCGACAAGGAACAGCGTTTGAAAATCCTTTTCGGCACCCATGAAATTTTCATTCACGGTCAGAATTTGCGGCGGCTTGAAATCGCCATGCAACGGATGGAACTGTCGCTCATTGCCCAGGCGTCAACCAGCTACGAAAGGACGGCCAATCCCGGCCAGCCATTGATTTTGAAAATCGCCGTGACGGAAATCATCCCGCCGAGAAAGCAGTCACAGGCGAAGGCTGATTCGCCGCAATGTTCGAGTTTCTGAACATGGCTGCTGGGTGAGCGCAATTGTCATGGCCTCATTGATCACGGTCATTTGGCCGGCATTCGCAGGCCGCGTAGCGGACAGGTTTCCGCACGCACGGGCAGCGGCACACTCGCCTTGCTAGAGCGTATTAAACAATAATTCAGCCGTATTTGGTGGGTGGTGGTAGGGTTGGGGCATGAAGACCTTGTCTGTGGATTTACGGGAACCGATTAAGGAAGGCAAGAACGCCGTGAAATGGACCCGCCTAACATTAAAGGCCAAGGGCGGATTCATTGATGAAATGATAATAATTACCTTGTATGGGCACAAAATAGCGGGCTTGTAAGCGCTTTGTTTCAGTGGTCATAATCGTTGGAGTGATTTGGTTTGCTATCCGTTTTTGTGATTTATAAAATGCTTTCAATTAATCTCTTGTAATGTAAGCCGACGTTTTCAAGAGTAAGCCGCCCTCGCAATTCTTCGCCTGCAGTTTTAGTTCTTTCCCAGTAATTCAATGAAAGCCAGTGGTGAACTTCCTCTGGCGATGCTATTTGAAATCCCCTGGTCATGAAATATTCAGCAGAATAGCTTTCCGGGTTGGTTGCGAAGGGAATGCCAGAAGCTATAAAACTCTGTGCCTTGACTGGCGGTTTATGCATCTCATTGAAATCTAAACCTTTAATGTCCAGCGCCACTTTTGCACTGGCCATCACGTCACGTTGAACTCGCGGAGACCATCTAAGAACTTCATGTCGATCCTTAATTGCAAGAACATTTATCAAACGATATTTTCGCCGGACATTATGATCCGTAACAAACTTTATTTCAAACCCCAATGGATGTCTTCGCAACCATTTGATTACTGGAGGCAGATTTTGGTAGCCTCCAATCCAAACAGCGTAGCCGCTTGGCTTGTAATCTGTCGCATTTGGCAGGCCAAAACGATTATGATGTTCAATATATTCAACTTTCCTGCAGTAGTGCGCAAATATTGGCAGCAGGCGTTCGCAATGCACGATAATTGCCTCACATTGTTCCAAAAACATCGCTTGACTTTCTATCATTGATTGCTGTTGATAATAGTCAATCGGGCAATAAACCATTTTTACCGATCGATGCCTTGCATTCCTCCATAATTCTTCGTGGGGCTTGTTCTTGATAAAGAAAACCAGATCGGATTGCGGCACCTCCTTGATATCATGAGGGAAGAATTTTATATCGAAGTATTTGGACAGCTCCCGCCCCACGTCAAAGCCAACCCAATCCCACGATGGCTTGTTCGATTCCGGCCCAAAAGCTATGCTCGGTCTAGATGTCATGGCATAATCAGATGCGGCGGTATTTTAACAAGTGTTTTCGGCGTAAGAACAGGGAACCATCCCTCACGTTACCCGGTATGTAGTTCACCTTAATGCCTGTCTGCCTGACGACGTATGGAAAGCTGATCTGATCTCTGAATGAACCAGTCAAAATCTCGTTCCACCAAAGTTCATTAAATTCTCTTACTTGTTTGGTGTGTCGTCGCAGCAATATGGTGCATTCTGCCAGACCATCATTTGCCGGATAGCCCTTCTGTGTGTAGTGAAATACTTGCCGAAGGATTGCCTTCGGATCATCTTTCCTTCGCTGAATACAAAAAGCTGCTTCCTGATAAAGGCAATATCGCTCGCTATGTGCGAAAACAGCCAGGTCAGAATCAGCAAGATAACATTTGGCAAGATCCAAAATTGGAGTTATATTGGGTATCTGGATGCATCCATCAATCCAGAGCGTGATCTCGCTATCTGGAAAACTTATATGTGACAATATCTTGTGATATTTTGCATTGAGACATGGATGTGGGAACTGAGATGTGGCTGGTTTTACTTTCCATGTCGGCGAAACTATTTCACGGTCAAGAAACGCCTCATAATTCAAGCCTGATTGGGGCGGTTTTGGCTGTTCCTTTAGCAGGTCGTAATTGCCCGTAATCGCAGTGTAAATCGTCATCATATTTCAAGGATTTATCAATAGCCTGTATTTATGGCAAGCCAGAATATAAAAGATGTCGCGTAGCTTTCAAAGCAGGACATTTTTGTAGTTAGCAAAGCAGGATAAATTATTGGGGGCGATCGGTGAAGAGCGCGGGTTTTTGCTGGTGATCGGGCAGAGCGGCCAAGACAGAGTGGTGGCCGGAAGGGTGAAGACAAAGCACGACCTTGGTTTGGGGTGGTTTTTCGATGCGTAGCCGCTGCGTGCCGATCGGCACGCAGCCATCGGTGCCGACTCGGATGGAAGTGCGCACGCTCCAAATGTAATCCCACCACGGGCAGCGGGGCGCCGGAGCGGATAAAAAGAAGCCCCCCAAGAAACGGGAACGAGGGACGCCGGACTGCCACCGTGCCCCGGCTTCCTTCGGTTCCATTTTCAAGGGACTTTGGGTAACACCACTTTTGATACTAACTTGCAATCAATAGGATATTAATATAGAGTGAGGGCATCTATGCGCCCTCGAACTGAAATCCCCGCCGCACAGGTCGGCGCGATCCATCGCGCGATGCTGGCGGCTCCCAACAAATCGGCCTTTCAACGGCTTCAATGTCTATGGCTGCGGGCCAGCCAAGATCTGTCCACCGAAGCCATTGCCCAAGCGGTGGGCTTGAGCGTCAGCCATGTGCGGCGCGTCTGGTCCGAATACCTGCGCGGGGGACTGACCGCCGGTCAGGGTCGTCCCAAAGGCGGACGCCGCCATCAAAACCTGACCGTGGCCCAAGAACGGGCGGTGCTCTTGCCCTGGCAACGCCAAGCCAAACGCGGCAGACTGGTCACGGCCTGCGGCATTCAGGCGGACTATGAGAAACGCCTGGGGCGCCCGGTGCCCGCTTCGACGGTGTGTCGCCTGCTGGCCCGGCACCAGTGGCGGCGGGTGACACCACGCCCCAAGCATCCTAAAGACAATCCGGCGGCTCGTGCCGCTTTTAAAAAACTTCAGGCCAAGGTGGACGCCGTGGCGGCTGGACACCCGCAGCGGCCGCTGCGTCTGATGTTTGAGGATGAGGCTCGGTTTGGCCGGATGAGCGATCCAATTCGGTGCTGGGCCCCCTCGGGTTGCCGTCCGCAAGTGCCCACCCATCGGGTGCGTCAATACACCCATGTCTTTGGCAGCGTCTGTCCGCAGGACGGCGAACTCATCAGCCTGATCCTGCCGCACGCCGATACCGAGGCCATGTCATTTTATCTGGCGGAAGTGTCCCGGCGGCATCCAGACGAACACCTCTTGATGTTCCTGGATCGGGCGGACTGACATCGGGCCAAGACGCTGGTCGTCCCGGACAATCTGACGTTGGGCTGGCTGCCGGCTTACAGTCCCCAATGCAACCCCCAAGAACTGGTCTGGCGCGAAGTGCGACGGCAACCCTTTGGCAACCACGATTACGATGACATGGACGCCGTCGAGAACGCCTTGGAACACCGCCTCAATCAACTGGAATCCTCACCCGCCCAAATCCAATCCCTCACCGGTTTTGACTGGATTGTTAATGTTATATCGAATGCAAAATAGTATGAGTTACGGCGAGGTTCCATTTTCCCAAGCAAGCCAGTGATGGCTTTTGATGGAAGTCTGAAAAAACCATATTGACGCGATTCTTTGTTTCACGCTAAATAACCTTCGTCAATTGCAAACAAAACGAGCCAAATTCCGAGCAGCAAACCGTTGACATTAAAAGTGTATGCATTGTTTTATTTGCCCTACATACGGTTGTTACGATTATGCCAGGGCTGCTGTGAAATCTTTCTTTGAGCATACACCCTCCGGCGTAGTTGTAATTGTTGATGACGCGCATCCCGGATTCCACAAGTTTTGGGATGACAAATGGAATGTAATTGCACACCAGTTCAAGCAAAGACGCGGTCTCACCCGTTCGTGGAATTACGGCCTGATACAAGCCAGAAACATCGGCGCAAAATACGCCATTTGCGGCAACAGTGACATTCTTTTTACGCCAGGTTGGGATCTGGGTCCGACGGCTTTGCTGGAAGATGATACGGTTGGCCTAGTCGGGCCATTATCCAACGCCCCCGGCCTGATAAGTCCAAAACGAAATGTCTGGGATCAAAAACAAAACATCTGGGATCATGTAACCGGATATGAACCTTCGAGCACGCCTGAACGCCTCGCAGGTGTTTCCGCACATTTGGCCCGGTTATACAAAGCAACCGACCATTTGCCGGTCCGGGCAGTGAACGGCTTTTTTATGATTGGCCGCACGGCCAGTTGGTGGGAAGGAAAGTATGACAAAAGGCACGTTTTTAATCCCGCGCCCCGTTATGCGATGATTGGCAATGAAATGGAACTGCAAAGACGCCATCTCGCGCGTGGGTGGCGCAGCTTGGTTTCGTTGCGCACATATATTTTTCATTACCGTTCTGTCACGCGTGGTGAAAAATTCAAAGTTGGGATGTGGCATCGTAATCAGCCCTCTTGATCAATCATTTCTCAACATAATCCATGATGGGACTGCCGCTGCAACGTTTTCGGGTGTCTTCACGTTGTGAGCAAACCGTTTCGCGGAGAACTCTTGCCCCCTAATTTCTTCTTAAAGCGTGCGTTTGCATGTGGAAAAGAGGTGTTTGGAGCCGGCATTTCAAGAAAAGGGCAGAGCTTGTCCCATCCTTCACCAGCGCAGATGTCTAAAATAAGAAGCTGTCCCGGCCGATCAGCAAAATAATCAAGCACCGCCTCTGTGTGGCGATTGTATGCGTCAAGAAAAGCGCGGCGATTCCACTCAACGACTCCGTAGATTTTAAGGCGCACCTCGCGTTGCCATTCCGCGTTTGCCGGGTGCCTGGCGAAGAACAATTTAGTCGACTTGAGCCAGGAACGGGAATCCCTCACGGTTAAAATAAATTGTGAATTGGGATAGAGAATATCCATCTCGCGGAAACTGCAAGCCACGGGCGTATCCATAGCCGCGTCATGGTATTGAAGAAGGTGTTTTAGGCGATGCAAAGGCGGGTAATGAATCGAACGAAACCCAAGCAGGCAAAGAGCTCGGTGCAATGATGTGGTTCCCGTTCGAGACAAACCAATTCCAAATATTTTTCGATTGTCTTGTCTTCGGCGTTCCAACGAAGACAATAGCTCGGCACACCCCGCATCGGACACCGAGTTCAACAGCGAGACAGGTTTAAGCATAATTTGACTTCATTTGCGACCAACAGAAATTATTACATCATACCCGCAAGACCAGGGGCAACATTTTTTATTTCCAAATCCACAAAAACGGGTTCTTCGACGTTTGTAATGGGTAAAAGCACGGTTGTCGCGGAGTGACATCGGAAATTAGCCCGGCACGACGTGCCGGGGAAAGCGTCCGATAAAACCATGTGTCCTGAAAGGACGCTGGAAACAGTTCCATTTCCGGCGTTTCCACCGTCCCTCGCGGGACGAATTTTCTTCGGAACTCAACCAGGGACGTTGTCCCTGGCTAATTTCCAGAGTCGCTTCGCGACAGCCAGAATGCTCAAAATAGGTTTACCCACGATAAACGTCGAGGAACCCAAAAACGAATCATTTAATGGGGAGATTTTGTTTCTTTTATATTTTGGTGTCGCGGGGCGGGCAAAGCAGGACAAATTCGCAGAGCTTGGGGTTTGCAGTGCGGCCAGCCAGATGGCTTTGAGCGGCGGACGCAATTGATCCGGATCGTGTTCCTTGGGCCGACCCCGGACGAACGGCGCGGCGATCACGGGCCGTGATTGCAACGCGCGAATGACCGCCTTGCGGTGGCAGCCGAAGAGTTCGACCGGTTCGTTGATGATTTTGGTTTTATGCTCCTTGCCGGCCCGGGCGTATCGTTCACGCCTTTTGGCCAGCACCTCGGTTCGTGTGATTTGACTCATTTTGATGTTCATGGCTCGGTAACACCCTTTTTGAGTCAATTCGACCTCCGATTTATTATCTGAAAAAGCTTGACAATCGGCGGGCTTTTGTAATTATA
>CAYYWB010000103.1:0-8881 GCA_964475285.1 uncultured Bifidobacteriaceae bacterium | reverse complement strand
ACCAGCTCGTGGAGCACCGCCAGAAATTCGGCAGCGAAGACATCGCCGGCACCATCACGCTGGTTTATGACCATCATAAACAACATGTGCAGGAAACGCTGACCGACATCCAGCACGATCACCACGACGTGATTCTCTCAACCATCCACGTGCATCTGGACCATCACAATTGTCTCGAAGTGCTGCTGGTTCGTGGCAAGGCGGCGTTGATCCAAAGAATCGCCGATGAATTGATTTCCGCCAGGGGCGTGAAACACGGCAAACTCACCGTGACCACGACGGGCAAGGATTTGCCGTCGTAAAACCGGAGGAACGAGTTCCACGAGTCCCCATTTTCAAGTCCAAGCGGGACTCACGAAGCTCGAAAAGCGAATCATTCCTCCAGGAAACTCTTCAGCATCCAGATTGTTTTTTGGTGAAGCGTGATGCGCCCGATCATCATGTCCTGGCTTTCCGGGTCGTTGGCTTCGCCGGCAAGGTCGCGAGCGCGTTCGGCGTCGGCCACCAGTTTCGCGTTGGCGGCGAGGAGCAACCGCACATAGTCCTCCTGCGGGAGCGGTGACGCAAATTCCTTCATCTGCGCCGTCTGGGCGAGCTTGCCCAAACCGCCTATGGCGTAGGTGCCGAGCGCGCGCACCCGTTCGGCGATTTCGTCAACCGCGATAAACAGCTCTTCGTATTGCGTCTGGAAAGCCGTGTGCAGGGCGAAAAAGCCCTGGCCTTCGACGTTCCAGTGCGCCAGATGCGTCAAGGCCATCAGCGCGTAGGAATCCGCGAGCACCTGGTTCAGGCTGTTGCTCAAGGCGGCGTTGGTTTTTGCAGGGGAGGATTTCATGTTGCTCATGCTGTCAATCTAGCAGAAATGGCGGTAGTCACCTAATTTGGATTTTCAGGTGCAAATGGCTGAATTTGTGCAATTTTCAGGCATGGAGACGGTTTTTTCAGTTTTGCGGGTATAAAAGGCTGGTTTTAGTTGGTTTGGTTTGTCTGGGCGTCGTCGCAGGAATTGTGAATTTGGAGAGGCTTAAAGTATATGACTTTTTTGTTCATCTCTCCTCGACTCGCACTCACGCAGAATTGGCTCCAATGATGGCCTCCAAAAATATCATCATACCAAATTGTCCCCCAAATATAAACAGGAATCCCCTTGTCGGTAATATCGGATACGATATTGGCAGGAATTGGAGCAGTTCCGACCTCCAAGCTCGAATCTGGGGGACACAATCCTTCGTGTTGTGGCAAGGATGGATAAACGCCACGAATTACACAGCTTGGAAATAAAATAACACAACACGCCATGAGCAACAAAAATTGTAGCAATCAAAAAGACGAGCCTTTTAATCTCTTTACAAGCAACGAGGTCAGACCAAACCCAAAGAGTGACATAAATATCAGCAAAAAATCCACCCCATTCGAGTTTCGTCAATGGAAGCTGTTTTCGGCTCTTTCTTTGCGTTGGGGTGAATTTTTTCTGTGGCTTTCCGCCGCGTTTATTGCTGGATTTATTTGTGGCGGATTTATCATCGCCACCATTTACAGGATTTGTGGATGGTAGTTTTTCAACCATTTGACATTTTCAAAATGTGTGCAATTTTTAAATCCAGTTGGGTGCGTAGGTTAATCGGCAAACCTGGCGTTCCTTACAATCGCAGATTGCGAGTCCGAGGCTCGCCGCATCCACTGTTTTATGACGCTGATTTATCATTCCCCGCAGCGGAAAGCAACGCTTTCCGCAACCAGCCCGGCTTGCCCGCCCCGGACTGGCGTATTGCCGCGTTGATCTGCCTTGCATCCGGCGGTGTGACGCGCACGGCAAACAATTCACCTTTGGCATTTTGCGTGCCAATCTTTGGCCTGCCCATTCTTTTTTTCATATATTTTGTTAACAAAATGTTTGACACGAATATAGCTTTGTGTTAACAATAAGTCAAACATTAAAACGATATGGCAAACATTCTTAAAACCGAGAAGAAAGTGGCGGTGGTTTCCATGCTCGCAGAGGGCAGCAGCATGGCTTCCATTGCGCGGATAACCGGCATTCATCCCGATACCATCATGCGCCTTGCGGTGCGGATTGGGCAGGCTTGCGCGAAGATTCAGGACGAGAAAATGCGCGGCCTGAATTGCAAACAAATCGAAGTGGACGAGATTTGGGGATTCATTGGCGCAAAGCGCAACCGTGCCGATGCCGTTGGCGCATACGGTGACGTTTGGACGTTCATCGCGCTGGACGCCGACACGAAGCTGATTCCGTCTTTCATTGTCGGCAAGCGCGATTTGTATCATGCCCGCGCTTTCATGGAAGATTTGGCAGGCCGTCTTTCGCGCCGTGTCCAGCTTTCCAGCGATGCCTTGAATGCCTATCCAGAGGCGGTTGAAAGCGGATTTGGCAGCGAAGTGGATTATGGGCAACTCGTAAAAACCTACGGTGTTGTCAACCTCAACAAAGACGCGGCCAGTAGGTATTCGCCAGCGGAAGTCGTCAAAACCGAACGCACGGTCATCAATGGAATGCCAGACGTGCGCCGTATTACGACAAGCCATGTCGAGAAGCAGAATCACACGCTGCGGATGCACTGCCGCCGTCTGACTCGCCTGACGAACGCATTTAGCAAGAAATTTGAAAATTTTCAGGCTGCGGTCGCGTTGAATTTCGCGTATTACAACTTTTGCAAAACCCATAAGTCTTTGCGTATGACACCGGCACAGGCCGCAGGCATTGAAAGCAGCGCATGGACTGTGGAAGAACTCGTTAAAAACTGTGGCGAATAAAGCATACATCGAACGATTACAGCAGGTGATTTTCCACTTGCACAAGGCCAGCGCAACGCACGCGGGTTCTGTGCCGGTGGAAGAAATCTTTCGCGGCCAGACGATTTGGAAGGGCGATGTTGAGGTTTTTGATCTGACTGGCCATCCAAAGGCCAAACGCTGCTACGGCTGGACGTATGGCGAGCCGGAAGAGTTTATCACCATCCTTGAACTGCCGCCAGTGACCGATGCCCAAAGCGCGGTGAAGGTTGGCGTTTCGTATCAAATTAAAAAAGCGAGGGGAAAATGACAGCGGGGAATTTCAAATTAGGTGACTACCGAAATGGCGTTCCCTGGGAAGCGCCAAAATTTCATGGCAGGGCAGGCGTCGCGCCTGTCTCCATCTTCAAAACTCCACTCACTGTTTGGTGTTCTTCCTCCACGCCTCGCAACTACTCATCCAAGACCGATGTTCCAAAGTTAGAAACAGGCGCGACGCCTGTCCTACGATTCTAATCCGCATAACCATCTGGATGTCTTTTGTGCCACGCCCACGCGTTGGCAACAATGTCTTCGAGCTTCGGAAAATTCGGCTTCCAGCCAAGTTCGCGAACGGCTTTTTCAGCAGAGGCGACGAGCCGCGGCGGGTCGCCGGGCCGACGCGGTTTTTCAATCGCTGGAATTTTTTGGCCCGTCACTTTTTCGCACATTTCAATCACCTGCCGGACGGAATAGCCGTCCCCGTTGCCGAGATTGTAAAATCCGGTCTTGCCCGGTTGCAGGCCGAGCATATGCGCCTGCGCCAGATCCTTGATGTGAATGTAATCGCGGATGCACGTGCCATCGGGCGTCGGATAATCCGTGCCGTAAATTTCGCACTGCGTTTTTTTGCCGAGCGCGACGAGGAGCACGTTCGGGATGATGTGCGTCTCGATGCGGTGATGTTCGCCGAATTTTTCGCTCGCGCCGGCGGCGTTGAAATAGCGGAAGGCGATGAATTCCAGCTTGTAAATCTGCTGATACCAGATGAGCGCCTTCTCGAACATCAGCTTCGCCTCGCCGTAGGGATTGATGGGACGCTGCGGCAAATCCTCCGTCATCGGAATTTTATCCGGCGGGCCGTAGGTGGCGCAGGTGGAGCTGAAGACGAATTTCTTCACGCCGCATTCCACGGCGGCGTCGGCCAGCTTGAGCGCGTTGACGAAATTGTTGTGGAAATACTTTTTAGGGTTCGTCATGGACTCGCCGACGAGCGCGCTGGCGGCGAAATGCATGATGGCGTCGGGTTTGGCGGATTTGACGGCGTTCAAGATGTCGCCGTCTGCTTCCGGTTTTCCGAAGATGAATTTCGCGCGCGGGTCCACCGCCGAGCGGTGGCCTTCGGTCAGGTTGTCATAAACCGTGACCTGATGTCCGGCGTTGAGCAATTCTTCCGTGCAAATCGAGCCAATATAACCGGCGCCGCCGGTGACAAGAACGTTCATGGGAACAGTGTAAAAAAATTTCCGTGCCGGCGAAAGTTCAAAAAGAAAAAGCCGCCGCGCGCCCGGAGGCGCAACGACGGCTCGAAATCCAACGGCGGTTCTTTAGAACCAGCCCTTTTTCCCGGTGATGTAGGTGGCGACAAAATCCTCGTCGCTCTTGGTGAGGTAAATGATGCCTTCAATGAAACCGATGATGCCACCAATGCCACAGGTGAGAACACTGACGACAATTTGGATGACGCCTTCCTTCGTGTAGCCGAGGATGAATTTATGTATTCCCAGGCTTCCCAACAGGATGCCCAATATGCCGCACAGAATTTTCTTGTCAGCTCCAGGTATCTTTTCGCTCATAGTTTTAAGTTTCCTTCGGTGTCACATTTACCGGTTTTTTCGCAATCAGTCAATCTGGTTATTTTGAGCACGACAATTAAATTGCGGATGACGCCGCAGTTTTTCCGCCGTCTCCGGTGACAGCGGCGCGCGGGAATAAACCGGCTCATGCAGCGGCTCCGCGCTGTCGGAACGCAGCGCTCGCTCCAGCCAGCGGGCGTTCAGCGGTTCGGCAATCAAATCCAAACGGTTTGCAGCCACGGTCGTCTCTTCCTTCAGCCCGGTCGCGTGACCGGCGCCGACAACAAATCCGGCGAGCAGCAGCGTCGCGCGAATCAGGGTGCTGCGTGAATAGGTCGTCAGCGCGCACGGACGCGCCGGGTCGAGCGCGCGGAAAAGATTTTCAAACATCGGCAGCGTCCACATCGCCGGATTTTTCGCCGGAGAAAAGGCGTCGTGGAAAATCGCGCGCGGCCTTTCAAATTTCAAATTGGAGATTTGAGATTTCAAAAGCGCCGGAAAGTCGCCGAGGTGAAACTCCCAGATCACTTTCAATTTCCCGTTTTCAAATTCCACGCGCCGGTCGCGAAGCAGCACGGCAATTTGATTTTCGTATCCTGCCAGATAACCGAGCGCGCCGGCATTTTTCAGGGCGAATTCCAGCGGCTCGCCGGTGTTGTCGAAACTGACGATGCGAAGCCAGCCTGGAATTTCCCGCGTTGCGCTCAAAACGGCAATGGCATTTGCCGCCGCGCCGAGGCCGACATCCCAGATGACAAATTCGCCGGAATGATTTTTCAGCCGTTCACGGATTTTGAGTTGCCGGACGTAAAGCATCTCCGCCTCCGCCCGCGGACCAAGGCCGGGATGCATTTTCTCGCCCTCCGCGATCGAATACACGGAACAAACGCCGTTCTTCAGGCGGACAAGCTGGTAACGGACATTCGAAGTCATGGCGGATTTGAATCCATTTGGGGGCCGGAGCCAAGCCGGAAAATGTTGCAATGGGAGCGCGGGCAGCCCGCCCGCGAGTTGAAACCGCCGACCACCGCAAGGACATATTGGAAAGTTCAAACCGAAACCAGCGGGCGCAAGCGAGCGGGAGCGCAAATTTCAACTTGACCTTTTAATCATATATGTTAATGTTCTAAATAAGGAGTTGTTCCAACAGACGATGAGGAAACGGGATCTGCAATATTTTTGCGTCCCATCTGTTGTGTGGCTGTCGCCGCAAGGCGGAGTTGGAGACATGAAAACAAACAAGACCTCATGCAAGGCAGGTTACACGTTGGTGGAGATTATGGCTGTGGTGGCCATGGTCGGCCTGTTGGCCGCGATTGCCATCCCCAACCTTATAAAAGCCCGCGCCAACTCGCAGCAAAACGCCTGCATCAACAACCTCCGTCAAGTTGATGTTGCCATCAGTGAATGGGCGCTGGAAACCGGCCAGTCAACCGGCACCAGTGTTGCGGATGTCTCGGTCGTCTCGGCTTACATCAAGTTGAACTCCAGCAGCAGTGTTCCGGCCTGTCCGGCGGGCGGCGCATACAACACGGCCACTGTGGGCAGCACGCCGCAAGTGAGTTGCTCATTGAGCACGCTGACGGCCCTGCCGCACGCCCTGCCGTAGCCTGCCGCCAAGCCACCCGCGAAACATCGCAAGCGACCGGGCGGGTGGTGAAATTGGCGATGGGAAATAATGGCTGCTGGTGTTTGTCAGAATACGGGAAATGGACGAACATTCCGAACCGCGCCTCGCGCCACCATGCCATGCGCGCGTCGCGCTGGGCGGGCGTCTCGTTCGCGTGGGAATCGGGGCTGGGCTTGGGCGGCTGAATTTGTGACGGCACCCGAAGTCGTCGTGAGATTGCCCGAAACCAGCGCCAGCACCAAAGTGGAAAAACAATTACAATTCTTCCGAAAATATTTACAGGATTCATGAAAATAGTTTTACAACTGTTTCATGGCACCGTCGAGCGTGGCGGCGAGCGGCGTCATGCTTGCTTCCGTTTCACCGCCCATGTTCGAAATGCGGAACGTCATGCCCTTGATCTTTCCGTAGCCGACGTCAATCAGGAAGCCTATTTATTTGAAGAGACTTTGAAATATCCCCGCGCCCGCCTCAACCCCGCCCCGGCGAGCAGCGCGGCTGCGAACACGCCCAGCGCCACGTTCACCGGTTCTGGCACCGCGTTAAAGGTCAGCGACCAACTGTTCAACTGGCTGAAACTGACATCGCCGCCGGACAGATCAGATATGAACAATACCCAGTTCCCGTTTGGATTCACGCCATTGTAACTGTTGAATACCAGGGAACCCCCGGCCGCATAATAAGTGCCGGTGACCTGGCTGATGCTGCTGTAGCTGCCAGCATCATTGATGCTTCCACCACTGCCGAGATTTTGCAGGATCACGCTATTGTATCCAGAGCTGATATAACCAACCCCCGCTGGATCGCCCGCCAGTCCCGGCCGGTTCAGCAGCACCACCGAGGTCCCGCCGTAACTCAAATACGCATACAAATCCCCGTCGTTCCCGCCGGATATGTTCAGCGTCAGGCTCACGGAATTCAAAACATTCCCCAGGCTGCCGACATGGATGGTGCTGGTGATCCCCGCCGCATTCCCATCCGGCACCGTGATGTTAACCGCGCCCGATCCAACGGTGACGATGCTCGCCGACGCCGCGCCCAGGCCCAAGCCCAGCACGCACGCCATCCCGCCTAGAATTGTGGTCAAATTCGTTTTCATGTTATATATCGGTTGTTGTCGTAATTCGTTCTTGCGGCGTCACGGTGCCACGCGCAGTTGATAATAAGCGCTACCCGGAGGCGGTGAGCCATCGGTGACGGTGAACGCCCCGCCGGACGGCGCGGTGATAACATTGCCGCTGACACTGGCGTTGATGGATGTGACCGTGATGTCCGTCCACGGCCCATTTACAGCGCCGGCCCGCTGCACCGTGTAGTGATCGCCCGGCACGCCATAGAACGTCATCGTGGCCCCGCTGCCGTTCACCGAGATGCTCCCCGCCTGGCCCGTAAGGTTGGTGTTGATGACGATGTTGACCGTGCCTGTCCGCGTGCCGTTGCTGTCGTTGATGGTATAATTGAACGAATCGGCAGTGTTGGCGGCGCTGCTCGGATAGACGATGAGCGTGCTGTTCCCGCTGCCGCTGATGGCCAGTGAAACGGAATTGGCCGTCGTGGTATCGCTCGACGCGTATGCCTGCGAGCCGTAGCCGTCCCAGGTCGCGTCGCTGGTCAGCAGGTTGCTCACATGGATTTTAACCCCCGCGCCCGGCCCGCGCAATATGCTGATCGGGGGAAGCGTGATCGCAAACGCCGGGCCGGTTGTCGTCGTCCTGGTTCCCGCCGCCACCGTCGCCGTCGCCGTCAGCACCTTGTCGGTGCCAACATAGTTGATGCTAAGTCCCTTGCCGGTAAAGTCAGCCACCCCGTTGACCGCGTTGATCAAGGCTGTTCCACCCAACGCGCCCGTTCCCGTCGTCAGCGTCAGCCCCACACTCACCGTCGAATCCGCGCCCGATGTCACCGTGTTGCCGCCAGCGTCCTCAATTGTCACCACCGGCTGCTGCGCAAACGCCACGCCCGCCACCGTGCTCGCCGACGGCTGTGTCGTGAAGACCAGTTGAGATGCCGCGCCCACCGTCACGTTGAACCCGGAACTGACTATCGTGCCGGCGGTCGTGTCCACCGTGCTGCCCGTCGCCGTCAATGTATAACCCGTTCCAATCTTGTTGATGCTCAATCCGCTGAACGTCGCCACGCCGGTGCCCGTGTTCACGGCCACCGTCGTCGTCCCGCTCAACGTCCCGCCGGGACCGGCATTGTTCTGGATCGCCACCGTCACGTTCTGCGCAGTCCCAGTCACCGTGTTGCCGTATTGGTCCTCCAAAGTCACCTGCGGCTGTGTGGACAACGCCGAACCGCCCGTGCCATTCCCAGGCTGCGTCGTGAACACCAGCTTGTTCGCCGTCGCCGCGTTGACGGTGAACGTGCCGGAGGTGACTTGCGGCAGGCTGTCGCCGTTGGCATACAAAGTATTGGCGCTGCCCGCCGTCGTCGGGTTGACCGCGCTAAAAGTCGCCACGCCAGCCACCGCGTTCACCGAGAGCGTCCCGCCGTTGAAACTGGTCGTCCCGCTGCTGATCGTCACGCTGCCCGTAAAGCCCGTTATCGTGTTGCCGTAGGTGTCCTCCACTTTCACCACCACCGCCGGACTGATGGATGACCCCGCCGTCGTCGTGCTGGGCTGCGTCGTGAACACCAGCTTGTTCGCCGTCGCCGCGTTGAC
>CAYYWB010000102.1:0-9143 GCA_964475285.1 uncultured Bifidobacteriaceae bacterium | reverse complement strand
TGAAACCCAAACTCATCCTCTGCCTCGCGCTCGTTTTGAGCGGCGGTTTGTTTGGCTGTTCCACCGTGCCAAGCCAGACAATGGAATCTCCTCCCGTCACTCTTGGCCAAGCCTTTTGTGATTTCGACCGTGATGGAACAAATGATGTCCTTTCACTTGTCTGGGTGAGCGGCAAGCATTATGTGGATGATGAAATCTGGTGTGGCGAAGGCGAAAAGTATAGCGGCAAATTTATTTTCCGCGTCCGGTTGAGCAGCGGCACCACGGTTGACACGCCTTTTGACCTGTCGAAAGTCCCATTCGATTTCTTTTTTTCCAGCAACCATCAACCTTGGCCGATATTCACCGCTGACTACAACAACGACGGCCAGCCCGATTTTAACATCATTTCGTATGGAGGTTGCAATCGTGACGCCTGTTGTCTTTTTACTGTGTTGCCCTCCGGCAAGGTTGAACCGCTGGAAATCGAGGGAATAGACTGGCTGCCTGTTGTCCGGACGGGTGAACACTCCACGGCGGAATTTAATCTGACATCAACCGGCTTTTATTACACGACAGGTTCGCCCTTTGAAACCGGTTTGGAATTTCTGGACTGGGATGCGAAGCAGAGGATTTTTCATTTACGAGAAGAAAAGATAAATCTGCGCAATCAAATAAAATGAAAACCAAACTCATCCTCTGCCTCGTGCTCGCCGCGTCATTGCCATCCATCGTGCTGGCGCAAACCGACAACCCGATGGCCGACGGCGGCAATGCGCCCACGGGTTATGACATGGCGCCGGAAACGACGCTGGCCGTCGTCAACGCCGCCGTCGCCATGATTCCGACGCAGCTTCCGCCGGGGCCGTTCCAGCCGACGTGGGATTCGCTCAAGGAAAATTACAAGGTGCCGCAGTGGTTCATTGACGCGAAGTTCGGCCTGTTCATGCACTGGGGGCTTTATTCCGTGCCGGCGCATCACAACGAATGGTATGAGAAGCACATGTATGGCGCGGACAGCCAGTGGCACATCGCAAACTTCGGCCCGCAGGACAAGTTCGGCTACAAGGATTTCATCCCGATGTTCACGCAATCGAATTTCAACGCCGATGCGTGGGCGGATTTGTTCAAAAAATCCGGCGCGAAATTCGTCGTCCCCACGGCGGAGCACCACGAAAACTTCGCGATGTGGGACAGCCAGGTCACGCCGTTCAACGCGATGCAAATGGGGCCGCACCGGGATTTGATTGGCGAGCTGGCCAGGGCCGTGCGCAAGCAGGGATTGAAATTCGGCGTGTCGAACCATGGCATTGAAAATTTCCAGTTCATCAACCCGCCCGCAGCCATGGCCGCCAAAATGAAGGCCGAGCAGGCTGATCTTTATGATCCGAAATGGGCGGATTTTTACAACGTCGCCGACCGGAGCGACGCCGCGTGCGAGCGGTTTCTGACCAACTGGTTCGCGCGCAACGTCGAGCTGATTGACAAATACCAGCCCGACATGCTGTGGTTCGACAACGGCGTGGACCAGCGCTACCTCGACCCGCTCAAGCTGCGCGTCGCGGCTTACTACTACAATCGCGCGAAAGAATGGGGCAAGGAAGTTTCCATCAGCACCAAAAAAGCCGCCTATTCGCCGAGCAATAAAAACACCGAGACGATTGGCTCGATCATTGATTTTGAAAAAATCGGCGGGCGCTCGCCCTCGGGCATCCGCACCGGCGAATGGCAGGTGGACGAACCCATCGGCAGCACCTGGGGCTACACGAAAGGCGAGCGCATTTCGGGCCCCGCGCCCATCATCGCCAAGCTCGCCGACACCGTCAGCAAAAACGGCACGCTGCTGCTGAATCTTTCGCCCAAGGCGGACGGCACGTTTCCGCCGGAGATTCCCGCCACGCTTCTGGAAGTCGGCGCGTGGCTCGGCGTGAACGGCGAGGCGATTTACGGCACGCACAATTGGATCAAATTCAGCGACGGCGGCGGGCGCGGGAGCCTGAACATCCGCTTCACCGTGAAGGGCGACGCGCTTTACGCCATCATCATCGGCAACTGGCCGGGCGCGGAAGCGGTTGTCAGTTCGCTGGGAGAAAGCGCGGGAAAAGTTGAATCGGTTACAATGCTCGGCAGCGACGGCAAACTGGAATTCACGCAGGATGCCGCCGGGCTGAAGGTCAAATTGCCCGCCGCCGCGCCGTGCAAATACGCCTACGTCCTGAAAATCACCGGCCTGAAAATGAATCCGCCAACGTGGACGGCATCGGGAAATCCGCAATTGCAATCCGATGCCGGAGTCAATTAGAACTCACTCTTGGCAAGGCTGCGTTGCCGCCCGGTCACGAACTAAGCCGGATTATTGTTCCGCGCCTTCGACGAGTTTGCTTTCGGCGGCGGTCAGGCCGTAAAGGTCATAGACCAGCGCGTCAATCTGGCAGTCGAGCGCGGCGCATTTGTTTTTGTAAAAATCCGGGTCGCCGTTTCAGCAAGGCCTTCGATGGATTCCGCTTTCCTGATGGATGTGAGAACAAGCCGCACGTGTTCTTGACATGCATCAGCTTTCGCCATCGCTTACGTCTTCGCTCCGTTACGACGCGACCAATCACTGCGCCACGGCAAGCCGCCAAGGCACGGCAGTTCACTTTTGCCTTCGCGCGGCAATTACTTCTTGAACGTCCGCATGTAGGTGATGACGGCTTTGATGTCGTCATCCGATAATTGGAAGGGCTTCATCACGGCCTTGTCGTCCTTTTTGAATCCTTCCTTGACGGCCTTGATGCCATCCGCATCGGTGAACGACGCCTGCACCGCGGCATCGGTGTAATCGCGGGCACCGACTTTCTGGCCCATTTTCGACTGGCCTTTGCCGTCGTCGCCGTGGCATTTGGCGCAGTTGTCGGCATAGACCGCCTTGCCGTCGGCGGCAAAGGCGTTGGTGGTGAAGGCGAGCGCGAACGCCGCCGGAATTGCGAGCAATGTCAGGTTTTTCATAGGCATTGAATTTAAGCTCCCACCCGTCGGCAAAACCGGCCATACCATTTTTGGCAAAGACTGGACGTTTATTGCGGATGTGGCGGAAACAGCGTGATTTCCTTTTCCCCGGCGGCGAGGCGTGCGGTCAAAATCGCAGAAGCCGGAAATTTCACACCGCCAGCACTTCGCGGCAGGCGGATTGCAGCTTCTTCAGATTCGACTTGGACTTGGCCTCGATGTAGCAGCGGATGAGCGGCTCGGTGCCGCTGGCGCGGAAGGCCACCCATTCGCCGCCCGGCAGGAGAAATTTGCAGCCGTCCGTGGTGATGAATTTTTCCACCGGGAACGAACCAACACTGGTTAGACCGCTGCCGAGCTTGGCAAGCAGCGCGTCCTTTTTCTCCGGCGCGAAGCTGACGTTGATGCGGTCGGTGTAAAAATCGCCGATCTGTTTGGAAAGTTCCTTGAGGATCTGGCCGAGCGATTTCTTTTCGGTGGCGACCAGTTCAGCCATGAGCAGGCAGGCAAGGATGCCGTCCTTCTCCGGCACATGGCCCTTCACGCTCAAGCCGCCGGATTCCTCGCCGCCGACGATGATGGGTTCGCTCTCCATCAGCGCGCCGATATACTTGAAGCCGACGGGCGTCTCATAAACCGTCACGCCCAGCATTTTTGCGACGGCGTCCACCTGATGGCTCGACGGCACCGTGCGCACGACCGCGCCGGTCCAGTGCCGGTTCTTTTTCAAATGATACAACGCCAGCGTCAATACCTGGTTCGGCGTCAGCCAAGTGCCGTCCTTGTCCACGATGCCAAAGCGGTCGGCGTCGCCATCGGTGCCGAGGCCGATCTGCGCCCTGCCGCTGCGGACAAATTTCGCGGCGTCGGCCATGCCCTCGGCATTCGGTTCGGGATGATGCCCGCCAAAGAGCGGATTCAGCTCGTTGTGAAACAGGGTGACTTTCGCGCCGACACTTTCCAGCAGCGTGTCGAGATAGCCGTGGGCCGTGCCGTAGGAAATATCCACGGCGACCTTGAGCCTGGCCTTCTTGAGGACGGCAAAATCAATGAGCCGGTGCAGTTGTTTGAAATAGTCCGGCTGGGGATTGAACGTCTTGCAGGTGTAGGTGCCGATGGCCGCGCCTTTGAACGAGAAATTTGACGCCTGCAATTTGACGACGTTCGCCTCGATTTGTTTCGTCACGTCGGGCGTGGCGGGCGCGCCGTTGCTGGTGGAAAATTTCAGGCCCTGATATTCCGCCGGATTGTGGCTGGCGGTCATGTTGATGCCGCCAATGGCCTTGCGATGGCGGATGGCGTAGGCGATGACGGGCGTGGGCGTGTCGCGGTCGCACAGGAGCGGCTCGATGCCGTTGGCCGCGAGCACCTCGGCGGCGGCGAGGGAAAAATGACGGCCCAGGAAGCGGGTGTCGTGGCCGAGGATGACAACGGGCCTACGATTGTGGATTGCGGATTGCGGATTGCGGATTTCCGAATTGAGATAATCGGCGATGCCCTGCGTGGCGAGGCGGACGTTGTCGAAGGTGAAGTCGCGCGCGATGATTTCGCGCCAGCCGGAGGTGCCGAATTTGATGGTGGCCATGTTAATCCTTAAATCGGAGGGACGAGTTCCACGAGTCCCAATTTTAGAATCGCCGCGCGGATTTCAGGGACTCGTGGAACTCGTCCCTCCGAAAGAATCAGATCTTCCAGTCGAATGCCTTCGTCTTCAGCGCGTAAAGGTAGCCGGCGAACAGGATGCCGAGGAACGAAACCATTGAGCCGAGGATCATGTTGCGCGTGGCATGGTCGGCGAGCATCTGCCGATAGACGACCGCCCAAGGATACATGAAGACGACTTCGATGTCGAACAGGATGAACAGCATCGCGACGAGGTAAAACTTCACGGAAAAGCGCGAGCTGCCCTCGCCGATCGGTTCCTTGCCGCATTCGTAGGCGGTGTCCTTGGCCTTGGTGCGTTTGCCGAACTTGCCGAGCAGCACCGAAATGACGAGCGTGCCGCCCGCGAAGCCGACGGCGGCGGCCAGCAGGAACAGCACCGGAATGTATTGCGCCAATTGTGACGGTTGCGAATTATCCATGCACGGGAAATTTAGAACGGCGGGCGGAATTTGCAACTGCAAACGCGGCTGCTTCTTCATTGACCACCCGTTGAAAGGCAATCACGGCGTGACGAAATTGGAGACCATCGGCGTGAGCGGCGGCAGTTTGGTCAAGTCGGTAAAATTCAGGTCAAAATTCCAGTGGCGTATCGGCGGGTTGTAATAACTGCCAGGCACCTGCCAGAAATTGGTTGCGTAGATGCTGGGGAACATCACCACGATGGAGCCGTTGTAGGTGAGGGTGTAGGAGCTGCTCCAGTTTTCCTCCAGCCGCAGGAAGTTCTCGATGCCACCGCTGTAGTAGAGGCTGCTGCCCACGTTGGTGGATTGCACGATGCCTTCCAGACAGGCGGCGTTGAGGGTGGTGCTGGTGGGTGCGCGTGAGGTGAGGCTGGTGCTGGAGGTGTAGTTGTCCGACCAGTTGGCGGAGAGGACGGTAATGGCATCGCCCATGAGCGCAGCAGGATAGGTGTAAGCAGTGTTCGTCGTGCCGGCGGATGCGCTGGCGCTGCTCGTGGCCGTTTGCACATTGTAATTGCCTTTCACATAAAGCGGCATTGGCGTGGCAACGGTGAGTCCACCGGTGGCAAGCCCGCTTCCGCCGGGATCAACGGTGCAAGGCAATTGCGCGCCGTTGACAAGACGCACGGCAGGCAATTGCACGAGCGTCAAAGGAACACTGTTGTAAATATAAATGGAATCAATCCCATGGCCTTTGTCCGCAAAATTTGTCCAATTCCACTGGTTGCCGCCGGTCCCGGCGGTGTTGGTGAGCCAGATGTTTAATTTGCCCACGTCCACTTGAACGGCCTGGATGGTGTCGGATTCGCGATAGTCATAAAATTGAACATTGGTCACAAAGGAAAAGCTGGCGTATATGACGTTGGTTGGGGAATCAACTCCACTGAAATTGTTCACAATGTTGGTGCTCCCGCCGGTTTTGAGCGCGTAAAAATCATTTGAGATCCGGGTCAGGGCGGTGGGTTGATTGGGATCTTGGAACCAGACGGTGATGTTGGTGCCTTTGGTGCCGTTTGTGCCGGCGATGGAGTTGGAGATGATGAGGTCGGATTCGTTGAAAAGATAAATCTGATTGGTGGACAAATAGGCAGCCGGATTTGGCGCGCCGAGATTTGGCGGCGGCAGATTGAGAAATGTCTGGACAAGACTTGCTGGCGCGGCGTTCGTCAAAGCTGACAACAGCACCAGCGGCCCGACATGAGAAACCGGCTGCCCGGCAATGTAAGTCGGAGCCACATAACCGCTGGATGATTGCTGGTCATTTGGTTGCATCTGTGCATAAACAGTTCCAGCGGCTTCAACGGAATTGTTGAAAGTCATTGCGGCATAAGGCCACATCCAGATGTTCCCGTTGCAAAAGACCGGGCCGTTGAGGGTCATTGGCTGGCCGGGGCTGATGTCCAAATCCAGATTGTAGAAAACACCAAATTGGAAGACTGGCACAACTTGCGCGAGCCGGAAGAACTGCGATGGCTGTGAAATCGTCACGGGAACATCGGTGACCGGGCCGCCAAAGAAAAGGTTTGCCGAACCGCTTTGCCATGTGATCGGCCGCGACAAATTGGTCGTCGTCTGCACCAGTTGGTAACCACTCGCAGTCGTCCACGACAACAATGCGTTGCCGCCGCTTTGCGAAATTTGCAGCATCGGCGATGGCTGGGCGAATAATGGCATAACCAGCAGCGCCGCTGCCGGACTGGCAACCAGACAAAATTTTCGAAGCCATGTCATTGCCTGAACCAATTCATTTTAGCGTTCAGACGTTCTCATTTCAATTTTGGCGGCGCAAGCTCAATCCGGCTCCAACAATCTGGCAGGGCGGGCCGTCCTCTGCCCGCCGTTCGTTCAAATACCAAAGACGGCGCGCACGGAGTGACGCGCCCTGCCGGCGGCTCGCGGGGACGCTCGCCCCACCAAAATATATCCGTGTCCATCCGTGTGAATCCGCGGTTAAAAGCTCTCCGCGCACGATTTTTCTTTTTCCCACCGCCG
The DNA here is from genome assembly GCA_964475285.1 of uncultured Bifidobacteriaceae bacterium. Classification (GTDB taxonomy): domain Bacteria; phylum Verrucomicrobiota; class Verrucomicrobiia; order Limisphaerales; family UBA11358; genus UBA11358. The sequence continues at coordinate 2,058 of CAYYWB010000102.1, read as the reverse complement.
TTTGCCGTTTCAATTGCGCCCCATGTCGCGCGATTACGTCATCGAAAATCTGAAGCCGGAGTTTCATCCGCACATTGACTATGCGCGCGAACTGAATCCGCAGCAGCTTGCCGCCGTCACCGCGCCGCCCGGCCCGGCGCTCGTCATCGCCGGCGCGGGCTCCGGCAAGACGCGCACGCTCACCTACCGTGTCGCGTATTTGCTCGAACAGGGCATCCCCGCCGACCGGATTTTGCTGCTGACGTTCACGAACAAGGCCGCCGGCGAAATGATGCGGCGCGTCTCCGATTTGCTTGGCCAGGAATTGCGCTCGCTCTGGGGCGGCACCTTCCATTCCATCGGCGCGCGCGTGCTCCGGTCGCACGCGGACCTGCTCGGCTACCAGCGCGACTTCACGATTCTCGACCGCGACGACGCCAAGGATTTGATCAAGGCCTGCATCGCGGATGCTGGCATCCAAACGAAAGGAACGCATTTCCCGAAGCCGGAAGTTTTGAACGAAATTTTCTCGCTCGCCACCAACACGCACGCGACCGCCGCCGAAATGCTCGAAACGCAATTCAGCTACTTCGAGCAATTCGCCGCGCAGATTGCCGACCTCGGCCAGCGCTACGCCAAACGCAAGCGCGCGACCAACGCAATGGATTTCGACGACCTGCTCGCGCTCTGGCTCAAGCTCCTTCAGGACCACGCCGAGGTGCGGGAACATTATCAGCGCCGCTTCCAGTTCATCCTCGTGGACGAGTATCAGGACACGAACAAGCTCCAGAGCGATTTGATTGACCTGCTGGCCGCGCGCCACCACAATGTCACGGTCGTGGGCGACGACGCGCAGAGCATCTACGCATGGCGCGGAGCGAATTTCGCGAACATCCTCGAGTTTCCCAGGCGTTATCCCGGCGCGAAGGTTTTCAAGATTGAAACCAATTACCGCAGCACGCCGGAAATTCTCAAGGTGGCCAACGCCGCCATCACCGCGAACCGGAATCAATTCACCAAGACCCTGACGCCCTCGCGCAAATCCGGCCTCAAGCCCGCGCTCGTCGCGTGCGTGGACGCCGCGCAGCAGGCGGCGTTCATCGCCCAACGCGTGGCGGAATTGCCGGAGGAAGGCGTGAACCTGAACGAGGTCGCCGTGCTTTACCGCTCGCATTTTCACGCGCTGGAATTGCAACTGGAGTTGACCAAGCGAAACATTCCCTTTTCCATCACCAGCGGCATCCGGTTTTTTGAGCAGGCGCACATCAAGGACGCGACGGCCTATCTCAAGCTTGTCGCCAATCCGCGAGACGAAGTTTCGTTCAAGCGGCTCGCCCAATTGCTGCCGGGCATCGCGGCGAAGGGAGCTGAAAAAATCTGGAAGATTTTTTCCGGGCAGATGGCAGATGGCAGATGGCAGATGGGGAAAGAGCCTCCGGCCAACAGTAATCCCCAACTCCCATCTCCTAACTCCCATCTCCCGGCGCGCATCGCGGCGGCGCTCCAATCCTGCGCGAAATCCGTCCCGGCAAAGGCGGCGACGGCTTGGGCGCAATTTGTCGCCACCATTTCCCAGCTTGAAGACGAGACCGTCCGCAAGAGCGCGGCGAAGATGCTGCGGCTGGTGATTGACGCCGGCTACGACGATTATCTCAAGGAAAACTTCGCCAACTACCGCAACCGGCTGGAAGATCTGGAGCAACTCGCCGTCTTTGCATTTCAATTCAACTCCACCGAGGATTTCCTGACGCAGCTCGCGCTGCTGACGAATGTCGAAGCCGAGGACGACCAGGCGGCGAAGGATGACGCGGAAAAAATCAAGCTCTCGACCATCCATCAGGCGAAGGGACTGGAGTTCGATGTGGTGTTCACCATCATGCTCTGCGACGGCTTGTTCCCGTCCGCGCGCTCGATGGAAAGTGCCGAGGGCGAGGAGGAGGAACGCCGGCTGTTTTATGTGGCCATCACGCGTGCGAAGAACGAGCTTTATTTGTGCTACCCGCTCATCCGCGCCAGCTTCGGCGATTCCGGCGGCGACGGAATGCAACAGCCGTCGCGTTTCCTGTCGGAAATCCCCGG
>CAYYWB010000101.1:0-9363 GCA_964475285.1 uncultured Bifidobacteriaceae bacterium | reverse complement strand
GAGAAATGCGTCCACTGCGGCGCGTGCCTGTGGAACTGCTCGCAGGCGAACCCGAAAAATCCCGAGCGCTCGAACATCGCCTTCCGCGCCGGCGCCGGCGGCCTGCACTCGGCGGAGAATTGATTTCAAACCACGGATAACCACGGATAAACACGGATTCAAAATTGAAAATGAATTTATCTGGCGGAAGGCCATAATCGGTTCAAACTGAAATAAATTACTTGATTATGGAAACCAGTAAAAATCTGACTTTTTCAATTGCCGAGTTAGTCCTTGGCGAACTCGATCATTTCAAAAAGCACTTTCGGCCAGAGGGCGGCGAACGAACATATCACACACAAACACAGCTATCGGAAACTTAATGAGGACTTGAACAAGTTGTTAAATTCTGTTCGAGCCGTCGGAGCACTCGAAAACGCCGAAGTTGATCTCACTTTGGGCAGGATTTTTCGGCAGGCACAGCAATTACCGACAATCTTGGATTCACTCACAACGGCCAATATTGAAGTGGCACTGTTTCCAGACATTCCGCCGATTGTTGAACGGCTGCGCCGCGACGTAAAAGATTTAAGCGGAGAATTCACTCTTTCGCGGTTGTTTCAAATCATTCCGCGAGCCTACCAGGAATTCCGCGAGTCGCCGGAAGAACTCAAACGCTTCTTCGCGGAAGAAGCGGGCAAAGCTGTGACCGGTCGCGTTCTGTCCGAGGCTTAACAAGATGTTTTATTGTTTCACGCACTCGAATTTGTGCGCGATCTGGCGGATGAGTTGCCGTCCGATTTTTTCCTGTGGAATTTATCAAGGGACTCGAATTCGAGGCGGTGTTTTATGTCGGGCTTGATCGCATGGCTGAAATTCATCGCGACCTCATTGACAAATATGTTTATGTGGGTTTAAGTCGCGCGCGTAGTTTTCTCGGCGTTACGGTAGAACGACAGTTTCCACAGCGCCTTCAATGTATCGCTCATCATTTCGTGCAAGAAGGCAGTTGGAATTTGAACGCATAGTTTTATGAATTTAATCCGTGTTAATCCGTGTCCATCCGTGGTTAAAACTTTTATGAGCACAGCCTGTCAAATTGTTGTTTGCGGCAGCATCGTTCCCGATCCGTTGCAGACGCTTGAACCCGCCCTTCGATTGCGGATTGCGGATTGCGGATTGCCGATTTGAAGAAGGCGGAAAAACGAAATGATGCTGCCCGTTGCCCCTGCGGAATTCGGATTCAGCGTAGCGGCTTTCGGCAGAAAGCCGCCAACTGAATTCCCGCACAGTTTGCGGCGCTCTGCCGAGACGCCGCTACGTTGGGATGGTTGCCCCGTTCCAAAGCGCCGGAGGGCTGGCGCACTCCAGGACGCTTCGCGTTCGCCGGGCCGCTCCGCATTTCCGCCAGGTTTTGGACTGACGCACACAACTTATTTTTTTGCAATTAACCGGAAACAGGTTAAGCAAGCGGGGTGACACGGCGAAAGTCATGCTGGTTGCTGCTGCCCGTCCTGCTGGTTTTTGGCGCGGCGGGCTGCGGCACCTTCATGGCCGACCGTTTGGCGCAATCGCCAAATACATATCCCACGTGGTTCGCGCCCAAGGCACCCGTGGAGCTGGACTACAGCGCGGGGTTTCTCACGAACTTCCCCAAACAATTTGTGGACGTTGGCCCGCCGGCGGCGCGGCTGTGTTATCGCATCATCGAACCGGCGGATTATGACCTGAAAGTTTCCTCGACCAACTGGCTGGAACACGGCCAAAAACAGTTTGAGTTCACCTTCCATGCCGATGTGCCCGGACGGACGAATATCTGGACGTCATCACCGCGCGGCACGGTGGTCTTGCTGCATGGCTACGGTCTGGCCCAGTTTTCGATGGCCCCGTGGGCGTTGCGGCTGGGACAGGAAGGCTGGCGTTGTGTGCTGGTGGATCTGCGCGGCCACGGCAAATCCACGGGCAAACGGATTTATTTCGGCCTCCAGGAGACGCACGACTTGAGCCAGTTGCTGGACGCATTGGCGACGGAAGGCAGATTGAAGGAACCCGTGGCGGCTTTTGGTGAATCCTACGGCGCGGTGCTGGCTTTGCGCTGGAAGCCGGTCGAACCGCGCGTTCGCACGGTGCTGGCCATCACGCCCTACGCGGGATTGTCCAATACCGTCATGAACCTCCGTCAAGAATACGCCAGTTGGCTGCCAAAAACATTGATAAAGGCCGGGTTGAAAAAACTGCCCTCCGTTTTGGGGACAACCGCCGGTGAACTCGATACCACGACCGTGATGGCACGAACTCCAGTGACCGCGCTTTTTGTGGCCGGGGCGGAGGACAAAATCGCGCCGGTCAAAGACGTGGAACAATTGCGCGCAATGGCGGCACCCGGAAGCGGCTTGATTGTGGTGCCTGATGCCACGCACGAATCGGTGGCGTATTTTTTCCCCGCCCTGGTTCCACCGGTCTTGACCTGGCTGTCGGAAAACGGTGGACAGAATCATTCACCGGCACCCGGCGCGAACCGGTGAAAATCAATCGTGCAACAGATCGGCCAGGATTTCGGCGGTTTTTCTCACCAAGCCGATGCGGGGAAATATCCTGGCAACTGTGAACGCATGCTCTTCAGCAGACATGGCGGACATGGCATCTTCCGCAAAAATCTGATTGAACCCATATTCAAAGGCAAACCGCGCCGTGCTCTCCACGCCGATGTTTGTTGCCATGCCACACAACACCATCGTTGTCATGCCGCGCCTTCTGAATTCCAAATCAAGTTCCGTCCCGTAAAAAGCCCCCCACTGATGTTTGGTGATCACGAAATCACCCGGTTTTGGCCCCATTTCTGGAACAATGTCCGTCCAGTCCGGCGGCGGGGTTTGAGCCGGCCACGGCACGTCAACAAGGGGGCGCAGAGCGTCTTTGCCATCCGGCGAAAATGCAACCCGCACCAAAAACACCGGCAGCCCGATTTTCCTGAATGCGTCGGCAAGGGCGGCGGCATTTTTCACCACGATGTCCGATGCATACGGAGCGGTCTGCCGCCCGACAATGCCTTTCTGGAGATCAATGACGACCAGCGCCGTTCTTGATCTGTCAATTAATGCGTTTTTCATAACCGTTACAATACTGCCTTTTCAATGGAACCGCACACATGATTACAGAAAACAACGTGACGTCGGCGGGCGCAAATTTGTCGGCTCACGCCTTATCCATTTGGAGCCGGAGGGTTGCGCCGCACGGCCAGCCACGTTATCAAACCCGCCCCGGCACAAATCACGGCGCCGACCGCAATTGTCCAGGGCACACCCACTGCGTGTGACAGGAACCCCGACTCGAAACCGCTGGCGGGCATCATGCCGCCGAACACCAGCGCCCAGATGCCCATGACGCGCCCGCGCATTGCATCCGACACGCTGGTCTGAACGACAGTGTTCGTCGTGGAGAAATTGAGCAGCATTCCCCAGCCGCCCACCACCAGGCACGCCAGCACGAGCGGATACCAGCGAACGACAGCCAGCAGCACCAGCATGGCCGAGAACACCCATAATCCGCCGAAAATCAAAAGCCGTGGCTGCACCCGGCTGCCGAAGGTGGCCACGGTAAGCGCGCCCAAAAGCGCACCCGCGCCATTGGCACTGAGCAGCATGCCATAACCACTCTCACCGACGTGCAGGATGTCCGTTGCATAGGCGGGCAGCAGCACCGAGTATGACCAGCCAAAGATGCCGACCACTCCAAAAAGCAGCAGCAAAATTCGCACCCGGCGATGGCCCGCCACATAGGTGAAACCTTCAAGAACATGCCGTCCAGTCGAGTGCGGTTTTGCAGGTGGCACAAACTTGGGCAGGCGCATCATCAGCAATCCAGCGATGACCGCGATGAAGCTGACGCCGTTTAGGAGGAAGCACCATGTCATGCCAACATACGCCATGAGGAAGCCCGCCGCGGCGGGGCCAATGACCCGTGCTCCGTTGACGATGGCGCTGTTGAGCGACACCGCATTCATCAGGTGTTCGCGGCTTGTCATCTCAACCATGAACGCCTGCCGGGCGGGCATATCGAAGGCCATCGCCACTCCACCCAGTGCCGCCAGCACGAGGATGTGCCAGGGCTGAATGTGTCCGCTCCCCACAAAAGCCGCAAAGGCGAAGGCCAGCAGCATCATCCCGCCCTGGGTGACAATAATGATGGTGCGCTTGGAATGTCGATCAGCCACCGAACCGCCCCACATGGAGAACAAGAGCATGGGCAGCGATCCCACGGCGACCACGGTGCCCAGCAAAACCTTGGAGCCTGTCAACTGATAGACCAGCCAGCCTTGGGCGGTGGCCTGCATCCATGTTCCGGTGAGTGACACAAGCTGGCCGATGAAGAACAACTGGAAATTGCGATGTTTCAGCGCGGCGAAGGTGTCGCGCCATGTCGCGCCGCCCGCGCGCCGGGGTTGCCCCGCGATCTCATGCGGAACATCGGCGTTTTCTGCGGGTGGCTTGGTTTGTTCTGAAGGCATCGCTGTCAGCGACGGAATGCTACAGGTTCGAGATTGCTGAATCGAGTCTCAGTTTGGAAAACTGACGCAAGGCGCTGTTGATGGTTGGCACAAACAGCTTCGTTCCCGATCCGTTGCAGACGCTGGAACCCGTCCGAGTCGCCCACGGCAAAGGCCAGTTGTCCCTTGCGTCAGCTTTGATTTTTTGATAAGCTCGAATCAATGCTTAACCGGTGATGAGCGATTGCTTAAACGCCGGTTAAATCGGAATTGAAATTTTTGGAGCCGGGGTCGGACGGCTGCCGGTCAGGCGGGAAAGCCTGACAGGAAAGCTGTTTGATTTTCGGGCAGTTGTTCTTTGAAAACCCGGCTGAGCCAGATTTGCCAGAGGGACAGGCCGTTGCGAAATTGCTTTTTTGCCAAACGAACCCATCTGGAAACCGGATAAAAGTCAATGGTGGCGGGGTCAAAGGTGAGTTTTCAGCGGTTCAAACCGGCCAAAACGAAGCCAAAATGAATCCAAGTCCTGCCAAGTCCGAATAAGTCCTACCATAGAAATCCGGTCAAGCCCGGTCAAACCAAGTCAAACCTAATCCGGCTAAATCCGGGTAAATCCGACCATAAAAAATCAGTTTTCAACCCAAGCAATGCAGTTTGAGCCATTCTGACACAGTTGGAATTTTTGAACTGTGGTCAATGCTGGTGTGCCAAACCTGTCAAATTGTCATATGCAGCAGTCAATACCCACTAAAATCATTATGAAACGGACATTATTCATATTCGTCGCGGCCATCATGGCCGGCAATCTTCTGGCGCAATCCATTGACCTTCCCGCCCCGCAAAAAACCGGCGGAATGCCGCTGATGGAAGCACTGGCAAAACGATTCACCGCGCGCGCCTTTGCCACCAACGAACTTTCGTCCCAACAAATTTCCAGCCTGCTGTGGTCGGCTTTCGGCGTCAACCGGCCTGATGGCAAACGCACCGCGCCATCCGCCAGCGATCGGCGGGAAACCGATGTTTATGTGCTGCTGAAATCGGGCGCTTATGTTTATTCCGCCGCCTCCAACCGGCTGGATCTGGTGGCCGCCGAGGACATCCGCGCGCTGGGCGGAACCCAGGCGTTCGTGAAGGATGCGCCGGTGACGCTGGTGTTTATCGCCGACCTCGCCAAGATGGGCGCGGGCAGCGATGACAATAAAAAGAACACTGCCAACATTGATGTCGGCTACATTTCCCAAAATGTTTATTTGTTCTGCGCGTCCGAAGGCCTGGTCACCGGGGCGAGGGGTTCGGTGGACCGGACGACCCTCGGACCAAAATTAAAGCTGCGCCCGGATCAGATGATTATTTTGGCGCAATCCGTGGGCCATCCAAAGCCTTGAACTCCGCCCGAGTGCGCCGTTTTCCATTTGGTGGAACCAAACGCAAACGGAGGCGCAGCCATCCTGAAATCGCTTTTCAGCCGCGGCCCCGGCCAATTACACTGCGCACGAATTGATGAATATTTCCATCATCCTTGCCCATCCGAATCCCGGCAGCTTCAACCACGCCATCGCGGGCGCGACGGCGGACTCTCTTCGCCAAAACGGCCACGCGGTCATTCTTCACGATCTTTGTCAGGAACAATTTTCCCCGCTGCTTCCGGCCGCCGAACTCCAGAAGGTCGCGAAGCCCGATCCGGTCGTTGGCCGGCACTGCGCGGAAATCGCCGGCACCGATGGCATCATCATCGTGCATCCCAATTGGTGGGGAATGCCGTCGGCGATTTTGAAAGGCTGGATTGACCGCGTGCTGCGCCCCGAAGTGGCCTATCGCTTTGTCGAGGGCGATGATGGCGAAGGCGTGCCGGTTGGATTGCTCAAGGCGCGCGCGGCGATAGTTTTCAACACCGCCAACACGCCGGACGGGCGGGAGAGGGAATGTTTTGGCGACCCGTTGGAAACGCTTTGGAAGAAATGCATCTTCGATTTGTGCGGCGTGAAGCGCATCCATCGCCGCAGCTTCGCGGTGGTGGTCACCAGCACGCCGGAGCAACGGGCACAATGGCTGGCGGAAGTGCGGGGAATTGTCGGCGCGCATTTTCCAGCCTCGACCAATTGATTTCCAGTTTTCGATTTGCTCCAGTTGACATATCCTTAAAAAGACTGTATAAGGTTACTATGAAATTGATCGCCATTCAGGATTTGAAGCAGCCGCGCCGGCTCAAGGAGCGGCTGCTGGCCGAGAAGGAACTGCTGCTGACCAGCGATGGCCGGCCCGTGGCCGTGCTGGTGAACGTGGACGCCTCGGAAGACCCGGAGACGATGATTCAATCCATCCGTGATTCGCGCAGCCGGCTGGCCTTGAGCCGTGTGCGCGAGGCGGCGGCGCGCAGCGGTGCCGCCCGGCTGTCGTTGGCGGAAATCAATCGTGAGATCGCCGCCACCCGCAAGGCGCGGCAAGCTTTCCGGCGATGAACCGCGCGGTGTTTGACACAAACGTGGTGGTGTCCGGATTTCTGTCGCCCGCCGGGCCGCCGGGCCGCATTGTGGAATGGCTGCGCAATGGCAGCGTGCAGGCGGTGGTGGATGACCGGATCATGGCGGAATACGCCGAGGTGCTGGCGCGGCCAGGTTTCCGGCTGCCGGTTGCCGAGGTGGAGCTGGTGCTGGCGGCGATTCGCACGCGGTCATTTTGGATTGAAGCGGCGCCAGCCCGCCACGTGCGCGACTTGCCAGACCCGGATGACGCGCCATTTCTGGAGTGCGCTTTGGCGGCGGGCGTCCCGTTGGTCACAGGCAACCTCCGCCACTTTCCGAGGCTTGCGGTCAAAGATGTTGTTGTAATCACGCCCGCACAATTCGTAACTTCTGTTCGCGGCCAACCCGAAATTTTATGAGCACAGCCTGTCAAATTGTTGTTTGCGGCAGCATCGTTCCCGATCCGCTGCAAACGCTGGAACCCGTCGCCGCGCCCACCGGACCGGCGTTGAAAAATGAAATGATGCTGCCCGCCGTCCTCGACCCGTGGGCGGGCCATGCGCTTTACGAGGCCGCCAATCTGGCCAAGAACCAGCCCGGCAGCAAAGTCTGGCTCGTCAGCCTCGGGCCGAAAGCCAAGCTCCAGCAGGTGATGATGACCGTCGCGCAAAAAGTGCCGTTTGAACTTGTCGCCCTCGACGGTTCCGCCAGCGGTTTCACCGACGCAACCGAAACGGCGGCGGCGCTCGCCGACGCCATCGCCGCGATTCCGGGTCTCGACAAATCCAGGCTGCTGGTTTTCGGCGGCTGGGAATCCGCCTCGCGCGGCGCGGGCGCGACGATGCAAATCGTCGGCGAACGCCTCGGCATCATTGACCAGTTTCAAGGCGTGGATCAGCTCACGGTGAATGCCGACGGCTCGCTGGAAATTATGGAGCGCATCGAGGGCGGCAGGCATCAGGTTTCAAAATGTCTGGGTGCGCCGGCCTTGCTCGGCTGGGCAACGGGCAATTTGCCGGAGCCGAAAAACAATCCGCAGGTCGGCATGGTGAATATGCGCACCGTGATGCCGGCGCTGCAAAGGGCCAAACCAACGAAGCTGGCCGGCGAAGGTTTGAGTTTTACCAGCGTGGCGTTGCCGAAACAACTCCGCGAAACTCAAATTGTGAAGGACAAATCGCCGGACGACATCGCGAAGGAAATTGTCGAGTGGATCAAGAAGTGAGACACGAATTTCACGAATTAACACGAATTTACTAAAAAATATGGAAACCATTCTTGTTCTCGCTCACACGGAAAACGACGGCTCGCTTGCCAAATCGGCGCGAGAGGCGTTGCACGCGGCGGCGACGCTGCATAAATCTCTCGCCGGCTCGAAGTTCGTCGTCGGCTTGATCGGCGAAAATGTGCAGGCGGCGGCGAATTCCATCGCGGCGTGTCCGGCGACGAAATATTTCGGCGTCACCGGCGCGGATTTCAGCCAGTTGCGCTATGCCACGGATACGGCGGCGGCGGAAGCGATTTGCAAAGCTGCGCAGGCAACGATTGTTGTCGCACCCGCGACTTCGCGCTGGGCGCGTGTGTTGCCCGGTGTCGCGCAACGGCTTGGCGGACGCGTGGACACGCATGTCACCGGCGTCGCGGCGGCGGATGGAAAAATTTCCATCAATCGCTGGTATTATCGCCAGCGCATGGAATGTGTTTCCATGCGGACGCAGCGGCCGTGGTTTGTTGGCATTGATCCCGGCAGCCAGACCGCGTGCGATTGCGGCGCCGGCGCGGCGGCGGTTGAAATGGTTACGGTGAATCTCGGCGACGCGACCAAGCGCACGACGGTTATCGGCATCCGCGAGCCGAAAGCCGACGCGCAGACGATTCGGCCCGACGCGCAACTGATGTTCGTGACCGGCGCGGGCTGGACGAAGAAACAGGCCGACGGCCAGCCGCATTTGCCGGAGGCGGAAAAATTGATTCTGGATTTTCTGAAAAAGTCGCGCGCGTCGCTCGGCAGCAGCAAATCGTTGGTGGACTTGGGCGGCGAAGGACAGGCGGTGCTGCCATTTTTGTCGCACATGAACCAGATTGGCCAGACCGGCGCGACGCCGCGTCACGCGAAGGGGCTTTCCACCTGCTGTCATGGCGAGGAGCCGCACACGGTCGGCTGGCGTTTCATCGGCGAACGGCGAGCGGTCAATCTCGACCCGAACTGCGGCTGGGCGCGCGGCAAGGCCGACGTGCTTTACGTCGCGGACGCTTTCAAAGTCATGGCGAAGGTCAATGAATTGATGGCCGTTCAAACTTGAATTGATTTTGGACCGGCCTTGGAGTAGTCATACTCCTCGTGCTTGCAAAAATCTGCTCCGCCGCGCTCAACGGCATCGAAGCCTTTCCGGTTGAAGTCGAGGTCAACGCCGGCTGGGGCGAGACCATCATTGT
>CAYYWB010000100.1:0-9394 GCA_964475285.1 uncultured Bifidobacteriaceae bacterium | reverse complement strand
CCAATGCCGATTTCGTCATCGAAGGTTACATTGACCCGACCGAGCCGTTGCGCGAGGAAGGGCCGTTCGGCGATCACACCGGTTATTACACCTTGCCCGAGCCGTATCCGGTGTTTCATGTCACCGCCATCACGCATCGCAAGGACGCGGTGTATCCGGCGACGATTGTCGGCAAACCGCCGATGGAGGATTTTTACATCGGCGGCGCGAGCGTGAAATTGTTCCTGCCGATCTTCAAGATGAATTTCCCCGAGATCGTGGACATCGCGCTGCCGGCGGAAGGCGTGTTTCACAACCTCGTGTTCGTCAGCATCAAGAAGACCTACCCGATGCAGGCCTACAAAATCATGCACGGCCTCTGGGGCATGGGCCAGATGATGTTCACGAAATACATCGTGGTGGTGGACGCCGGCGTGAACGTCCACAACACCAGCGAAGTGCTGTTCCATCTCACCGCCAACACCGATCCGCAGCGCGACAGCATCTTCACCAAAGGCCCGTCCGACGTGCTCGACCACGCGACGAGCGAAATCGCCAGTGGCAGCAAAATGGGTTTTGACGCGACGAAGAAAATTCCCGGTGAAGGTTTCAAACGCGCCTGGCCGCCGCTAATCAAGATGGATGAAAGCGTGAAGGTGAAGGTGGAGAAACTTTTTGGAAAATGAATCTGCTGATTCCAATTGAAGAGTTCGATAATTTCAAAGGAGTAAAAGATTTTCCGATTGCGGATTTGTCGCCAGATTTAATTCCTGCCGTTAAAAAACTCGATGAACGGGAAGAATTTGAACCGTTCTTGCGGTCAATTCTTACTGACACATCCCCAACGCCGCACGGGCCAGCCGAAATTGTAGATATTTTCACCCATCAGGTTGTCGTCAACGGGCAGCATGGAATGGCCGCATTCATTTTGAAAGGAAAGTCATTCCCTACAATTCGTCCATCCGATGTTTCGCACCAAATTTACCGACTGAAGAAAATTGATGGTTTGAAGTTTGCGATATTCGCAGCGCCGGGAACAATTCTTGACGCAGCCAAAGAGCAATACGAACGACTTGCTCGCAAACTCAATCGGAGGCCAACAAAGCTAGATATTGACCGGCACTATTTAGTTAACAGCGATATTTACGCGACTTTGTTTGGAAGTTGGAAGTTATTTGAATTGTGGATTGATGGAAAAGCCAACGCGTGATTTGTCACGCGCCGGTCGGCGGCAGGAATACCAGCCCGAATTTTTTCGCCATCTCCATCACGCGCGGGATGGCCTGCGGTTGCTGCGGATTCATCGCACCGATGACCGCCACCATTTAGGACGAATCCGTTTGCCATCGAGCGACGAACCATTAAGAATTTGCCCGCCCTTTAACACGCTCAAATCATCGCATGAAAACTCGCATCTTTTTCTGGTCGCTCACGTCCGCCCTCGCCGGATTTTTGTTCGGGTTCGACACGGTCGTCATCTCCGGCGCGGAACAGGCCATCCAGGCGCTTTGGAATTTGGGGACCGGCTTGCACGGTGTTGCGATGGCCGCCGCGCTTTATGGCACGGTGCTGGGCGCGCTGTTCGGCGGCTGGCCCGCCGACCGCTGGGGACGCCGGGCCACGCTGCTCTGGATTGGCGTGCTTTACCTGGTGTCAGCCGTCGGGTCAGGCCTCGCGCCGGATGTCTATTCGTTCATCATCGCCCGCTTCATCGGCGGTCTGGGAATTGGCATTTCCACGGTGGCCGCCCCGCTTTACATTTCGGAAATCGCTCCGCCCAAATATCGCGGACGCCTCGCGGGCATGTTCCAGTTCAACATCGTCTTCGGCATTCTCATCGCCTATGCGTCCAATGCCTTGCTTGCTGGAATTGGCGCGAACGCCTGGCGCTGGATGCTGGGGGTGGCGGCGTTTCCTTCCCTGCTCTACACCGTTCTCTGCTTTGGCATCCCGGAGAGTCCGCGCTGGCTGCTGGGCAAAAAGGGCGACCGCCGGAAGGGCGTCGAAGTTCTGCGCTTGATTGAGCCGCAGGCTGCTCCGGCCGAGATCGAGGCCAGGGCCGATGAAATCATCGCGGCCTCTTCGGAGTCGGCCTCGTCGGGCCGGTTCTGGACGCGGCGGCTTCGCGTCCCCATCCTGCTTGCATTCCTGATTGCCTTCTTCAACCAGCTTTCCGGCATCAACGCGATTCTCTATTTTGCGCCGCGCATTTTTGAATTGACCGGTCTGGGCGCGAAGGCGGCGCTGCTCCAATCCGTCGGCATCGGCATCACCAACCTGATTTTCACCTTTGTCGGGTTATGGCTCATTGACCGGCTGGGCCGCCGCACGCTGCTTTACATCGGCTCGTTCGGCTACATTATTTCGCTGGGGCTGGTGGCCTGGGCATTCTTCACGCAACATTACAGCATCGTGCCGGGCTGCATTTTTGCCTTCATCGCCGCGCACGCCGTCGGCCAGGGCGCGGTCATCTGGGTGTTCATCTCGGAGATTTTCCCGAATCGCCATCGCGCGGAAGGCCAGACGCTCGGCTGTTTCACCCACTGGATCTTTGCGGCCCTGCTGACGACCTTCTTTCCGTCCATGGTCACCGCCTTCCCGCCCGGATACGTCTTCTCGTTCTTCTGCGGCATGATGATGCTCCAGCTCATCTGGGTGAAAACGATGGTGCCCGAAACCAAGGGCGTGCCGCTGGAACAAATGCAAAAGCGATTGGGCATCGAATAAAACATTGACACGACTGCCGGGATTTTTTCCCGACGCCTGATTTTATTCGCATTCGCCCTTAAAAATTCCACTTGCCTAACCTGTCATGTTGGGTTAATACTTAACCGTATGGTTAAATGTTCGCCGAGATTGTTGAACCGCACGTTCGCCGCGCTGGCCGACCCGACGCGCCGGCGCATCCTGGAGCATCTGGCGCACGGCGACCGCTGCGTCACCGACCTGGCGCGGCCGTATTCCATGTCGCTGCCGGCAGTTTCGAAGCATCTGCGCGTGCTGGAAAATGCGGGATTGATCCGCCGCCGTCGTCGTGGTCGGCTGCATTCGCTGAAACTGGAAGCCAAGCCAATGCGGCAGGCACAGGCGTGGATCGAGGAATACCGGAAATTTTGGGAAGAAAGCTTTGACCGTTTGGACGAGTATCTGAAACAACTACAAACCAAGGAGGAAAAATGAACAAAACAGCAACCATCATAGATAAAAACATCAAACTTCAGCTCACCCGCGTTTTTGACGCGCCGCGCGAACTGGTTTTCAAGGCGTGGACGGACGCGAAACAATTCCATCAATGGTTCGGGGCGGCGGCGTGCGACGGAGCGTCGCTGCAATCGGTGAAAGTGGACGCGCGCGTCGGCGGCAAATATCGCCTTCAGGTGCGGCGCCCCGACGGCGAATTTTTCACGACCGTCGGGATTTATCGCGAAGTAAAGGTGCCGAAACGTCTGGTCTTCACCTGGGCGTTTGAAAAGGATGGCAGCGGCGACGAATACGGTGAAGTCGAGCCGCCCGAAATGCTCGTGACTGTGGAATTCAAAGCGCGCGGCAAGCAGACGGAATTGACTTTGACGCACGAAAAATTTGCGTCCGTGGAAAGCCGCGACCGTCACGAGCAGGGCTGGGCTCGTTGCCTCGATTCGCTTGGAAAATTCATCGGGAAATAAAAATATGGCGACAAAAACGGAAAGTAAAAATCTGGTCGGAAAGGAACTTGTCATCACGCGCGAATACGATGCGCCGCGCGAGATGGTCTGGCTGGCCTGCGCCGACGCGAAACATCTGGCGCAGTGGTGGGGGCCGCGTGGCTTCTCCGCGCCGGTCTGTGAATGGGACGCACAACCGGGCAATAAAATTTATGTCGTCATGCGCGCGCCGAACGGCGCGCGTTATCCGATGGGCGGCGAATTCTTGGAAGTCGTCCCGCCCGAAAAATTGGTGACCCTGACCGGCGCGCTGGACGACAAGGGAGATTTGATGTTTGAATTCCGGCACACGCTGACGCTGGTTGAACTGGACGGGAAAACAAAGCTGACGATGCGGTCGCGATTGATGAAAGCGATTGCTCCCGACGCGGCAAAATACATCGGTGGATTCGAGGCGGGCATGACGCAAAGCCTGGAGCGCCTCACCGACGTGGTGAAAAAAATCCCGTTCACCATCGAACGTGTTTTCGACGCGCCGGTCGCGCTCGTCTGGCGCGCGATCACGACGCCGGAGGACATGAGCCGCTGGTATTTTGACATGAAGAATTTCAAGCCGGAGGCCGGCTGTGAGTTTTCGTTTGTCGTCCAACACGAAGGCAACAATTATGACCATCGCTGCAAAATCACGGAAGTGATTCCGCAAAAGAAAATAGCCTATGCTTGGCGCTATCACGGACACGAAGGAAATTCACTCGTCACGTTTGAACTGTTTGCCGAAGGCGGCAAAACGAAATTGAAATTGACGCATGAAGGTCTGGAGACGTTTCCGAAGGCTCCGCAGTTCGCGCGCAATAATTTCGTGCGCGGCTGGACTTCACTCATCGGTTCGGAACTGAAAGATTTTCTGGAAAACGCCGGCCGCGAAATTTTCATCACGCGCGAATTCAACGCGCCGCGCGAGCTGGTCTGGGAGGCGATGACCGATCCCAGGCACGTCGTGAACTGGTGGGGGCCGCGCGGTTTCACGACGACAATCGAAAAAATGGATTTCCGCGTCGGCGGTGAATGGAAACACGTCATGCGCGGGCCGGACGGCACGAACTATCCGAACAAAAGCGTCTTCAAGGAAATTGTGACGCCGGAGCGCATCGTGTTTCAGCACGGCGGCAGGCGCGAAGCCGGGCCGGGCGTGAGTTTTGTGTCCACATGGTCTTTCGAGAGACTGGCGGCGGACAAAACGCGCGTGAGCATCCGCATGATTTTCCCGTCGGCGGCGGAACGCGATCTTGTCGTCAAGGAATTTGGCGCCATCGAAGGCGGCAAACAGACGCTGGAAAAACTTGGCGAATATCTGGCCAAAATGTAATCTCGCGACGCCATGAAAAAATATCTGCCTTGCATCGCGGGCGTCCTGCTGGGGCTTTGTTTCCTCGCGGCGAGCATCCCGATTTTATTCAACCTCATCGCCATCCCAAAGCTGCCGGAAGGCACGCCCGCGGCGCATTTCATGGCGGCGTTCGTCCCGACGGGCTATATCAAGTTCGTGAAAATGTTCGAGTTCGCCGGCGGCCTGCTCGTGATGATTCCGCGCCTGCGCAACGTCGGCCTGCTGCTGCTCGGCCCGGTCATCGTCAACATCATCGCGTTCCACACGTTGGTGGACGATCCGAAACATCTCATCAATCCGATGCTCGACATCATCATCGTGTGCGCGCTGTATCTGCTCTGGGACGCGCGCCGGAAATTTTCCGGATTGCTGAATTGAAATCGAATCGAAAGGAACATCATGCTTCCGATCCTCCTCGCCATCGCGTTCGTCGCCATCGTCTTTTTCATCGTCATTGCCGGACGGCCCGGTGAATTCACAGTCACGCGCACGGCGACGATGGCCGCGCCGCCGGCAATGGTGTTCGCGCAGGTCAACGATTTTCACAAATGGCAGGCGTGGTCGCCGTGGGCGAAAATGGATCCTGCGTGCAAAAATTCCCACGATGGCGCGGCGGCGGGCGTTGGCGCGGGCTTCGCATGGGACGGCAACAAGAAAGTCGGCGCGGGCCGCATGACCATCATCGAAAGCGCGCCGGATAATCTGGTCCGCATCAAGCTCGAATTCTTGAAGCCGTTCAAGGCCGTGAACATGGCGGATTTCACCTTCAAGCCGGAAGGCGGCCAGACCGCCGTGACGTGGAGCATGACCGGCAAAAACAATTTTTTCTTCAAGGCGTTCGGCCTGTTCATGGACTGCGACAAAATGATCGGCGGCGATTTCGAGAAGGGGCTGTCTGCGTTGAAAGCGGTGGCCGAGGCGGCCTGACCATTCGGAATTCCGGATGCGATTGTTCAATCAGGGAACAAAAGTCGTGTCTGAATATCCGGCTTTTTGATTGGCGATCCCGCCGGCGATCCGTTTCAGTTAGAAATTTGATTTCTCTTTTCCCGCCCGTCGTTGCAATCATTGGCCATGGCAGAGACCGCCAGAAAAGCCAAAAATGAATCGCAGCCGGACACGACCGGAAAAGCCGGCGAGGCGGCGATGACACCCGCACCCGTGGCAGGCCTCCGCAATTTTCGCCGCGGATTGACGATATTTATGGTGCTGGCGACTTCCGTTCCCTACCTGTTGAACTGGCTGGCCACGCCCGCGGGCTTTCATTACACGTGGATTGTCCCGCCGTATCCCGAAGATGCGTTTGGTTACATGGCGTGGGCGCAGCAGGCCGCGCAGGGACATTTGCTGTTTCAATTCAAATTCACGGCGCTGCCTCATGCCGCATTTCTCTTCCACCCGTTCTTTCTGATTGCCGGATGGTTGAGCCGGCTGTTTGCCGGCAACATTGGATTCACCCTTTTTGTGTTGAAAGAAATCGGCGTCGTTTTTTTCCTGCTCGCGTTTTTCAAATTCACGGATTATCTCGGCCTCAACAAATTTCAATCCGTTGCCGCCGCGATTCTGGTTTGCGTCTCCTCCGGCATGGGCGGATTGCTGGCGTATTTTGGATTCGCCGATCCGGCGTCCCATTTCTCCGGCGATTTGTGGCTGGTGGACATGAACACCTTCTGGTGCCTGTTGTGGAACCCGCTGTTTCCGTATTCGCTGGCGTTGCTGGTGCTCGCCCTGTTCTGGCTGGATCGCGGATCGCGCGACGGGCGCAAATCGGATTTCTGGCTCGCCGGCGGGGCCACGGGAATTCTCGCCCTGATTCATCCCTATTCGCAGCCGCTGCTGTTTGCCTTCGCCGTCCTGGTCACGGTTCTGCGGAGAAAATCGTCCGCCTTGGTTTGTTTGTCCCGTTTTTTCATGGCGGCAATTCCCTTTGTCGTTTATGTGGGTCTGGTGGCGGCGTTTAATCCGCTCGTCTCCCAGCACGATTCCGCGGGGGCAATGGCCAGCCCCTCGCCCGCGACTTACGCGCTGGGATTCGGCCTGCCGCTGCTGTTTTGCGTCGCCGGCCTGGTGGTGGAGCGGGAACAATTCGTGAAACGCTGCTGGCCGGTCATGCTCTGGTTTGTCCTCGCTGCGGCACTGGCCTATTTCCCGTTTTGGTTCCAGCGGAAACTCATCTTCGGCGCGCAAATTCCCCTGTGCATCATGGCTGCGATTTCCCTCGATTTGCTCCTCAACCGGTTTTCAAATCCCCGGACACGCAGCCGGGTCACGGCTGTCGCGGCAATTGTCTTTCTGCCGTTGCTGGTTTCAACTCCCGTATATCTGCTCGCCAGCGAAAACCGCGAGGCGCGCGACAATGCGGATGGTTGCTATTACGTCAGCAGCGACGTGATGGATGGTCTGCAATTTCTTGAAACCCGGACCAGGCCGAACGATGTCGTTTTTGCCACGGTTGAAACCAGCCGCCTGATTCCGGGCCTGGCCGGCAACACGGTGGTGTGGGGGCATTGGGCGCAATCGGTGGATTTTGCGGAGCGGCAGAATTGGATCACAAACCTTTTCAACGCGCACGCCGACTGGGCGGACACAAACCGGGCGCGGGAATTCTGGGGAACGGACATCCAATACATTTTCGCCGACGGCAAGTTCAAGCAATCCATCGAGCAAGGCCGCCTCCGATGGCAGGTCATCCTCAACGAAGCCGAAGCGGTGTTCACCAACCGATCGGTGGTCATTTACAGGCATCGGAATGGGCAATAAATGAAAATGCCGGATCGTTCCTCCTCGATCCGGCGTGTTTGTTCCTGACTGACCGTTTGATTACGGATGTTTCCTGGCGGCGGGCGCTGTCTTGGTTTTGCGAGTGAGTCCGCTCACGCGGACGCTTTTGCGCACGTAACCCATTTTCTCATACAACGCGCTGTCGTCGCCGAAATTCTTGTCGGCGACCACCGCTTTGACCACGGCCGAGTTTGTCTGGGTCCCTCCCAGTCCTCGAATCGGTGCCGGTCGTTTCGGCCTGGCTCAAAGCGCCGAACACGAAGGATGAAAAGTTTGAGGAGGTGGTCAAATCCGCCCAAAACGCCGCCGTCCTCGTTTTAGTGTATTAAAATTTAGACAGGATTTACGGGATGGACAGGATTGTTTGGGTTGAATCCTGTCAATCTTGTTAATCCTGTCAGAAACCGGCGGCGGTGCTGGTTTTGGTTTATTGATTTGGCAGGGCGGGCAGTCCTCTGCCCGCCGCTCGTTCAAATACCAAAGATGGCGCGCACGGAGTGACGCGCCCTACCAGCGGCTCGTGGGGACGCTCGCCCCACAAAAATTAATCCGTGTCCATCCTGTTTATCCGTGGTTGGAACAGCCCATTTCCAAGGTTTTCCTGTAAAATTGCCCGATTTCCACCGTTCTTGCGCGGAAGATGACCGCTCTTGACAGCAGGAACGGCATTCCTGGCAACGCTCTCCGACGCAAGAATGGCATTCTTCCGCGCAGGAGCGGCGTTCTTGTCCGCAGGAAGACCGTTCTTCCCCACAGGAACGCCGCTCTTCCCGGCAGCAATGGCGCTCTTGGGCAAAAGAACGGTTATTCTGCCGGAAGGAGCGGTCATCCTGCCATTATAAACAAACCGCTTTCTTATAATCCCAAAATGAAAACCGGAATCCGCCTTCGTCCCCAAAGCGGGACTATGGCGCGACAAGTCCGCCCAAGTCAGATTTCCGTCATCGCCCTGTCTCGTGCGCCGCGCCGACACGGGCCGGCGACAACCCGCTTTCACCGCGTCAAATCTTGACTCCGTGCGCGCTTTCCGGCAGTCTGACGAAACATGACGCCCGAAGATTTGATCGCGTTTGAGTCGGAAATTGCGGATATTTTCAACACCGGAAAAATCCGCGCCCCGGTTCATCTTTATTTCGGAAACGAAACGCGGATGATTGAAATTTTCCGCGATGTGAAGCCCGAAGACTGGGTTTTTTGCTCGTGGCGCAGCCATTACCAATGCCTGCTCAAGGGCGTTCCGCGCGAGGAAGTGAAGGCGGAAATTCTCGCCGGGCGCTCGATTTCGCTCTGCTTTCCGAAATACCGGGTCGTTTCCTCGGCCATCGTCACCGGAGTCCTTCCCATCGCCGTCGGCACGGCAATGGGCATCAAGCGGCGCGGCGAAAAATCCCGCGTGCATTGCTTCGTCGGCGACATGACGGCGGAGACCGGAAGTTTCCACGAATGCCTCAAGTATTCGACGAACCACCAACTGCCAATCCGGTTCATCATCGAGGACAACGCCAAATCCGTCTGCACCGACACGCGCGAGACGTGGAACCAGCCCGCGCTCACTTACGAAAACAGCCGCCATCCGCTGGTGGTTTATTACAAGTATCAAACC